>NC_015423.1 GCF_000204645.1 Alicycliphilus denitrificans K601 | reverse complement strand
AGGGTTTAGGCCATTATAGCATTTTCGGTGTCGCCGCGTTGTCTTTTCGGTGTCGCCACGCTAAAAGGCGCGCCACAGCGCGGCTTTTAGCACCGGCAACCATGTTGCGTGGTGTGTGACCGTTCTTCCGGGGCGCGGGGCTTGCCCTGCGAGCTGGAAGAACGGTGCCGTTCTCTCCCCCAGGCCCTAGTGGAAGAAAACCGCGCATTTGGTAAAATGCAGCCGATCAGGGACGCAGCACGTCCCGCCAGATCAGGCAGGTTTTCCACTAGAACCCACAACGCGAGGTAAGAGCCATGAGTAGTGAAACGACGAATCCGAAGTCAGGCCGCAAGGCCAAGACGCTGGATGAAGAAATCGCAGCACAACGCGAGAAGCTGCGGAAGCTGGAGGAACGACAGCGAGAGCAGCAGCGCAAGGAACGCGAGCGCAACCAGAAGGCAGTGATGGAACTCATCAAGACGGAACGGCTTGATGCGGTTCCATCTGATCTTTGGCGCGAAGCGATGCCAAAGATCAAGGCCCTTCTGGTAGTCGATGCAGCGAAACCGGCAGAGCCGGTGAAGCCTGTTCAGACTGCGCCTGAAGTAGCAGCGACGGCCGAGGCCAGCCAGTGAGCGTTTTCCACAAATCCACAGGCCCCGGTGCCCTCGACCGGGGATACCCAAATATCCCAAAGGGA
The DNA here is from genome assembly GCF_000204645.1 of Alicycliphilus denitrificans K601. Classification (NCBI taxonomy): domain Bacteria; kingdom Pseudomonadati; phylum Pseudomonadota; class Betaproteobacteria; order Burkholderiales; family Comamonadaceae; genus Alicycliphilus; species Alicycliphilus denitrificans. The sequence goes on along the minus strand of NC_015423.1, from coordinate 74,806 downwards.
GAGGGTCGCGCCCGGTTTTCCACAAGAGACTTCTTGTGGAAAACCGGAAAAGCGCGAGGGCCTGTGGGGCTTGTGGGAAACGCGGCGGTTGCAGGAGAGACGGCCCGGAGTCCAGAGGCGCGCCTTTGGTCGGCTCCCCTCACGGGGAGACGAAACGGGTGGGGTTGGTTTTTGACTCACCTAGGGGCAGAAGGCTGCAAGCAGCGGACGAGCGTTTTCCACAAATCCACAGGCCCCGTAGCCGTTGCCCGCGATACCTCAATATCGCAAGAGGCAACGGTCGCGCCCGCTTTTCCACAAGAAACCTCTTGTGGGAAAGCGGATCAGCGCGAGGGCCTGTGGAGCTTGTGGGAAACGCGGCGGTTGATAGTGGCACGGTCTAGCGCCCGGAGGGCGCAAGCGAAAGGGATGTGCAAGGCTGCGCAGCAGTCCCCGCAACGCGGGGATGAGCGCGAATGCGCGAACCTGGAGCAGCCCGGTCGGCCCGCAAAGCGGGACGATTCGCCCAACAACGGACGGTGAAGACGATGGAGCAAAGCATCGGGAGCCAGGAGCTATACCAGCACCTGAAGACCCACGGACGCGCGGAAATTGACGGCTGGGCGATTAACGCGGACGGTGCGGAAATTTGGCTCACGAACCCCTACGGCATCGACGTGGGGTTCTACGCCAACAACGCGGAAGGATGCGCCGGCATCCTGGAGCGCATTTCAACTGACGATCACGAAAGGGAATGGGGCACGCTGTAGTGCTGCCATTCAGAATTCAAGGCAACCGACACACGCCACGGAACGGGCGCGGTTGCGTGACAAGGAAAGGCGAAGGCGACGGACGAAGGAAGTCGCCCTCGCCTTTCGCACTTTCCGGCCCTGCGTGACGCGGCACAAGCGCGGAACGAAACAGCAGGACGGAAAGCGGGAGAAGGCGCAAGGCGAACCGCTGCGAAGCAAGGGAAGCCGTATTGCGCCTCCCCGACTTTCGCGTGCGAAAGTTGTACAAAACCGGCAGCGGAGCGGACGGGCCGGGACGGCCGCCGAATGGCGGCAGCGGGAACCGCGACGGCCCGGCGACACGAAGCAGAATGGCAACGGTAGCAGCCTACGGGGCGAGAAGTGGAAAGCCTAGAAGCGATAGCGAATAGGCGATCACCAACTGCGAGCCAGGCCGCGCATTGCGTGGCCTGCGTCTTTCGCGGCGATCCAGATCAAAAGCCGCGAGAAAGGCATACGGCAAGGATGGTGGTCGGCCGAAGGCTGGCCACCATCGAGCCAGTGCAAGCGGAGAGGTTGCCGGCCTGAGTTCAGGCGAAGCTGGAACGAAAGACCGGCAAGGAAGCGGAGCGGGAAAACCGGATTGGCACGGTTGGGCCGAAGGGCCAGCCGTGTCAATCCGGCGCTTTTTTGGGAAAGTGCCGCGCAAGGAACTTGCGCATGGTTTTCTCGGTAACGCCAAAGTATTTGGCGAGCTTCGGCGTCGTCAAACCGAGGGCGTGCAGCTCCCCTACTTTATCGCGTTGAGGGTCGAGCTTGAGGCGGCCGGTGCTGCCTTTGCGCCGGCCGCCGATGCGGCCCTCAAGGCGAGCACGCTGCAAGCCTTCACGGGTGCGCGCACGGGTGAATTCCACCTCGATCATGGAGGCCATAGCGAAAGCGGCGGCCTGAATTTGAGCATTCAGGCTACCGTCCATGACGGTGCCGTTCTTCGTGATGATGATGGTGACGCCGCGCTCGGCGGCAGTCTCCAGAATCGAAAAGACTTGTCCGGGCGACCCGCCCAAGCGGGTGAATTCGGAAGTTAAAAGCAAGTCACCACGCTGGGCCTGCTCCGTTAGGAGCGAGCCCAGCGCGCGTTCCCGCCAGGGAACAGAGCGACTTGCCGTTTCTTCAACGACAACGAGCGGGGCGTAGCCGCGCGAGTTGGCGAAATCCAGCAGGCCAAGCCGCTGGTTCGCCACGTCTTGCGAGTCGCGGGAGACTCGCAAGTAAGCGAAGTAACGAGGCACGGCCGATTCACGCGGAGAACATGAGTTTGTACGCGAGAGGGAAAGCGGCCAGGACGCCCACAATCGGGCACAGGCGGCGGCAGAATGCCGCGCCGGTCTTGGACTGGATGCTGCGAGCGAGAGCGAAGCCTAGCAGCCAGCCAAGGCCCCAGCCGGCGACAAGCACCAGGAGCGCAAAGAAGGTGTTGCGGCTGAAATAGTCGAGGGATGCGGACATCACTCGGTCGGCGGTTTTGTCATCCATGAAGGGCTCCGATCAGTAGACGCAAACGGAGCTGGCCAGCAGGTCAGCGAGTTTGCGGGCTTTGGTGGTCTTGGGCATGGATTGGCCAAAGTCGGTGATCGCGTCCACCAGGACGCGGCACTCGGCTTTGGTCAGTCGCACGCAGGGAATGGGATAGGTAGCGCCATTGCGGAATCGACTGGCCAGCGCCGGCACGGCGCGCAGCCGGCGATTCGCGCAATGCACGGCATCGAGCACGTCGGCCACGGCCACCATGTCGCCGGCTTTGCCGGTGAACATGTGGTCGGCTTGGGCGTGGTCGCCGTCCGAAGTCAGCAGCGCGAAGATGTCGAGCGCCATGATGGGGCAGCGCGTCAGCGGGCGCGCGGAGCGCGCAGCGCGGTGGCCATCAATGGCTCCACAAAGCGCAGCAATGCGCTTTGCTCGTCCACGGTGAAACCGATGGTCAGGCTGTGCTCGATCAGCTCCAGTGCGGCCTCCTTGTACTCGATGGGGAGAGCACTGAGCATGGCCAGACTGAAAAGGTAGTCCGGGTGCGCGGCTGAAGCGGCGCACTGGAGCAGGATCAGCGCGGCCTCGTTAGACGGGTTTTTTTCGATCAGGTGAAGGGTTGCCCTCACCGGCTCGGGAAAGTCGCTCAAAACGGCTGTATTCGCGCCGTAGATCGGGCGATGCTCGCTCATAAGGGCCTCACGGTAGTTATTTGTCCAGAAAGGGCGAATTTTACCGGATTCGACGGTAATTAAAAGGTACGTTTTAATGCCGCTTTTTCCGGCAGGAAAAACGGTCGTTAAAACTACCGGGCAAAACGCCCCGGAGGGGCGTTTGCCGGGTTTTTCACCCGGCTGGCAGCGGCTACAGCAGGCCGCGTTGAGCGAAGGACACGGACGCCCCGCCGGCGACGACGACGTGATCCAGCACGCGCACGTCCACCAGGGCGAGCGCATCCTTCAGCACTTTGGTCAGGTTCTCATCGGCGCGTGACGGCTCGGGCACCCCGGAGGGGTGGTTGTGCGCGAAGATGACGGCGGCGGCGTTCAGGCGCAGCGAGGTCTTCACCACCTCGCGCGGGTACACGCTGGTCTGCGTCAGCGTGCCCCGGAACAGCTCGATGTACTCGATGACGCGGTTCTGTGCGTCCAGGAAGATGGCCGCGAACACTTCATGCTCCAAGCTCCCAAGGCGCAGCGAGAAGAAGGCGCTGGCGTCAGCCGGCGCGGAAATCAGGCCGTTGCGCATCACCTTTTCGTCAAGGATGGCCAAGGCGGCCTCGATGACTTGGCCGGCGCTGGCCAGTTGAAACTGGCCGTTGTCGTCAATGGTGAAAAGGTCGATGTGCGAAGCAGTCATGTCATGGACTCCAGGAAGTGGGCGGGATTGCCTACTTCCTCTGGATCGGTTCGCAGCGCAGCGGTCAAGGGTGAAACGGCCAGCGGCCGCAAGCGCCCGCCAGGGCGCGCAGCCCTTGACGGCGAGAACGAACTGATACCCTTGGAAGTGACAGGCAACCCCCACCCTCTGCACACCACGGACGCCTTTGTGCAGTTGTCTAGCTTTCGCGCGCGAAAGCTCACTTCAGGCCGACAGGCCAGCGCCCGGAGGGCGCAAGCGAAAGGGATGTGCAAGGCTGCGCAGCAGTCCCCGCAACGCGGGGATGAGCGCGAATGCGCGAACCTGGAGCAGCCCGGTCGGCCCGCAACGCGGGGCGATTCGCCCGGCAGGTTTTCAGGGGTTAGAGGAAGCCAGGGAGAGAGAGGAACACGGGGAAGGAGAAGATCCACCCAGCCAGCAGCAGCGACACAAGGAAGGACGCCGGCAGGACGGTGCGCGCAGCGCGCAGGCTTGCCGGCCCAGCCAGCAGGGCAAAGCCCTGCCCTTCCAGCCCGGCGCAGCCGGGCTTGTCGCCGGCCTACCGCTCCACCTGGGGAGCGGTCGCGGCTACGGCCGCCCTGCCCGCCTCCATAGCAGCATCGGCTCGCTTGTCCAGCAGGGCGCACAGGAAGGCGGCATCGTTGGCCACGTCCACCGGGTCACGGGTCAGCGCGGAGCGCAGCGCGTTTTTCATCCAGTGGGAGGCGGCGGGATCGGCTAAAACTTCGTCAATGGTCGGGACATGGGCGCGGGGCATAGTAGGTGCTCCAGTTGCGGCCGCCACCGGGCGGCCGCGCGTTTCAAAAAAGGGCCAGTTGCGGGGGTTCCGCCTCGGCCAGCTCGGTTTTCACGTCCTCCAGCTCAAGCGTCAGCTTGACCAGAATGGACAGGTCATAGGAAATGTGGGCGTCCTTCAGGCGCAGCGCCGTGCGCAGCGCGCCCAGCGGGTTGTTACCGCTGGAAATGCACACGTCGTAAGCGGACAGGGCCGCTAGGCCCTGCTCGCGGTAGCGCGTATATGTGGCGATGTCGCGCTGTAGCTCGGCCTCGTACTGCTCGATTTTCCGGGCCAGGTACTCGGCCCGGTCGGCCGTGGCCTTCGGGACGCGGTGCCCTAGATGGGGATCGAGGCTTTGCCAGTTGGCGCGGATGCCCACCTTCTCGGCCTCGGGGAATTCCGCGATCAGGGCCGCGACAGCGGCCGGATCGACGGCGGCCACCAGTGCGGCGGCCTGCTCCTGTATAGACATCGGCCGCCCTCCCCTAGCCTTCCAAGCGGGTCAGCAGCGGGACAGCGCCGTAATTCCACCAGTCAAAAACCCGGTGCAGCGTGGCGCGCTGTTCTTCCTCGGTCGCGGTGCTGAAAAGGTTGTGCTGCCGGATCACGCGGCCAGCGTGGAAGGCTTGCAGCACCTCCAGCGGGGACGGGGCACCATCGAGGGCGCGCAGCGCCTCGCGCAGCTCGCCGTCTTTCACGAAGCCGGGCGGGAACGGCTGGCCACGGTCGGCGGCTGCGGTCGCGGCCTGCTCGATGTCGTGCAGTGTCCATTGCTTCATGATTCGATCCAGCAGGGCGGCGCGGCCCTCACGGACTCCCGCGCGCAGCGCGGCCGCTTGTTTTTCCAGTTCCTCGGCGCTGGCCAGCTTGGCGGCCAGCTTGTTGCGCTCGTTGCGGATCGGGTCGCCCACTTCCGGCAGCAGGTCAACCCAAGGCATGAATTTCGGTTGCATGGCTCGTACTCCTTGAGAGGCCCCGGCGAAGCCGGGGCGCGTGCGTTGGTGGGTTAGGCGGTCAGGGTGAAAAGGGCGGTATTTACGGCGGTGCCGGATTCCGCGAAGGTATCGGGGGGCAGGCTCTCCCATTCGCCGCCGTGCTGCTCCACCAGCGGGCGGAGCTGGTCATTCTGGCGGGGGCCGTTGGCGCAGATCGCTACCAGCTTGCCGCCCGGCTTCAGGAAGCGCAGCGCGTGGCGGATGTGCTTGATGTCGTCGGCGTTGGCAAAGGGTGGATTCATCAGAATGCGGTCGAACGATCCCCACAGGGTTTCGGGCGTGCATTGCAGGAAGTCACCGATCACCACGGCGCGGCGGTCTGCATCGAGGCGGCCGCCCAAGGCCGCGTTAATCTCCACGGCCACCACTTCGCAGCCCTCGGGCAACTGCTCCAGAATCCGGCCGGTGCCGGCGCTCGGCTCCAGCACGCGCATTCCCGGTTCGATGTCGGCCAGCTCAACCATGCGCGCGGCCAGATCGGCCGGGGTCGGGAAAAGTTGCGGGACGCTCACAACCTGCACGCCAGCCTTGAGCTGGTCGCGCATGGCTTGGAAGTCCTCGGCCATCGCGGCGCGGTTGTCGGCGCTCTCGGTGCTGGCCGGGGCCTGCTCGGCCGTCACCGGGGCCGGGGCCACGGGTTCGCGCTCGAATTTCACCGGCTCGGCGGCCTCGGGCGCGGGCTTGTCCACGCGCTTGGCGTCGGTGATGTAAACCTGCACGATCCGATAGCCGCTATTGGCCAAAAAGGCGGTGCGGTAGCGGTACGCGCCATGCTCGGCCGTGGCTTGCGCGGTGCGGGTGCCCTTGTAGTCGGCGGGCTTGCGCTTATATTCCTCGGCGGTCATTTCGATGAAGCCTTCACCGGGGAAATTCACCAGCGGCGGCAGCTTGGCGGCCTTCTTGACCTTGGCGGCGTCTTCCTCGGTCGGCGCGCGGTAGTCCTTGATTTCCTCAATGCCGCGCACGCGCACATAACGGGCGTTCGTGGTCACGCTGTTGATCTGGCCGCCCTTCTTGTTGACGCGCATCACCACCAGCCATTCACCATCAACCAGGACGCGGCCGCCCGGCTGGATGTCGAAGCCCTCGGCCTTCAGGCCGCCTTGCTCGTCCAGCATGGCGCGCTCGTAGGCAATCCGGTTTTCATAGTGGGCAATCCAGCGGTCACAGTGGGCAACCGTGGCCGGGTAGGTCTTCTTGGCGGCCTCGATCACTTCGGCCAGGGTGCGCGGCGCGTAGAGGTTCGGATGCGAGCCGTTCAAGGCGTCGTAAGCGGTCGGGGTGTGGCTCCAGTCTTCGCGGTCGCCTTCCTTGCGCGGCAAGTGCAGCCAGCACATGCCAGCGATGCGCAGGGCCACGGCCTTTTGCAGCTCGGCGTCTCGCTCGGCCTCGCATTCAAGCCACAGCTTCAGCCACATTTCGGCCTCTTGCTTGCTGCGCTCCTGCTTGCGCTTGTCGGCCTCCAGCCCCTTGATGCGGCGATGACGGACGGCGGGCAGCTCCTTGTATTTCGCATGACGCAGGGCACCGGCTGCGCGCTGCTTCCAGTATTCGGAGGTTTCCCACATCTGCACGGCACGGCGCATCCCGTTTTCCATGCGCTCGGCGTCCTTGCGGGCCTTGCGTTCGCTGTGATGGCCCACAAGGATGGGTTGCCCGAACTCGAACCGCTGCCCGATGGCCTGCACGGCGTTGCGCGCTGCGCTGGCGTCATGGGCGCGCTTGTCGCTGTAGTCCTCGAAGCGGTCGGCGCGCTCCTCGGCGCGCTCAACTAGGCCCGTGTCCTCGTCGCCAATCTCGCCGCACAGCTCCATCAGGAGGTCTTCGCGGGCCGGCGTCCACATGGGGGCCACGAAAAGCTCTTGACGGGGTGCCCACTTGAAGCCGGCCGCCTTCACGCGCTCATAAGTCGCGCTGTCCAGTCGTGAGGACGGATAAAGGCGCAGCTTGTTGTCTTCGGGGGAATAGGTGGCGGTCAGCGTTTGCATGGTCGTTTTCCTTATGCGGAAGGGTTGAAGATGGTCTAAGCGGCTGGGGTCTGGTCTGCTCACCGTCACCCCTGCCGGGGCATCGCCTCATCACTGAAGCAATGCCTACATTCTACCCGTCAAACTATTGACCGTCAATAGTTTGTGAGAGAAAAAAGCCTGATTTTTCGCGGGTTCCGGGCTTGTGTTTCTTCGGGGTTCAGGCAAGCTACCTTGGAGCCTCGGGGCGGGGTTTGGGGGCCGGAACAGGCCCCCAAGGTGTTGCAGTTGCTCTTGCCCCGCAGGGGCACAAGCTCCCCTGCTCCCCGTCGATCACCCACATGGCCAGCGGAGCGCGGGGCCGGCTTTTGCATCCCACCATCTACCTCGTCGCCTCGGCGTCCAGGAGCACGCAGGACGGGCGCGGTCAAGGGAGAAACCGGAGGCCGCACGCGGAGCGCAGCCCGAAGGGCGAGCACCGAACGGGTGAGGATTTCAGGGCGCAGCCCGGCCCTTGACCGGAGAAGCCCGGCCGGAGGGCACCATGACGACGAATAAAGGCGCGAGGTAGTGGTGGGGTGCGGCCCCGCGCGTAGCGGATTCAGCGCACCAGCGCCGGCACACCACGGATCAGATCCACAGCCCGAACTTTCGCGCGCGAAAGTTCCTCGATGCGGCCTTCAGGCCGGGCAAGCGGAGCGCGCAGCGCCGGTAAGGCGCGGAGGCGTCAGGGATTGACGCCCGAAGGGGCGAGACGCCGCAGGCGGCTCGATGCGCAGCACGAAAGCCCGGCCCCGCAGGGGAGACGCCCTAACGACGGCGGGAATCCTGGTGCAACAGGTCATAGACGCCCTGCCCTTCGCTGTGCTGGCAATACTGGCACCAGCGGAGCATCCCCGCAGCCGTGGCCCGCCATTGCGTCAAACCGTGCTTTGCACACGCCGGGCAAAGCCCACGTTTCGGCTTCCGGGAACCGAAGCCCTGGCCAGCTCTCACGCCCACGGCGCGCACCCGGAAAAGGGCCATACCGGGACGGCGTAGCCGTGCCGGCCAAGCCCAGCAGGATGCCGCGCGGCGGGGCGCAGCCCCAAGAGCGCCCGCCCGCGCAGGCGGGCGGTGGTCATCAGCATTGCCAGTTGGCACGGAAGCCGCGCCAGTCGCGGGCCACAAAGCCGGTGGCCGATTCGAGCGCGGCGGCCAGGGCCTCGGCGCGCGCATGGGACGAGTGGCGGCGGATCGCGGCCGCGAACTCGGCCAGGGTCAGGCGGGAACCCCAGCGCACCAAGTAGCCCCATGCGGCGATAGCGTGGCGGATCAGTTCGTTGGTGGCAGTGTCGGTAGCGGTCTTGCTCATGGTCATGTCCTTGGGTTGGATGGTCGAGGGTGAGGCTGACGCGCGGGCCTGCTCGCCCTGGTGCGCGTCAGCCGGGTGCAGCGCCGGCCAGCGGCCGGCGCTCCGATTTAGGCGGCGGCCTCCAGCTCGGGCACGGCGCGGGATTCATCCAGGCGCAAGCGGGATTCGGGAACCGGGAACCACGGGCAATCCCAGTCCAGCAGATAGCGCGCGCCGTTCGCGTACTGGCCGCACGGCGAAGCCGGGCGCTGATAGAAGCCGGTGACACGCAAGGGAAACTCAATGCCTGCCGGGTTCGTGTAAATCACTGGATCGCCGGCTTTGAACCGCAAGGGCTGGCCGTTCTCGGGTGCATAGGGCTTTTGCGCGTCGTGCTGGGCGGTGACTTCCTCGGCCCATTCGTGGTGGCTGCTCATGGTGTCGTCCTTCGTGTAGTGGTGGGAGGGAGGCCCGGCCGCGCGTCCAGCGTGGCCGGGCGGCTCGGGTTAGCCCTTCAGGCGGCGCATTTCCTCGGCCAGCACCCACAAGGCGCGGTTCAGCTTAACGCTCTGGTCGATGCCGTTGACCGGGCGCGTCGTGGTGGTGCGGCCGCTGCGGTTGCGGCCGCGCAGTCCGCCCTTCATCATGTTTTCCTGCACGCGGTTGAAGGTCGTCCACATGTCGTCGCGGCGGTCCTCGAAGCGGCGCGGGGCCAGGATTTGGGATTCAGTCACGGGCACAGCCCCGCTGTCCTGGTCGTCGTACTTCAGGGCCAGTGCAGCGCGGGCAAAGGCGGCCTGCTCGCCCTGGTTGAGCGTGAGCACCTGCATGGCCTCGCGCTGGGCGGTGGCTTCCTCGAAGCTGTCCAGCACCTTGAAAGCGCCTTCGATCACATCGCCCACCACGTCGCCGTTATGGCGCACGCGGATGTCGCTGGTTGTCTCGCCGCATACCATGCCGTTAGAGCACACAAAGCGGAACATGCCGGCCAGCATCTGGTAGCTGCTGGTGCCGTCGTGGCTGTTCAGCAGGATGATTTCATTCGCCTCGCGGCCGGCGATCTGGTCGGCGTGGCGCAGGCGGATCATGTGCTTGGTGTGCTCGCGCTTTTCCTCGTTGCGCACGCGGGTCTGGCAAACCATGAAGGGCTGGAAACCCTCTTTGCGCAGGCCGTTCAGAACGTCAATGGTCGGGATATAGGTGTAACGCGCGGAGCGGCTTTCGTGGGCGGCCTCGGCAAAAATCGAGGGGGCCACGGCGCGGATTTGGTCATCCGACAGGGGCATGTCGGCGCGGATACCGGAAGCATTGCGGAAGCGGCTTGCGAGTTGCATGGTCATTTCTCCAGTGAGTTGATGATGGTCTAGGGATCAAAGGGCCGATAAGCCCGGCCTGCTCGCCGGGCCTGTCGGTTGTTCAGGTCTGCGGCGCGGATTCGCGCAACATCCCTTGAATCTTGGCTTGGAGGTCTTCCAAGCGGGCCACCGCCTCGGCGGTGCCTTCTTCGTTCGGGCAGTAGTCTTTTTTGTCGTCGATGAGGTTTTTCACTGCATATTCCAGATCGAAAAGCTCATCACGGGTAAAGCTGCTGGCCATGATTAGCGGCGGCCTTGACCGGCTTGCTCGGTGCTGTCGTAGTCGCGCATCCAGTCGTCGTGCTCGGCGTTGCCGGGGCCTTGCTGCTGCTGGCCAGCGTCACCGCCTGCACGGTTGCCGCTGGGACGGCCCAGGTACTGCACGCGCTCGGCCTCGAAGTTGAAACCGCCCTTGCGTTCGGCCTGCTTGTACCAGCTACGAATCCGGCCCATCACCGCCACGGTGGAACCCTTCTTCAGAAACTTGGCGTCGTTCTCGGCTTGCTTGCCGTAGGTCGTCACCGGGATGAAGTCGGTTTCTTCGTGCTTCTTGCCGTCGCGGTCGAAATAGACGTTATCCACGGCGACAGTGAAGGTCACGGAAGGCGTGCCGCTGGGCGTGTAGCGCAATTCCACGTCCTTGGTCACGTTGCCCACGATGGTGAAAGTGTTGATGCTGGCCATGATCGAAGCTCCTTTTTTGCTCGGTTGATGGTGGTCTTTGCTGCCTGGTGCAGAACCGTTCTTTGTTCCTACACCATGAGTCATATTGTACCATAAAACTATTGACCGTCAATAGTTTGTGAGAGAAAAAAGCCTGATTTTTCGCGGGTTCCCGGCTTGTGTTTCTTCGGGGTTCAGGCAAGCTACCTTGGAGCCTCGGGGCGGGGTTTGGGGGCCGGAACAGGCCCCCAAGGTGTTGCAGTTGCTCTTGCCCCGCAGGGGCACAAGCTCCCCTGCTCCCCGTCGATTACCCACATGGCCAGCGGAGCGCGGGGCCGGCTTTTGCATCCCACCATCTACCTCGTCGCCTCGGCGTCCAGGGGCACGCAGGACGGGCGCGGTCAAGGGAGAAACCGGAGGCCGCACGCGGAGCGCAGCCCGAAGGGCGAGCACCGAACGGGTGAGGATTTCAGGGCGCAGCCCGGCCCTTGACCGGAGAAGCCCGGCCGGAGGGCACCATGACGACGAATAAAGGCGCGAGGTAGTGGTGGGGTGCGGCCCCGCGCGTAGCGGATTCAGCGCACCAGCGCCGGCACACCACGGATCAGATCCACAGCCTGAACTTTCGCGCGCGAAAGTTCCTCGATGCGGCCTTCAGGCCGGGCAAGCGGAGCGCGCAGCGCCGGCACGGCGCGGAGGCGTCAGGGATTGACGCCCGAAGGGGCGAGACGCCGCAGGCGGCTCGATGCGCAGCACGAAAGCCCGGCCCCGCAGGGGAGACGCCCAGGGGTTAATACGGCGGGTCGTCATCCAAGCTGTCATCCACAGCCGGAAACGGGTTAATCCGGTAGCCCAAGTCTTCAATGGTACGGGCGTTGTCGGGTAGCTTGTCACGCATCCAAACCGGGATGCGGCCCTGCGCGAACAAATTGCACTCGGTCGGCTCTCGATCAGCGGTCAGCCACTCAACACGGAATGCCTGCCCGCCGAAGCCGATTCCCTCGCCAAGCACATTCCAGGTGTAATGCACGCCCTGGTAGATCACGCGCTGAATATCGGTGGCGTCGGCCAGCTCGGCCCAATAGGACTCCAGTTGCGAGACGGCATCCGATTTCGCCCGCTCGATCCGGGCCAAGGTGTCGGCGTCAGGGGTCGGACTGGCAGAAAAGGACAGGACTTGACGCCAGCCAGCGGCCGCATCCTCATGCGTGAAACCAGCGTGGATTCGCAACGGCTGCTCGGTAAAGCAATGCCGGGTTTCGCGCGTGTCATCGTTGAGGTGGATTTCCACGGACTGCCGCTTCGCCCGCAACCAAGCCGTTCGCGCGGCCTGCTCCAAGCGGTCAGCCTCGCCCTTCGCGGCCCGGCCTTCCGCATCGAGGCGGGATTGTTCGGCGCTGCCATCTTCGGCATCCACGCAGCGCAGAAAAACAGCGCGATGATGCGCTTTCGCGTCCTCCCAAGCCTGATTTTTGAAAGGGTTCATGGTCAAAATCCAAATAGGTGAATGGTCTGGGTCAAAGAGTCCGGCCTGCCGGTCGGCACCTTTGGGTTGTTACGACTGCGCGGGAGAGGTGTCCCGCCGCAAGCCCGCCACCAGTACAAGAAATCCCTGCACGGCTTTTTCGAAAGCGGCGCGTGGGTCGTCTGCGCTGGCGATCCACAGCGATGCGCCCAGCAGCGCCCCGCTTATCAGGCGGGCCGTCGCCAGGGAATCGACGGGGCGTATGACTGCCTCCTCGATCAACTTCTGGAGGCTGCGGCGCATATTCACGATGCACACGTTCTGGCTGGGCCACGGGGAGGGATCGCCCAGAACCGCTGGCCCGTCCAGCAGGACGATCCGCTGGACTTCGGGCTCGACGGCCATCTTGATGTAGCCAATGCACTCCTGAACGAAGCCGTCCCAGGTGGACTCCGCCTCCTCGACGATGACGGCCAGTCGGCCAGATATCTCTGCATCAATCTGGGCGATGACCGCCTCCAGCAGCCCTTTCTTTCCACCGAAGTGGTGATAGAGCGCTCCGCGCGTCAGTCCGGCTTGGGCCGTCAGCTCATCCATTGAACTGTCCGCATACCCCACGGTTGCGAACGCAGCGCGGGCGGCACTGATGAGCTTGGCCCGCGTTTCCTCAATCATCTCTGCACGCTTTTGTGCCATTAGGTCGTCCTCCGATTTTTCACATACGAAGTGTATGTAAATGATTGACATACGTTGCGTATGAGTGGATGATAAATGGCATACGTCACGTATGTCAAATTTTATCAACCGGGTTTCGCCATCCCTTCGAGACTGAAAACAATGAGCACATTGCCTTACCTTGCGGTCCTGCCTTCCTGGCGCCGCGCCTTGCCGTTAGCTGCGGCGAGCTTGCTGGCGCTGTCCCTGGCTGGCTGCAATAGCGACGCCGCCGACGCGGTCGCCGCCCCTCCACCCACGGTCAGCGTGGCACCTGTGTCGGTGCGCAAGATCGTCCTATGGGATGAGTTCAATGGCCGCGTCGAGGCGGTGGAAAGCGTTGCGCTGCGGCCACGTGTGAGTGGCTACATCGACAGGGTCAATTACGAAGAGGGCCAGATCGTCAAACGTGGCGACGTGCTGTTCGAGATTGACGCTCGCAGTTACCGTGCTGCTCTGGCTCGCGCGGAAGCAGACTTGGCCCGCGCCCGCACGCAGGCCGCACTGGCACGTAGCGAAGCGGCCCGTGCTCAAAAGCTGGCTTCGTTGCAAGCAGCCTCCACCGAGGAGTTGGAGCAGCGCCACGCCGCCGCCGATCAGGCCCAAGCCAACGTGCAGTTCGCCCAAGCCGCAGTCGAGACCGCCAAGTTGGATCTGTCGTTCACCCAGGTACGTTCGCCCATCACAGGCCGCGCCGGACGTGCACTGGTCACGGCAGGCAACTTGGTGAGTGCTGACGGCCAGGCCAGCATCCTGACCACCGTAGTCTCGCTGAACCCGGTGCACGTGCATTTTGATAGCGACGAGCGTACCTATCTGCGCTACGCCCACATGGCTCGCAACGGAGAGCGCCCCGACCAGCGCAGCGAAAGTATCCCGGTGCAGGTGGGCCTGGTCGGCGAGAACGGCTATCCACACGCCGGAAACGTGGACTTCGTGGACAACCGTGTCGATGCGGCCACCGGCACCATCCGCGCACGCGCCACCCTGGTCAACCCCGACGGCCTGCTTACGCCGGGCCTCTATGCCCGAGTGCGCCTGCCGGGTAGCGGCAGTTTCGAGGCCATGCTGATCGACGACAAGGCCATCCTGACCGACCAGAGCCGCAAGTACGTGTATGTGATCGATGAGAACAACACCGCCCAGCGCCGCGACATCACGCTGGGACGCAAGGCCGAAGGCCTGCGCATCGTCGAGGAAGGTCTAAATCCCGGCGACCGCGTGATCGTCAACGGCATCCAGAAGGTTTCTGTCGGCATGCCAGTGACGGCCCAGGACATCGAAATGGCGCCTGCAGGCCGACAAATCCAGGCGAGCGAATGAGCGCGGAGAGCCAGCCATCATGAACTTTGCCCGCTTTTTCGTGGACAGGCCGATTTTTGCGGCCGTGCTGTCCATCATCATTTTCGTGGTTGGGTTGATCGCGATCCCGCTCTTGCCCGTCAGCGAGTACCCGGAAGTCGTGCCACCCAGCGTACAGGTTCGCGCCACGTATCCTGGCGCAAATCCGCGCGAAATCGCCGACACGGTAGCCGCACCACTGGAGGCATCCATCACCGGCGTGGAAAACATGCTCTACATGAAGTCCGTGGCCGGTAGTGATGGCGTGTTGGTGCTGACCGTCACCTTCCGTCCTGGCACCGATCCCGACGACGCCCAGGTCAAGGTACAGAACCGTGTCGCCCAGGCAGAGCCGCGTCTTCCCGAAGCGGTGCGCCAGCAAGGTGTGGTGACCGTCAAACAGTCCCACAACGAAACGCTGGTCGTGCAGTTGCGCTCGCCGGGCGATCGCTATGACGCGCTGTACCTGCGCAACTATGCCGTGCTCCATGTACGCGACGAGTTGGCACGCATCCAGGGGGTGGGCGATGCCAAGATCTACGGCTCTGGCGACTACGCCATGCGCTTATGGCTGGACCCCGACAAAATTGCGGCGCTGGGTATGACCGCCGGCGATGTGGTCGAAGCCGTGCGCGAACAGAACGTCCAGGTCTCGGCCGGTCAACTAGGTGCGCCGCCCAACCCCTCGGGAAGCGACTTCCTCCTGTCCATCAATGCGCAGGGCCGGCTGGTGACGGAAGAAGAGTTCGGCGACGTCATCGTCAAGACCGGATCGCAGGGTCAGGTCACCCGGCTGCGAGATGTGGCGCGCGTGGAAATGGACGCATCCAGCTACTCGCTGATGTCGTTGCTCAACAACAAGCCTGCTGTCGCGATCTCTGTCCTTGAAGCCCCGGGCGCCAATGCCATCGAAATCTCGGATCAAGTCCGCGCGAAGATGGACGAGTTGGCCAAGCGCTTTCCCGAGGGAGTGGAATGGTCGGTGGAGTATGACTCAACTGTCTTCGTGCGTCAGTCGATCAAGGCGGTCGTCAACACTCTGCTGGAAGCCATCGGACTGGTGGTGCTGGTGGTGATCTTGTTCCTTCAGACTTGGCGTGCCTCCATCATCCCACTGCTAGCCGTGCCGGTGTCGGTGGTAGGCACCTTCGCCGTGCTGCTGATGCTGGGCTTTTCCATCAATACGCTCACGCTTTTTGGACTCGTGCTTGCCATCGGGATCGTGGTGGACGACGCGATCGTGGTGGTGGAAAACGTCGAGCGCAACATCGCCGAAGGGCTGGCGCCGCTGGCTGCGGCCCATCAGGCCATGCGCGAAGTCAGTGGCCCCATCGTCGCCATCTCGCTGGTGCTGTGCTCGGTATTCGTGCCTATGGCATTCCTGTCCGGCGTGACAGGGCAGTTCTACAAACAGTTCGCCGTCACCATTGCGATCTCCACGGTAATTTCGGCCATCAACTCGCTGACGCTGTCGCCTGCGCTGGCCGCGCGCCTGCTTCGCCCGCATGGTGCCGCGCCAGACCTGCCCACGCGGGTGCTGGATCGCAGTCTGGGCTGGATATTCCGGCCGTTCAACCGTTTCTTCCTGCGCAGCGCGGATGGCTATGGAAACAGCGTGTCGCGCATCCTCGGGCGGCGTGGTGCGGTGTTTCTCGTCTACATCGCGCTACTGGTGGCGACGGGAGCTGTGTTCAAGGCCGTCCCTGGCGGATTCATCCCCATGCAGGACAAGCTGTATCTCATCGGTGTCATCCAGCTACCCGAGGGTGCATCCCTGGAGCGCACGGAAGCGCTGGTCCGCCGTGTGAGCGACATCGCGCTCAAGACCGATGGCGTCTACAACGCCGTGCAGTTCCCGGGCATGAACGCCTTGCAGTCGACCAACACGTCCAATAGCGGCCTAGTGTATTTCGTACTCAAGCCCATCAATGAGCGCAAGCACACTGCAACCGAGATTGCGGAACAGTTGAACGAGCGCTTCGCTCAGGAGCAGGACGGTCTGGCCTTTGCCATCATGCCGCCCCCTGTCATGGGGCTGGGCGCGGGTTCCGGGTTCTCTCTTTACGTGCAGGATCGCAACCGTGAGGGCTATGCCGCATTGCAGACGGCGACCACCGAGCTGGCGACGGCCATCTCGCAAGAACCGGGATTCCAATATCCGATCAGTTCCTATCAGGCCAATGTGCCGCAGCTTGACGCCGTAGTGGACCGCACCAAGGCGAAGGCACAGGGCGTGGCCGTGACCGATCTTTTCGATACGCTGCAAGTGTACCTGGGTTCGGCGTATGTCAACGACTTCACGCGCTTTGGCCGCACCTTCCGGGTGATGGCTCAGGCGGACGCACCGTTCCGCAGTTCTGTCGAGGACGTGGTCAAACTGCGCACCCGCAACGCCAATGGCGACATGGTGCCCATCGGCAGCATGGTGGACGTGCGCAAGACATTCGGCCCCGATCCCGTCATCCGCTTCAACGGCTATCCATCTGCCGACCTGATTGGTGAGTCAGATCCGCGTCTGGTGTCGTCATCGCAGGCATTGCAGCAAGTGCAATCCATTGCAGACAAGGTGCTGCCGCCAGGCATGCAACTGGAGTGGACCGACCTCAGCTACCAGCAGGTCACGCAAAGCAATACCGCGCTGGTGGTGTTCCCGCTGGCGGTACTGTTGGTCTTCCTGGTGCTGGCGGCACTGTACGAAAGCTGGACGTTGCCGCTGGCCGTCATCCTGATCGTGCCCATGAGCCTGTTGTCGGCCATGACGGGCGTGTGGCTCGCGGGTGGTGACAGCAACATTTTCGTGCAGATTGGCTTGATAGTGCTGATTGGTCTGGCCTCCAAGAATGCCATTCTGATCGTGGAGTTCGCCCGTGAACTTGAGCGCAAGGGGCACAGCATCCTCGATGCCGCGCTGGAGGCATCACGCCTTCGTCTGCGCCCGATCATCATGACTTCCATCGCCTTCATCGCTGGCGTGGTGCCGCTGATGGTCGGTTCCGGCGCAGGCGCGGAGATTCGCCAGGTTATGGGAGTGACTGTGTTCGCCGGCATGCTCGGCGTGACCTTGTTCGGTTTATTCCTGACTCCTGTTTTCTACGTCGCGTTACGCAGGCTCGCGACGCGCAAGCCACGTCGCCAGGCAAATGTCGCCATGGAGGCCACCCATGACTGACTCCACAAGGACTGATTCCGTCATGCTTCAAACGCCATCCCGCATCCGACCATGCCTACGTCGGATGCCACATCTGGTACTGCTCCCTTTGGTGGCGTTGACGCTGGCAGCTTGCGCAGTAGGGCCGAATTACAAGGCACCTGCCGCGCCCCAGGCAGTGACGTATGCCCGCCAAGACCCCGTTGCCGTGTCCCAGCTTGTACCGGAGGCCGATGCGCAATTCTGGCGGGAACTGGATGACCCGGTGCTGCACTCTTTGGTGGAGAATGCTCTTCACGCCAATCACGACATCCGCATAGCACTGTCGCGCTACGAGCAAGCCAGCGCACTGTCGCGCGAACGTCGCCAAGACTACTATCCGACGCTGGGCGCGTCCGGTGAAATCAGTACCCAGCGCGCCAGTGCTGCACAAGCACCGGATGCGTCCCGCTCCGACCGGGATAACGATCTGCATTCGGCTGGCCTATCCGTGATCTGGGAATTGGACTTCTTTGGCCGAGTGCGGCGCAGCGTGGAATCGCAGCGCGCCGAGACCGAGGCCAGCGCAGCCGACCTGGCGGGCGTACAAGTGGCTATGGTGGCCGAGTTGACCGACGCCTATTTCCGCTTGCGCGGCTTGCAAGTGCAATTACAGGTCGCGCGGGACAACGAAATCAACCAAGCCGATACGCTGCGGCTGATCGAGGTCTTGTTCGAGAACGGCCGGGGCACGTCGTTCGATGCCGACCGCGCCCGCACGCAATTGGCGCTGACACGCTCGCGCATTCCGCCGCTTGAAGCTGAGGCTGCTGTGGCCGCCCACCGCATTGCCGTGCTCACTGGCCGCACGCCTGCGGCGATGGCCGAAGTGCTGGATCACCCCGCAGCCTTGCCTGAGCTGCCCGCCCAGATCAACGCCGGTGCACCGGGCGATCTACTGCGTCGCCGTCCCGATGTGGCTGCGGCAGAACGTAGGCTGGCTGCGGCCACTGCGCGTATCGGCGTAGCCATGGCAGACCTGTTCCCTCGCTTTACGTTGGGAGGGCTGATCGGCACGCAGGCGTTGGGCTTTGGTTCGTTGTTCGAGCGTGATAGTGAAACGCGAATGATCTCGCTCGGTGTGGGTGGTTCCTTCCTAGACGTGGGCCGGGTGCGGTCGCGCATCGCGGCGGCCAATTCAGCCACTGCCGAAAACTTGGCGGTATACGAGCGCACGGTGCTGCGCGCCATGGAAGAAACCGAGAACGCGCTGGTACGCCTATCGCGCGCGCAGACCGAGTACGCCATGCTGGTACAGGCGACCGAGGCCAGCCGCCGGGCAGCCAAGACGGCTCGCCTGCAATTTGAGGGCGGCGCCATCCATGTTTTGGATGTGCTGAAGGCCGAACGTTCACGCTTGGAGTCCGAAGACTTGCTGGCACAAAGCGCCACCCGCAGGGCGACGGCGTTGGTGGCGGTCTACAAGACGCTGGCCGGCGGCTGGTCACACGCCTTGCCCGGACCGCAGGGCGAGGCAGTCGCGCAGCGCCACAAAAGCGGCGACAGGCCTGAACTGGATGAACTCGGTGAGATGAGCGGCTACAACGCTGCGACTCTCAAACGGCCTTTGTACTGACAACAGGAGGCGAAATGGAGATTCGACACTTACGCTGCTTTCTCGCTGTCGCCGAAGAACTACCCTGGAATTCCTGGGGGACGGCGTGCGGGGCGTCAATGAGGAAAAAATCGACGGTCATGATGTTCTCCGAGTTCCTGTTAATACCGGGCACGGAAAGGCTCGGATTGCCGCCAGTTGCGATCAAAATGGGCCAGATATGCCTTGGCCAGCGCCGGATTATTCCAGTTCACCAGGACATTCTCCGAATTCACGCGCGCGGCCGCGTCGGAGTAGTTGAAGCTCCCCAGCTCGACAGTCTGGCGATCCACGATCAGCACCTTGTCATGGTGGATCGGGTAAGCGGAAATTACGCGCACGTCGCAGCCAGCTTCAGCCAGCGCCGAAAGGGCCGCCCGGCCCTTTCCGCTCCGGTCGTCGGTGACGTTGTTCTTGTAGTCGGCCACCAGGGAAACGGCCACCCCGCGCTTGGCCGCGCGCAGCAGCGCGGCCACCACGCGCGGGCTGGTGAAGCTGTAGGACAGTGCCTTGATGTCTGTCTTCGCGGAGTCGATGACGCGAAGCACCAGGGCCTCGGCCCCGCCTTTGGGAGAAAAGCCCACCTCGATGGAGCCGGCCGCAGGCACGGATACGGGCGCGGCTGTCTCGATGGCATCGGCCAGCTCGCGCAGCACGCCGGGCTTGTAGGCGGAAGCGGAGCCGGCCCAGCTCAAGGCGAGGCCGGCGAGGATCACAGGAAGGAAGCGAGAGGGTTTCATGGGGTAGCTCCAGGAAGTTCGATCAAGCCGCAAGGCGCAGCTCGTTGAGGAAGTCAGCGGCCACCACGGGGCAGACGGCATTGCCCAGCAGGTGCATGGCATCGCGGTGGACGTTGGGGAGGACGTAGGACGGCGGAAAGCTCATAGCGTCCCGTGCCTCGGGCACGGCAAGCATTCGCATCCGGTCGCCCTCGATCACGGCCCAGCGGTCGCGGGTCGTGATGGTGCCGACAGGCCGGTGGATGCTGCGGCCAGTGAGGCCGCTCCCGCTGGAGTAGTACGGGATCAAGAAGCGGTCGCCGTGCGCAGCACGGCCCGCCGCGATCTGGCGCAGCGTCTTTTCGCTGCGCCTGGGCGTGGCGATCGGACTCCACGGGTGGGCATCCCACTGGATCACGTCGGCAATGGGTCGGTGCTCGCGGCGCGGCAGGCTCAAACGCAGCGGCCGCCGCGAGCGTGTGCAGACCAGGAACAGGCGTTGCCGGTTCTGCGGCACGCCATGATCGGCCGCATCGACCAGATGCGGCGAAACGGCGTAGCCCAGCCGGCGCAGCGCATCGCGCCAAGCCGGATAAAGCACCCACTTCTCGAAGTCCGGCACGTTCTCGACCAGGATCACCGGGCTGCGGTGATATTCCGCGCAAGCCACCACGGCCCAAGCCGTGCTGCGCAGCGCGTCATGGTGCGGCCGTTCGCGGCCTCTTGCCCTCGAATGCCCTTGGCAGGCTGGCGAAGCCAGCACAACATCATGCGCGGGCACCGCGCGCCAGTCGGCTTGCTGAAGGTCTTGGCACTCGTGCCAAGTGTCCGGGTGGTTGGTCTGGTGGTACTGAACAGCGAGCGGCCAATGGTTTGCGGCCCACACGACGCGCGCGCCGGCAAGGCGCGCGCCCTCGGTGAAGCCACCGGCCCCCGCAAAGAGGTCGATGCAGCGCATGGGTCAGAATTCCGTGGTCAGGGTGCCATCGGGGAGGCGCTTCATCAGGTCGAAGCCGTTATCCGTCCCGCCGCAGCTCTCCAGCTCCTTCAGCGCCGCCTTGAAAGTGTGGTGGTCGCTCCACACGTCTTCGGCATCGGTGCCGGCGTTCTCAACGATCACCCATTGCGGGTAATCCGTGGCTTGGGCGGTGGTGTTGGCCTGGGCGACGTGGGCGGTCTGCATGGTCGTTTTCCTTATGCGGAAGGGTTGAAGATGGTCTAAGCGGCTGGGGTCTGGTCTGCTCACCGTCACCCCTGCCGGGGCATCGCCTCATCACTGAAGCAATGCCTATATTCTACCCGTCAAACTATTGACCGTCAATAGATATTGGCGTTTATTTGCTTTCATTGTGAAAGCAAATAACACGCAAGCGCGGACTTTCGCGCGCGAAAGTCACCGCAGGGCGAAGCCAAAACGGTTGTAGAGGTAGAGGCCAGCGAGCGTCAGCGCCCCGGCCACGGCTGCACCGCCCAGGGCGTGCCACCAATCGCGGCCACTCGGCCACGTCGCCAGCAGGCATTGCACCGCCAGGAGCTTCAGGCCAAGGCTGGGCCACGCCAGAGCGGGCCAGCCAGCGGAATGCCACAGCAGGCCGGCGCTCAACGGGATGAGAAGGAACGGCGCGAGGGCCACGGGAACCGCATTCCACCAGCGCAGGCGCATGAACAGCACGCGCCCCAGCAGCAGCTCCCCGTCAGGCATCCGGCGCGGCAGGATCGACATGGAAACCGGGCGCGCACCAAACAGCCAGCCGGCCATCCAGTGCATAGCCTCATGGGCCAGCGTGCCAGGCAGCGCGGACAGGGCGTACAGCCACGTCCAGCGCCGAACGGTGCGGGTCGCCACCAGCATGACCGCGAAGCTGGCCAGATGCAGCCACGCGGAGCCGATCATGTCTTGTCAGCCTTCTTTGCGGTGAAGCCCCGGATGGTCGCCTCTTGACTGGCGACTTGACTGCGCAGCGCGTCGAGTTCCCCTGTCACCCGGCCAAGTTGGGCGGCCGCATCGCGTGCCTCTTTGCGCGCCTCGTCCAGCTCGGCCTCCATGCGCTGCTTGGAAGTCTCCAGCTTGCCGATGACCTCCACGCTGCGCTGCTTCTGGTCGTGCAATGCCTGCTGGTGAGCATCTTTCAGTCGCCCCACCTCGGCATCATGCTGGGCACGTTGAGCAGCCGCCCCTTCGGCGTGCTCTTTCCGCGCCGCCGCCAGCTCGGCCGCTCCTTGATCCTGCACTCGCGCAAGTTCACCGCGAACTTGGGCCAGCTCGCGCTCCAAGTCTGCCGCTTGCTGGGAGAGTCGGGCCACGTCCGCGCGCTGGGTGGAAAGCTCGGCTTCCACCGTCCGGCGCGCAGCCTCCGCTTCATCACGCCGCGCACGCTCGGCCTTCAGGTCGTCATGCACCTCATTGGCCCGCTTCTCCAGCTCTGCCGCCCGTGCTTCACCAGCCGCAGCCCGTTCGGTTTGCGCAGCCACGTCGACTTGAAGGCTGGCGAGTTGGTCGGTCAGCTCGGCGGCTTGCCGGCGTGCTTCATCGCGCTCGTCCTCTCGCTTCTCGGCCAGGGCCAGCGCCTCCGCTGTCTCGGCTTCGAGTTCCTGACGCACCCGCTCCAGGGATTCACGCTCGGAGGCCAAGCGGCCATTGGCAAGCTCTAGGGCCACGCCCCACATGTCCGAAGCCCAGCCCTGCACCTTGTCGAGCACAACCTGGGGCGCGGCCTCGCGTACCGGCTCGGCCGACTCGGCAGCCTTGCGGCGGGCCTTCCAGGCGCGCAGCACCGGGCCGATGGTGGCGTAGCTGCCGCCCTTCGTGCTCGTCCACTTCGCCAGCAGTTCGCGCACCGTCTCGTTCGTCGGGCGCATCCCCTCTGCCGCCAGTTGTTCGGCGGCTTTACAGATCAGTTCTTCCGTGATGATCGCTTCGCTTGCCATGACAGGCTCCTTTCGGTTGATTGTGTTGTTTGTTGTTGTATGTTGTATTTTACAGCAAACAACAACAAACGCAACAGGCGAAGTGCCGGTCGGGATCGGCCGCCGTCGCCCTTGCCTTCGGCGTGCCGGCGTCGAGCTGGTGGTGGAAGCAGGTCGGTGGCCACCTCGGCGGCCGTCCTTCTGGAAAAGCCCCCGATAGACGAATCGGGCGCGTCGGCCCGAGCCTCGAATGGCTCCAGGCCGGGAAAAATGGGCAAGTTAGCCAGGATCAGGCCGATTTCATGCGTGCTGGCACTCGAATTCGACCGCCAAGCCCCGGAAACAGAGCCTTCGCGGGCAGTGATTCGTCTATCGTGTTCACTTTCGCCGGCAGGCATCCGGCTCGCATCGAGGCGGCCGCCGTAGGGCAGTGGCTGGCCAGCGGTTCGCATGAGCTGTTCAGCAAAAAAATCGACCGCACAGAACGCGCTACAAGCGATTTTTCCGGGTGTCCGAGGGGTCAGGGCTGGCCAATGGTCAGAAAACGCCGTAGCGGGCCTCCTGCGCGGCCATTTCAGCCCTTTTAAGCCGTCATGCCCATCGCGGAAGGCTTCGCCCCTCCCTTTTGAAGACTTTTTGACGGTTGTGTAGCAGGGACGGTCTTCCACGGCGCGCAGCGCGCCCGGTTGAGCGGCCGGCGCGGCCGTAGGACGCGGCGGGCGTGATTTATCCGGTGTCTTAGCGCCCGTAGGGTGCCCCGCTTGCGGGGCAGGTCAGGACGGCCGCTTGCGGACGGCCTGAGCCGCTTAGACCGTGGTTGCAGGGCGGTGGAGCACCCCCGCCCGGCGCAGCCGGGCTTTGTAAGCACTCGCGCCAAGGGCGCGCACGACTTGGGGTGAGGCCGAAGGCCGAGGGGCAAAGCCCCTGGGGGGATGGGAGGACGGCGAAGCCGGCCGGGAGGGTTCGAGAAGGGGGGGCACCCCCCCTTCGGCGGCGTTAAAACGTTAAATAAGAAGGCGTTAAAACGCGCGCGCGTGTTACGCTGTGGATAAGCTGTCGTAAGTCCTTGTCGCGTAAGACTTTTTCTAAGTGGCATGTACGCCGATA
Organism: Alicycliphilus denitrificans K601; assembly: GCF_000204645.1. Lineage (NCBI taxonomy): Bacteria > Pseudomonadati > Pseudomonadota > Betaproteobacteria > Burkholderiales > Comamonadaceae > Alicycliphilus > Alicycliphilus denitrificans. The sequence goes on along the minus strand of NC_015423.1, from coordinate 51,064 downwards.
GACGAGAAAGCTGTACGCCGATAGACGAGAAAAACGTACCGCGATAGACGAGTGTTTGTACGTCGATAGACGAAACGGCCGGTTTTTCTGTGGATAAGTAGCCAAATGTACGCCGATAGACGAGTGTTTTTGGCAGTATCGGATGCTTTCAGCGTGGCAGCAAAAAAGGCGTTTTCGGATGCTTCCGGGCTAAAAATCCAATGCTGACGCGGGTTTTTCGGTAGTTTTGTCGCACAGGGGTGTGCGGTGATAGACGAGTAAACCGTACCGCGATAGACGAATTCGCGCAGTTTGGCAAGAAGGCGAAATGTACGCCGATAGACGAGTCCGGGCCGGCGCTGGCCAGGGGGCCACGATGGGCGGTTGAGGCTCTGCCGGTGGTCAAGCTGGGGCAGTGCGGCGAGCCTCTGCATGGGCGTCAGGTCAGCTTTTTTTGCAAGAAGTAGGACACCCAGGACAGCTTGCCGGCCTTGTTGGCCTCGCATACCAGTTTGGCGTTATCGCGGGTCATGATGACCAGTTTGTTGGGCTTCACGGACTCGTCGAGGAACATCCGGTAGTCGGGCAATGGGTCGCGCTCCACGATTTCCTTGATCTCCTGCTTGAAGCGGCGCAAGGTCTGCGAGCTGCCCGTTTTCTCCAGCAGCAACGGCAAGCTGATTTCCCACCATGCCTTATCGCCGCAGTGCTTGCGGGCCAGCTCGTACAAGCGGCGTTCCAGGGCTTGGCCAAGGCTGAAGTAGTCTGGGTGTAGCGTGAGGATGTCGAAGTCCATTGCGGCCCGGTAGAGCCATTCAGAAATTGTCAGTTCCAACTCCAGCGCGCCCTTGCCGTTCTTCGTCCAGGTCGTCACGCGGTAGTCTTCGATCAAGCCGAAGCCTTCGAGCTGTTCCTTCTCGTTCGTCTTGACGTTCGTTTCAATGGTGGTGCCCTTCAAGCGCCGGCACATGTCCACCACGCGCTCGTAGGCCGCGCCTCCGGTGCTGCGGCGCGTTCCCAGCAGAAACGGGTACACGTCCACGCGGACACGGCGCGAAACCTTGATGCCAGCATCGTGCCCTCGCACGATCTGGCTGATGCAGTAGATCAGGATGTCTTTGTCGAAGACTGTAGCCGCGCCCACAGCGGACGGGATGATGCGAATGCTCCGGCCTGCACGCGAATAGACGCGGATGCGCGTGTCGCGGTTCTTTGACAGGGAGAAGATGGGGTACTCCATTGAGGACACATCATCTTTAACGGGCCAATCATGGATCGCCTCAAGCACCACAAACAGGTCAGGTTGCACGGCGCTGGCCAGGATGTTCCCACTTGCCGGCTCATCGCCTCGCCCAAGTGGAAAAAGTGTTGCGCTTTCGCTGTCTGTGTTATGATGGGACATTCATTGCTCCTTATGTGTCTCTTGCTGCCAAGCGGGTTGATCCGTTAGGGGTTGATGATGGTCTTTGAAGTGCCCGGCCTGCTCGCCGGGCATTTTCTTTTGTGCGTTCCGATTCATGCCGTGGCATGGTGCTGGCCGACTGGCTGCACCGCCAAGCGCAGGCCCAGCGCCTTGAGCACGGCAGACAGGCTGCGCAGCTCCGGGTTGCCCTGGGGCGACAGCGTGCGGTAGAGCTGGTTGGCATTCAGCTCGGTTTCTTTGGCGATAGCGCGCACGCCACCGCGCGCTTGAGCCATCTGGCGCAGCGCCACCAGTAGATCGGCCGGTTCTCCATCCAGGAGAAGCTGGTTTAGGTACTCGGCCGCAAAAGCCGGGTCTTCCTTGAACAGTTCGGCCATTGCTTCGTCGTGGCTTCGATCCTTCATGCTGACCTCCGTTGCCAGTCTTTCCAAAACCCAATCGCGCGCTCGATGTCGGCGTCCTGGGTGCCTTTGTCACCGCCGCATAGCAGTAGAACTACCACCGCGCCCGCCATCGCGTAATAGACGCGGTAGCCGGGGCCTTGGTCGATTCGCAGCTCCCACACACCTTCGCGGCAGGGCTTGTGATCGCCAAAGTTCCCCGCCTCAATGCGGCCCACGCGCCTGACCACCTGGCCTTTTGCAATCGGGTCGCGCAGCTTCTTCAGCCACTCTTGAAACGGGTCGTGCTCGTCCTCGGTGATGTAGTGCCGAACGGTGAACATGTCCATATTATCGTTTATAAACGACAAAGGCGCAAGGGAGCACCCTGCGCCTCGTCTTGGTTGATCGCGTAGGTCATGGCGCGGCCACCAATAACTTGGCGGCCTTGCGCACGGCGTTCGTGGCCTTATCCAGCGCCTCGGCGCATCTGGCCGCGTCGTCGCACCCTTTCATTGCCTCGGCCAAGGCGGCCAGCTCCAAGGCCAAGGTTTCAGGAAGATCCAGCTCCACGCGAATGGAACTCACGCCCGGCGTCGTAGTTTTCTTGTATGCCCGCTCGATAGTGGCCACGGCTCCGCTGACACGTTGCTTGCTCATACCGTACTCGGTGGCCACGTCCACTTGGGCGCGTCCATCCACCAACACGGCGCGCGCCATTTCACGGGCTTGGTCGCCCATGCGGGTGTCGGCGGCAGCGCGGTCAAAGGCTTGCGGGGTAAGGCGTTTCAGTCTCATTGGGGCCGTCCGGTGCATCAGCGCGGTTTCGCGCGCGAAAGTTGAAAGAGAGGCGGCCAGCGGCCGCCCTCATGGAGAGGTCAGAAACGCCAGCCTTCCGGCATGTCGGGAGAGGCATTCCGGCCAGCGCCCTCGATGTCGGGATGCAGTTCTTCCCACAACTGCGCCGGCGTCTTGTCCTTCAGCTCGCCCTGGAGCTTCTTCAGGTACATGACAGCCCGCTCCGGGCCGATGCCTTCCAGCATCGGCAAGGTCATGGACAGGAACCCTTGCCACAGCACCCACTCGGTTTCGTGCATGTTGTGGCCCAGCGTGGTCATGTGGGTTTTCATGCTGAAGAACTGCGCCTGATTGGCTTCGCCCCACTCGAAGGTTTCTTCCCGCAGCGACAGCAGCTTTTCGTTGGCTCGCTCCTTCTCGGCGGCGGCCTTCTGCTCCGGGGTCAGCTCCATCGTCGGGAGGGCTTGCTGGCCGCGTCCCGAGGCGACGGCCGGGGCCGGTGCGGGGTCTTGGCCGCCGTCCTCGTCCTGGTCGCCGGCATCAGCTCCAGCAGCCGCACGCTCGGCATCCCGCTTGCGCTGTTCTTCCAGCCATGCAGGCGTCTTCTCCGGGGCCTTGTCGCCGGCCTTCTTGGCGTTGTCCAGCTCGATGCGGCGCTGGGCCAGATCGTCTTGCTGCTGCTTCCATGCCTTCATTCTGGCCAGCGTGTTGCGGGCTTCGTCGCGCGACAAGGGCAAGCCCTCGTTCATGCGGTGAGAGAGGCGCGAAAACTCGGTGTGCGTGTCCTCGATGTCGTAAATCTGGTTGAGGCAGTGAAGCACCTCGAAGTCGCCGCACAGATCGTTCTCCAGCAGCTCGCGCACCGGGTCTGCATAGCGGCGCACAGCCATGCGCTTGCTAACCCATGCCTCGCCACGGTTCCAGATCGTCATGGCTTCCTTGGTGCCGTACAGCTCCACGTCTTCGATCACGCCCATTGCTTCCTCGTAGGCGGTCAGGTCGTCGCGGTCGTTGTTCTCCGTGACTTGCAAACGGCGGATTTGCAGCTCGGTCAACCCCTTCTTGATGATGACGGGCACCTTGACCAGCCCAGCCAGCGGCGCGGCGCGGTAGCGGCGCTCCCCGACGATGATGCGGTAGCGGCCGTCCGCTTCTTCATGCACCACCAGCGGCTCGATGATGCCGTTCAGCTTGAAGCTCTCGGCCAGTTCCTCCAGGTTGCGGAACGTCTTGCGAACCTGCTTGACGCTGTAGATGCGCGCCAGTTCGATTTCGGCGTCGGCCGGCTGCACCGGCTTGACGGCGATCTGAGCCACGGCGGACAGCTTGCCCAGGTTGAGGCCGGGCTTTTTGTTGGTTGTGGTTGCGGTCATGTCCTTGTCCTTTTAGATCGCGGCTTTGTCGAAAATCTGGTTGCACACCGCTTTCATTTCGCGGGCGGCCAGGATTTGGCTTTCGCCGCTTTGCACGCGCCACACCGGCCGATCCTTGGCGTACTGCGTGGCTGCGCGGTCGTAAAGCACCCCTTCCATCACCACCTCGCCCAGCTCGTCGCGCAATTGCTCCAGGGCGTTGCGGTCGAAGGCGCGGCGGGTATTGACGCGGTTGGCCAGCAGGCCCAGCGTCACAAGGTCGGCGTTCCATTCCAGTTGCTGCACGCGCGCAATGTCTTCAAACAGGTCGCCCAGGCCGTCGATGGCGTCTTGATCCATCGTGCAGGGGCACACCACGAAGTCAGCGGCGATCAGCGCGGCATACAGCGGATTCCCCAGCGTCGGGGCCGTGTCGATGATGCACACGTCGAAGTCTTTGGCCAGCTTGGCAAGCGCAGCGCGCGGGGCGTGCAGGTCTTCCAGCGGGCGGCTGGCCACGTCCACCAGCTCGCGGTCAGCAGCCACCAGCGCAGCGGACTCCCCGCACGGAAGCGGTTGCAGTTCGATGGCCTCTCCGTCGAACAAGGCGCTACCCGTCAGCGATTGCAGCTCGTCGCCCTGGTCGCCCACGGTACGCTCGCGCAGTGCCCGGAGGGTCTTGCTGAAGTTCTTTTGCGGATCGAGGTCAACGCACAGGACGCGCAAGCCGCGCTCGATGGCGAAGAAAGCCAGGTTGCGGGCAACAGTGGTCTTGCCGACTCCGCCCTTCTGGTTGGCGATAGCGATGGTTTTCATGATCGTTCGTCCTTTCCCTGGTTGTCGATCAGGCCGCCACCGACACGTCGGCAGGCTGGAAGCACAGCTCAAAATTCACCATGACTTGCAGCCAGTTCATAGCGAACATGTTGATTTGGGCGCGGCGCGGATTCACCGCACTGCCGCCCGTGTAGATCACCTGATAACCGAAGGTGTCTTCCATCTCCAGCACCTCGGCCAGCTTGTTGGCCATATCCACACGCAGCTTGAGCCACGGCGCAGGCATTACCGTGCCCTTCTTCTGGTTGTCGTCGGCCAGCTCGATCAGGCGCATGTCACCCTCGGCGGCCGCAATGTGGCAATACACGGCCATGTCGTCAGGGATTCGCGGAGGGGCGCAGAAAACCGCACCAGCGCGGGCGGATTGCAGGCTGGGGATCAGGTCGGCCAGTCGGTCAAAGAGGCGGGCATAAACGGTAGTACGCATGGTCAAAGCTCCTAAGTCATGTTGATGATGGTCTTCGGTGGATCGTCCCTTTCGCGTGCGAAAGATCGGTTCAGCGCCCCACTGTCTGCTCACAGTTGTTTCCGGGGTTCATCGGCCGTCCATCCGCTGCCGATGAGTTGAATTCTACCATAAAACTATTGACGGTCAATAGTTAAAAGCATGTTTTTTTCCAAGCCGCATAAGTCGATCAGCTCGCCCACGGAAAACTTGGACGGCCCAGCAATGGCGGTCAGAATCCGGCACAGCATTGCCGGTGCATTGATCTGCTGGAGACGCGGCGCAGCCATGGCAACCAGCCGCGCCCGGCCCTCGGCGTACTCCAACTGGCAACCCTGCATCGCGCTGGCCAAGAAGAAGCCTTCGAGGCTCGAAGCCTCCAAGGCCAAGTCGTTGAAGGCATCCCCACCCTTGGCGCGCACGTAGCTGTCCGGGTCGTGGTCGCGCGGAAGGAAAAGGAAACTCACGTCGGCCGCGTCGGTGACATGAGGCAGGCACACGTCCAGGGCGCGCGCAGCCGCCCGTCTGCCGGCGTCGTCCCCGTCAAAGCAGAAGATCACGCGCTTGGCCAAGCCCAGCAGCCGCTCCACATGCTGGCCTGTTGTAGCCGTGCCCAGCGTGGCCACAGCGTTCTGCACACCATGTTGGGCCAGACTGACGACATCCAGGTATCCCTCCACCACATAGGCGGTGCCGGTCGCGGCAATGGCCTCGGCCGCCTGGGTCAGACCGAACAGCACGCGCCCCTTCTGGAAAACTTCGGTTTCCGGTGAGTTGAGATACTTCGGCCCGTCGCCTTCGAGCACGCGGCCACCGAAGCCGATCACGCTGCCGGCGTCATCGAGGATGGGGAACATGATTCGGTCGCGGAAGCGGTCATAGCGGCGGCCGCCGTCATTGACCGCAACCAGCCCGGCCTTCTCCAAGGCCCGGTCGTTGTAGTTCGGGAATGCCTCGCGCAGCGCCTGGAAGCCGGCCGGGGCATAGCCCAAGCCATAACGGGCCGCGATGTCGCCGCGCAGGCCGCGCGCCTTCAGGTATGCAACCGCACGATGAGAGGCGCGGAGCTGGCCACGGTAAAACGATGCGGCTTGTGTCAGGTGGTCGATCAAGATGTGGGACATAGTTCAAGCCTTCGGGATGTTGAGAGAGAGGCGGCCGGTGTCGTACATGTGCAGCATGGAGAGGAAGTAGCTCGGATCGGCAGGCCACTTGCATCCCTGCCAGTACGCCAGCAAGGCCCCGCGCACCGGCTCTTGGTAGCCATTGAGGCGCCGCCGTGCCTCGCGCCACTTGTCGGCTCGGCGCTTGCGGTCAGTGGCTTGCTGACGCTCCCATTGCAGCCGGCGAGCCGTCATTTCCTCGTCCACGTCGATCTGCTCGGCCGCCACTTGGTCAGCGAACAGAGGAAGGGCCTCGCGCTCGGCCTTCTGCTTGCGCGCGAAAGCGGCACGCTTGCGCTCGGTGTCGCGGAACTCGTATTTGCCGAAGCGATGGAAACGCATGGCAGGCCCTCAATGGTTCCAGTGCTTCCGGCCGTACTTTCGGCCGGCGATGGTGATGCGATCTTCGGCGTCGATGGGCACGCACTCGCGGCCGCCATCGGCCCGCAACACGGTGCATTGGCCAGCCTCGCCGGTCACGGTAGAGTCGAAGCCGCACACGTAGAACACCCAAGGGCTGTGCTCATCCTCGCGGAACTGAGCGAACCCGTGGAAGTCCCGCTTCAGAGCCACGCCGCTCCGAGGAACATCCGGGCCAAAGTCGAAAGCGCCTTGATCTGCCATGCTGAAACTCCTACTCAACCAATGCCTACATTCTACCCGTCAAACTATTGACCGTCAATAGTTTGTGAGAGAAAAAAGCCTGATTTTTCGCGGGTTCCCGGCTTGTGTTTCTTCGGGGTTCAGGCAAGCTACCTTGGAGCCTCGGGGCGGGGTTTGGGGGCCGGAACAGGCCCCCAAGGTGTTGCAGTTGCTCTTGCCCCGCAGGGGCACAAGCTCCCCTGCTCCCCGTCGATTACCCACATGGCCAGCGGAGCGCGGGGCCGGCTTTTGCATCCCACCATCTACCTCGTCGCCTCGGCGTCCAGGGGCACGCAGGACGGGCGCGGTCAAGGGAGAAACCGGAGGCCGCACGCGGAGCGCAGCCCCGAAGGGCGAGCACCGAACGGGTGAGGATTTCAGGGCGCAGCCCGGCCCTTGACCGGAGAAGCCCGGCCGGAGGGCACCATGACGACGAATAAAGGCGCGAGGTAGTGGTGGGGTGCGGCCCCGCGCGTAGCGGATTCAGCGCACCAGCGCCGGCACACCACGGATCAGATCCACAGCCTGAACTTTCGCGCGCGAAAGTTCCTCGATGCGGCCTTCAGGCCGGGCAAGCGGAGCGCGCAGCGCCGGCACGGCGCGGAGGCGTCAGGGATTGACGCCCGAAGGGGCGAGACGCCGCAGGCGGCTCGATGCGCAGCACGAAAGCCCGGCCCCGCAGGGGAGACGCCCAGGGGTCACGCTTGCGCCTCGATCTGCCCATGCACAGCAGCACGCAACGACTCCAGCGCAGCCAGGAACCGCTCGGCCGCAACGTCAGCCGCCCACGGCTCCCACGGCCGACAACCGTAGATTTCAGCCAGCGGATCGACATCAAGCACCGGATGCACGATGCCCAGGACATCACGCACTTCATGAGCTGGCCAGCCAATGCAATGCACAGCCTCGGAAGCGGCCGCCACCGAGTCGGCCCGCTTGTGGACGGCGTGCGCTGCCGGCGACCAAGCGCGCAGCTCGTACCGTTCCGAAACCGCAGCCATCAGGCGAGACGAAACAGCACGGAAGGAAAGGCCCAGCACGTCCTTCAGCGGAGAAATGCAATCGAACCCAAGGAAACCTTCCTCGGCGTCGTGTAGAAGCTCCAGGAGCGCGTCAGAGGCCGGCAAAGGGGTGTCGCTCCACTGCCGGCGCAAAGCGAGCACCAGGAGCGAATGCTGGGCCACAGAGAGGGGCAGGGGCCATGATGATTCCCCACCCCAGCGGTACGTCCTCGCCAAACGCAAGGCAAGGTCACTGTCGAGCCACACGCCGGGATCGGGATTGATGAGGTCGAGGCGACGGCCAGAAGGAAGCCGAACCCACGCGCGCGCCTTTGCCTGCGTCATCGGCCGCCTCGCAAGATCATGAAGCCGCCCGAATAGGCGATCTGGAAGCGGTTGAGCACGTCCATCCCCAGCAGCGGAGCGGAAAGGCGCTCCAGGACGGCGATAGCCGCACCCTCAACGGCGAAGGGGCCGACGATCACCGTGTTGGCCGCAGTGATGCCACCACGTTCACGGCCTGCGGCCGTGTCAAAGGATGTTGCGCGGCCAGCGCGGATGCCAGCATTGCGGGCGAGCTTGACCGGCAGCGTCGTGAAGCGCGCTCCGGTGTCCACCATGAAGACCACGGGAAAGCCGTTGACGGCCCCGGCGATATAGTAGTGGCCGTCCGCAGCGCGCGGGATGGAGTAGTCCCCATTGCCCAGGCGCTGCGCCGGCTTGACCATCACGGGAGAGGCGGCCGCAACGTCTAGCTGGTCGCCGGGGTAGCTCTGGCCGTCATAGATGATGTATTCGCGCTGCTGCGCGTGCGATGTTCCAATGGCAAGGCAGGCCATCAGTGCCACAAGGGCGCGAGTAGCGTTCATTGCCAACTCCAGCGATAGAAGCCAGTCAAGTGCGCGAAAATAGCGGCGTTCGCGGCGCTGGCCAGCCAGGTGAAAAACAGAAAGGAAGCCTTCCGCGACTTGTGGCGGAAGGCATGTTGACCAATCAAGGCACCGGGCCAGCCGCATAGCAGCGCGATCCAGTGCAAAGACTTTTCAGACCAGCGCCAACGGTCAGCGACGGCCGCTGATTTGTCGAGGCCGTAGGCCAGAAAGGCCAAGTTGCTCATGAGCGCATAGGCCCAAGCGTAGTGAGGCCGGATACGCCCGGCGATGCTGGCGACAATTACGCCCACAAGGAACACCGTGCCCAGCGCAAAAGCGGCCCAGCGATGGGCGATCCAAAAGCGATCCGCCAGTGACAGGCCCGGCGCGTTCATTTCGCCAAAGCAGGATCAGCGGAGAGGCCCAGGGCCACAATCAAGCCGGCAGCCTCCTGCAAGCCCGCAAGGGACGACTGGATGAGTCGCGCCGGCACCAGCTCGGCATCCTCGGCCGTGGCCAGCACGGAGCACTTCTGTTCCGTGCTGCCTTCCTTGCGCGTCAGGTTGACGACATTGCGCTGACGGTAGCGCCACGTCTCGCAGCGCGACAGGCATTTGCCGTCCGGGTCGCCGGCCGTGGCCGCGTTCACCGAGTCCTGCGCGCCGGTTGCATTCCCGACATTGGATGCAATCGTGCCGATCAGCATGGCCAGCGGGTTCAGCGACAGCATCACGGAGCCGCCCCGGCCGCTTTTGGTGGCCAAGGGTGCGGGGTTCTCGGCATAGTCGCCCACGCGAACCTCGGCGGTACGCCGGGTCGCGGGGCGCAGCGCCTGGAAGGCACCGTCCAGCTCGTACACCACGTCAGCCTGTTCGCGGGTGTCCACCAGCTCGAAGCCGCTGGAGGCCAGCGAAGCCCGCGCGGCGGCCGTCAGCTTTGGGCTGGCCAGGAATTCGATGAAGACTTTGCGCCCTCGATCAGCAGTCAGGTCGATGCGCCCGGTGATGGCCACCTTGACCTCGGCGGCCGTGGCGGCCGTGGCGGCCGCTACAGCAGCCGGAGCATCGTCGGGCACCGCTTCAGAACTGGCCAGCGCAGGTAGGGCGCAGCCGGCCGCAGCGGTCAGAAGCAGGTAAAGCGGAAGGTGACGCATGTTTTCCTCCTTGTTGTTCTTGATGTTCAATCGTCTTCTCGGAAATGGGTGGTGGAGAACAGCAGCGCCGATCCGCGTTGCTCGATCTGCACCATCCCCAGGATGTTCATGCCCAGCAATGCAGGGCCGTTCATGGTGGGCATGACGGCAACCTGGACGTTATGGGCACGGAAGGAACCGAAAACCACTTCTGCTACCGTGGCGACGCATCCGAAGACCTCGCCGGCCGCCGTGCTGAACTGGCGAGGTTCGCATGATGTGATGCCCAAGGGCTTGGCCAGCGAGCCAGGAACGGATGTCACGCCCGCGCCGGTATCCACAATGAAGGTGACAGGCTGGCCGTTGATGCTGCCCGGCGTCTCATAGTGCCCGCGCTGATTCTTTGGCACGCTCATGGTGGCCACGCGCGGCGGCTCGCCCGCTCGTTGTGCGGCCGTGGCGGCAGGCTTTTTGCCGAAGTAGTCGAAGGCAACAAAGCACAGGAACCCGATCCCGATCCAGACATAGGCGATGCCGGCGAGGCGCGGCCTTGCCATGTAGAAGGCCGCACCGGCTACCATCAGGAGGCACAAGACCGGATGGCTCAACACGAAACCTTTGAGCCATTGGGTCGTCATCAAGAGGGCGTCGTGTGGAGTCGCCCCATGCGCTATTTGCCAGATCGCGCCCGCGACAATCAGAAAGGCGTAGGGCAGCGCATTGGCGATGACGAACTGCAAAAAGGTGATACGGGGTTGGTCTGCGCGAACCTCGCGCGAACCGCGAAACACCTTCGGGTCATAGTAATGATCCTGCATGGTTTTCGCGGCCCGCTCTCGGTACCAATCCCGGTCATCTGCGCTCATGGCCAGCTTTCACTTGCTGAAGGCCACGGCCGGCGCTGGCATCACCAGCTCAACCTCTACGCGCCGGTTTGCGCTGCGCCCAGCCTCGGTGTCATTCGAGGCGACAAAGCAGGTCACGCAGTAGGAGACTTTCAGCTTTCGGGGGTCAACGCCACCACGGGCAAACGCGGCGCGCACAGTCGCAGCTCTTGCGATGGCCAAGGCGCGATTGCCGGCCACGGTGCCGGTCGAATCAGTGCGGCCACGGATCAAGACGCGCTCGGCCGTCATGGCCAGTGGCAGCAGCTCGGACAAATTACGCTTGGCCTCATCGTTCAGATTTGCCACGGAGCTAGAAAACGGGAGCGAGCGCAAGGAACTGGAGGCAGTAGCCGCGACTGGCGCGGCCGTGGCCGGGCCGACTGCAACTACCGTCACGGGGCGCACGTCGTCGGTGAGCTGGGCGGAGCCGGCCGGGATGGCATCCGCTTCGGCCCGGATGGCGAGTGTGGCGACAGTATGGGCGTCTAGCTTGGCCAAGACCGAAGGCTGCGGCCGTGCAGCCGCCTTGCCGGTCGCCTCTGGTGCAGCATCGGTGCTGCCCAGCATCGGAGTCTTGGGCGTTGGTGCCGCACACGGATTGCATGGCACAAAGTAGTCGGTGCCGGTTTGTGGATCGCGCACTTGGGCCAGCCCGGTGAGCACGGGCGCGCCCATCAGGAGCACACGGGGTTGCTCGGGAGGCATCGGCGCGCATCCGGTTACGCCAGCGGCAAGCATGGACGCCCCTAGCGCCCAAGTCACAGGCGCTGGCCAGAACGGCGTGCCAGGATGGAGTGCGCGCCGGCCCTTGCGCGTCAGAGACAGTCGGATGGATGTGCCGGCAGGCTTGCGCGACAGATAGCCGCGGTCGATAAGGTGGCGGGTTTCACCCAGGTACTCGCGCATCACGGCCAGATCGACAGCACCGCACAATGGGCGGCCCGCCGCGCGTTCCGAAAGCACCCGAATGCCCCGCACTTCGCCACGGTCGAGCGCACGCAGCAGCGCAAGCGCGGTTCCGTTCAAGTCGGGATGTTTGCTCATGGTTCAGTCCTTCACCAAGTCCTTGAACGTGGCCCCAGGCGTGAACTTCGGCTTGTGGGTCGAGGGAATCTTGATCGGCGCGCCGGTCTTCGGGTTGCGCCCGGTGCGCGCCGCAACGGCTGCTTTCTCGAAAGTGCCAAAGCCGGTGAGCTTCACCGCGCCGCCCTTGGCCACCTCGTTTTGTACGATGGTGATGAGGCTATCGAGAAAGCGCGTGGTGGCCGCCTTGGATGCTTCGGTGTCTTCAGCAATGGCGTCGATCAGGTCTTGTCGGTTCATGGAAATCTCCGTGTGTCAGTTGAGAATATGACCCAGCACCTTGCCGCAACGGGCGCAGCGCCGTTCATGTACTTGGGTTCCGTCCCAGCTCGAATAGATGGGCGTGGACAGCGGCGAATGGATGCCAAACAGGCAAAGCAGGGCGTTCCACACCTTCACGGTGCGGCCCACATCACGCGGGTGAGCTGAAGCAGCGACTCCCCGGTAAGTCCGTCCAGATACTCGGTGGCCACCAGCCGGCGTGTATCTGGAAATTCCTGCACGCGGTCATCGAGGGCAGCCCACTGGGTGACGCCGTACTCGCGGACAACGCAAAGGATCTCGTCCAGCCTGGTGCAATCAGGCAAAACGGGCGTGCAGCCGATAACGCGCTCGCGCAGCTCGATGGAGAAGAAGTTGCGCAGCTCATCCAGCGTATGCGTCTCGCGCCAGTTGGACGAAATCACCACATCAACATCGGGATGCGTTCGCAGCCATGTTTCCAGCAGGGGCAGGTAAATCAGCGTGCCAGACTGGCCAGGGTGTAGAACCCCGTCGATGTCCAGCATCAGGACGGGGCCACGGGGAGCACGCTGAAGCGCCCATCGTGTTGCGCGTTGAGTCGCCGGCAGACTTTCGCGCGCGAAAGTCGGGGCGACGGTCGGGCGAATGCCGACGAAGCGGAGTAGGGCGCTCATCATCGGCCGTGCTCCGGCAGCGCCGGCAGCGCCGGCATAGGAGCCTCGCCAGCCACCCACTTCCATGAAGGGAGCTTGCTTTCCGCAATCAATTCATCGACGGCGGCCGCATAGTCTTCACTGGCCCCAGGCGGAACCACGTACATGGCGGTCGGCTCCGGCTCGGTATCCGAAGCCACCGCGCAGGCCAGCGGCCGCGTGGAAGGCAGGTTGTACCGCATCCCTTTCATGAAGCGCCGGTTCTGCTGCGTCAGAGCATCGAGCGCCATCTTCTCGAAGGTGCTTTCAAACGGAATCCAGTTCTCGGTCACGCACATCAGCGCGACTTCCTCCAGCGAGGCCACGCCGGTAGCGCCGATGCTGAAAGTGCCGATCATCATCAGGTGGGTGCCCTCCAAGGCATCCCACAGGCCCAGCTCCACCTCGAATCTCTTGAGCAGCCTCTTGTAGATGTCGTCGTTCATCATGAAGTGGCAATCGGGCAGGTGCTTGAGGACGATCTTGTGCCCGTAGCGCGACTGAGCCAGTTCCTTCACCTCCCCCACCACCAGCATCAAGCGCCGGGTGCCCTTCTCGGGCGTGGCGATTCGCATCATCTGCGCGAGTCGCCGCTGGGTGATTTCGTTCTTCTTCTCGGCGTTGAACGATTCGGGCATGTAGAGCATTCCGGCCAAGCTCGCGCCTTTTGCAGTCTTGTCCTCGGCTGCTTGCAGCAGATACTTGCGGATCACGTACCAACTGCGCTTGCCGGCCATCGTCGGTGCCCATCGGTTGAAGCCCGCTTCTTCCCACAGGTAATGCAGGGTGCCGCGCAGGGTCAGTTTGTTGCCATCGGTCTTGACGCTATCCGTCTCCTTTCCGCTCGGTGCCGGCGCGGATCGGCTGGCCCCCTTGGACAGCGCGAAGTCGAACTTCAGCGCCGTGGTGCCTTCGTCGGGGTTCTCCTGGATCGCGGAGCCAATGACTTGGCCAAGCCCGGACAGCTCGGGCGGCGGCTCGTAGGAATCGCAGGCCGGGGCGTGGCCGCTACCAGAATTGGGCATCCGTTTGATGAGGTACTTGTCATCGACCTTGGCCACGTACATTTCAATGCCAGGGGTACGGCACAGGCACAGCGGCCGCTCCCGCGAGCTGTAGATATTGGCCAGCAGCTCGGACAAGGCTGGGTCGTCTGAATGAATGGATTGCCCGCCAATCTGGTAGATCGCCATGTTTTTCTCCCTTGCTTACCGGCCCATGTCCCGGCCCACGTCCCGCGCGTTCTCCCGCGCAGGCTCTTTGCCCTGCTCGTACACCTGACTCTTTTCGTTGCCGTGCTGGATCGTCACTTTCTCGCCTACCCGGACATCCCGATCCAGCCCTTCCTTCTCGTAGCGCACAGCCACCATGTCGGACATCTTCACCAGGGCGTGATGCGATGAGGTGGCCACCACTTCGCCCTTCACGTCCTGCTTGAGTTCTTGCGCATCCCGCACCACCAAGCCCCGATGACTGGCGGCCATGTCGATCACGCGCCGCGATTCATCCACGGTGACACTTCCCTCCGGGACGCGGCCCCGATGAAGCTGCCCGGACAGCTCGGCACGCGCATTGAAGTAGCTGGTTTCCCGCTGGTCTTGACTGGTCTGAGGTGTCCAGCTCTGCTTGATGTCGTGAAGCTGCTTGTAGGCCCCGTCCAGCTCCGGGTGGCGCTCCAGCGCCTCCCGCTTGGTGAGCTGGTCGAATGCCTGGGCGCGCTGATAGGCCGGGGTCTGCTCGAAACGGGCCAAGTCGTTTCGAGCCGCTTCGAGCTTGGCCGCCAGCTCGTCACGGTCGGCCAGCACCGGCCGCGCGGTGCGCTCCTGTTCCGGCCGCAAGGCATCAGCGTAGGCCCGCTTCAGGGCCTCGTCGTTGCCCCCGATGTACTTGCCATACTCCCGCACACCCTCCTTCTCGGTGTACGTGGTCTGCCCCGGCGTCGAGGCCGATTCCCGGCCATTGGGAAGGCGCTCGGTGCGGATCACATAGGGCAGGTCTTCAGCCTTGGCATCCCGGAAGGCCCTGGCGGCGTCATTGACGTTGCTGTAGTCCTTCGCATCGTTCTTGGCCACGGTGCCCACGGTGTAGGTCACGTTGTCGCGCACACCTTCCCGCTGCTTGGCCAGCGTATTGATGTCGTCCAGGGCGGACACGTAATCGCGCCGCTCGGCGTGCGTCCAGGCGCGCCCGCGCTCCTGCTCCAACACATCAACCGCTGCTGCTCGCCGTTTCCACTCTCCGCGCTCTTGGCTGTTCTCGTAGATTTGCCGTTGGTTGGCGTCATAGACGCGCACCGAGTCGGTGAGCTTGTCCCGCTCCAAGGCGCGCACGGACTCCACCATGCCGTTGTAGGCGTTGTCGTGCTGTTCCTTGTTGACGAACCGCCCGGTGCCGCGCTCGGCCACCTGTTCCTCGAAGCGCAGCCGTGCGCGGGTCACTGAGGTTTCCGGGTTGACGGCCAACACTCTGGCCTCCACCTCGTAACCCTGTTCCTTCAGGCGAGTGGTCAAGTCCCGGATGTTCTCCGGGCTGCGCATCGTGCCGTCCACCACCAGATTGCGGCGGTTCTCCACGGCGGCCAGCGTGAGGCGGGTAGCCCATTCGCCGGCCTCTTTCTGCGTTCGGTCGGCGGCGTGCTGGGGGTCTTCGCGCGAAAGCTGCTTGTAGCGCGGGTTTTCCTCGCGCATCCGGTCGGCGTCGATCACCACAGCGCCACCGTTGGCGCGCAGCTCGCGGATCGCTTCGGCCGCCAGCGCCGATTTACCCGATCCCGGTTGGCCACCCAACAGGATCGCCTTCGGATTCTCCTGCGCCGTCGTTCTTGCCAGTGCATCGCGCTCTACGTCTTTGTAGGCGCTCTCCATTGCGTACTTGGAAACCTCCCCAGCCATTTGTCTGCCCTCCTGCCTTATTGGTAAAGGTCGCGGGCCTGCTGGCCGTACTGAGTGATGACGCGCTCGATGGCCTCGTCAGCATTCGGATCGAGGTCTTCGCGGATCGTGCGCAGCTCGTCCTTCGCTTTCTGAGCGGCCGCAATCACGGCCTCGTCAGGGGTAGCTTTTTCGCGCTCGGCGGCAATGGCTTCGGAGTGGTGGGCGATGATGGCCCCCAGGACATCCAGCGCCACCTCGTAGCGGACGCCGGCACGGCTGAAAAGTTGATTGGTCATGGTCTGGATTCCTCACTGATTACCGGATTGGTTCTTGGCTTGGTTTGCATGGAGCGGCCACAGGGCCGCGTGCAGCAGGCGGTAGGTGATGCGGTCGCGCTTCAGCAGGCGCGCATACACGTCGTTGGCCGTCAGCCCAAGGCTGCGGGTGGCGTACAACCCCCAAGCCAGATAGACGGCCAGCAGCACGGCAGCAGCCGGGACAAAAGCCAGAAACCACACCCCAGCTATGACAAGCCCCACCACAAGCAAGCGGCCCCCTACGGTCGCCCACTTGGAGCCGAACATTTCGAGCTGGGCCTTACGGTTCAGGTCGTGCTCGGCATGAGCGCGCTTCCAGACATCGGCCCACAGCTCTCCGGGGGAACGGCTGAAGACGGCATCCAGGTAGGCACGAAACTCGCGCATCAACAGGTAGGACGCGGCAAAGCACATCCCCACAAAAACCAGCAGCTCAAGCGTTTCTCGATTCATGTTCTTCTCCGTTGGTCTTTCGCGCGCGAAAGTCAGCGCGGCGTCGGCACGCGCTCGCGCTCCATCTGCATGTCCTTGCCGCCACGATCCCGCGCCGGCTCCTTGCCCTGCTCATAGACTTGGCTGCGCGCCTTGTCGTACTGGATCGTCACGCGGTCGCCCACGGCAAGGTCACGATCCAGATTGGCGCGTTCGTAGCGCACGGCGATCATGTCGCCCACTTGGAGCATCGCGTGGTGCGACGAAACCGCCACCACTTCGCCCTTGAATTGCCCGCCAAGCCGTTCGGCATCCCGCACCATCAGGCCGCGATAGGCTGCGGCGTGGTCGATGACTCGCTTGGACTCGTCCAGCGTCACGCCATCGCCCACCAGCCGGCCGCTGTGCAGCTCTTTGGAAATTTCTGCCCGCAGGTAAGCGGCGTCCTGCCCGGCCCGGTGGGCGTCGTGCAGCATCTTGTAGGCACCATCCAGCTCGGGATGCTTGGCCAGAGCTTCGCGCGTGGCCAGCTTGTCGAAGGCCACCGCCCGCTCCACTGTCGTGATTTCGTAGAAAACCTCGCGCGCCGGCTCCAGGTTGCCGCGCGCGGATTCCTTGGCGGCCTCGTTCCACGTCTGCTTATCGACCTTGGAGTAATCGAGCTGGTAGCCCGCATCCTTGGCGAGTTGCCCGATGAATTCGCGCGTCGTGCGGCCGTTCCCTTCGCGGAAGGGGTGCATTTCGTTCACGCCGGCATAGACCTCGGCCATCTTCCCGCTGAACTGCTCCTTGTCCATCCCGCGCAGATAGTTGGCTTCCTTGATCGCGGATTGGATTTCCTGCGCCTTCTGCGGGATGTCTTCCTTGAAGGTGAACAGGGTTCGGTCGCCCGCAGGCCCCTTTGCAATATCCACCTTGCGCACTTCGCCGGCCCACTCGTAGACATCCCGAAAAACCTGCTTGTGGATCGCCTGAAGGTGGGCCAAGTCGTATTCGCCCCGTACCGGGTTTTCGCGCAGCTCCTGGATGCGAACGGCCGTTGCGCCGCGCTCGAAGCGTTGAAGCGCCGCGAGGTCGCGGATGTCGGCCTTGTTCTTGAGAACGTGCGTGCCGGGGTAGGTGTAGTCCTCTTGCTCGCTCATTGGCTGGCCCCGCGTGTGCGCTCCAGGTACTTGGCTACCGCCTCGTCAGGGGTCAGGGTGCCGGCGATGACGGCCTCCTGAATGGCGAGGTCGGCGGCGTCCACCGGCATCCCCTCCAGGGACAGGGAAGCATTGGCTTGAACAAACTGCGCACGGCGCACGTCGGCCGGATGGGGCGCAGCCACGGGGCCGGTATCGAGTTCATAAGGGTTCTTGTCTTCCATGTTCGCCTCCAGTCAGCCCAAGCCGGGCACAGCAATGCCAAACACCCGCACGGCAACAAACACCACTGCCGCCAGCCCCGCCACGATCAGCACGCCGCGCAGCACGCGCGCGAGCAACAAGCCAACGACAATGCCGATTAACAGCGGGGTAGGGGTTTCAGCGAAGATGCGTTGCAGTGCGGCCCAGGCCCCGCCCACGTAGGGAGAAACCATTTGCCATATCTGCGTCAGCAGCGCATCCATCGGTAAGTTGTCCATGCGGGTGTCCAGTGCCAGTATTCAGATGCCGTTTGTTTGCTTTCACGGTGAAAGCAAGTTTATCAAAAAAATCCTACTGGCACTAGGCGTTTAGCGCGATAACGTCAATAGGAAGGGGAGAGCGATCACGCCACCAAGCTCTCGCGCACCGGCCGCAGCGCGGCGGATGTCTGGCTGATGATCTGGTGGATTTCGCCCAGGTAGCTATCCACCCGGTTCTTCATGCTGGCCCAGGTATGTTTGGTCTGAACCAACGCATCGAGCGTTTCAGCGTCGAACCGCCCCGCCTGGATGCAGTTGTGGATGGTCAGCAGGCGAATCTCCATGTTGCGCAGCGCATACTCGCAACGATTGATTTGCTGGCCGTCGATGGGGGTATGGCAGTAGCGGACGTTCTCCACGTCGCGCACGAAGCCCTCGAAGTCCTTTTGATGGTCGCTGAGAAGGCCGACAAAGGTTTCCATCAGGCGCAGTTCGCGGTCAGGGGTAGTCATTGGTGGAATCTCCATGTTGTTGGTTAAGGGTTGAGAGAAAAGCATTCGGAACGATGGCCGCATGTGTCGCATTTGCGGCCCCGGCTTTTGCGCGCCTTGGCCCTGCGCTCGGTGAGGTCGATGTACCGGGCCACCAACTGCTCGCAATAGGCGTCGTCGCGCAGCTCCACGCGCATGGCTCGGCGCTCACGGGTTTTTCGGTTGTTGATGGCCACGAAGCCAAAGGGCGCTGTTTCGAGTCCGTTCAGGCGAAGCAGCCACGCTTGCAAAGAGAGCTGTGCAATGTCCGTCTCATAGACGCGGTGGGCATCGCGGTTCTTGTTTTCGAGGGGAACATGCAGCCCATCAGGAAGCCGATACACCTGATCGGGCCGGCCCACGACGGGGAACGGTGCATTGATGAACAGGTTGCGCTCCACTTGAGCCACCTTGCCGGCCGCAAGCTCGGGAGGGAGCCAGTTCTGAGTGAACCCGCGCCAGACCATGAATGTCCAGCCGGCCAGCACCAGGGCCAGGGCGAATAGGATGTAGCTGGCCAAGTTGCTCATCGCGGCATCCCCAGCAAGCGAAGCAGGGCGTTCAGCCCAGCGCGCACAGCCGTGGCCGCGCACCGGCTCCTGCACAGCAGAGGCACCAAGCCAGGTGAGACGGCGTAGTAGGCTCGGACGAACAAGCGCCCTACCATTGCCGGCATCAGCACCCGGTCACGCCAAGCGCGGAGGAAATTTGTCTCGGCGGCGTCAGGCCCGTAGATCGTGGTGGCAATGAAACAGCGCCGGTCAATCGCCGCGCGCGTCTGCCCTTCGACCTGAAACCGTAGGTGCTCGAAGGTGCCGGCAGCGGCCTTCGCCCGAACCTCCAGCGGCCGGGCATCCCCGCGCTCACGGTCGAAAACCACCTTTTGCTCGCAGTAAACCGTGCCTACGATGTCGGTGATGGTGTGGTACTTTTTCGCCCGCCTCATCACCCCTCCTGCTTTCGCGCGCGAAAGCCGGGCTTGGCCAGCATCCAGCGATAAATGCCCAGCAGGCTTGTGGCAGTGAAAGCCACCTGCATGAAGATAAGGCCCGGCGCGTCGGTCATGACGCCGAAGCCGATCCAGCAGACATTCGAGGCTAGGAAAGACACGAACCCCCAGCCCGACAAACGGTTGTTGAGGGCCAGCAGCAAGGCCCCCAGCACCCCAAACGCGCAGCCGATCCATTGCAGGTAGAAGGCATCCATGCTCACCTCACAGAAGGGCCTTTCGCCCGGTTTCCACGGCCCGCATCCGCATGGCCAAGGTTGGGTAAGCATTGGCGAACGAGAACCAGCGAACCCAGGATTTCGAGGGGTACAACACGGCCAGCTCGCGCAGCGCCGTCAACATCGCTTCGCGCCCTACGGACTGCGCAGCGCCGGCATCCGCCCGGTACTCGCAATACCGGCGAATCCCCAGGAACAGGAGGAAGGCGGCAAAGAAAAAGTTGTTGTTGTCCAGGAGGTGGCTGCTCACAGCAAAGCAGCAGGCATAGGTGAACGTGGCGAAGATATGGCGCTCATGAACATGTGCGTTTTCATGGGCGATCACGCCCCGCATACCCTCGTCGCTCATGCTGGCCAGCAGGCCGGTTGTCACGTAGATGCGCGAATGACTCGGCAGCAGCCCCACGGTGTTGGCTTCCTTGTCGGCATGGTCATACAGGAAGACGGGGCGACTATCAGGGACGGTTGCCACTATCCTTGCCAAACGCTCTTGAAGCACAGCATCCCGCGACGGTCGCGGAGCAAGGAAGCGCGCCGATAATGGCGCGCTGGCATAAAAGCCGAACAGGAATATCAGGCTACCGAGAGCCTGAGTCATTGGCTTGGCGGCCGGATTCGTGGATAACCTGCCAGTTACCCACAAAATGCCGCCAGCAACCTCCATGATGAAGACGATCAGAATGATCCGTCTGAACCAGTGAGACGGGATCATTGCAAATTGCAGTCGTCACAGATTAAGGCTGTGGGGATCGAGCGATACGGCGTTTGATCGGTGCCAGCGCGCCAGTCATTTCTCATGCTGAGAGGCTGTTGCGAAGCACATCCGCCCAAGGTGGCCGTGGTAATGAGAATCAGGAGTAGTTTTTTCATCGGTTGCCCTTTCAGGGGAAAGTTGGTTGTTGATTTCTTCCAGCAGCTCCCGGCACACTGAATGCACCCGCTGACGCGAGACGCCGACGTGGCGCGCGACGGTTGCCTGCCGGTAGCCTTTGAGGAACACTTCTTCAGCGATGCGGTAAGATTCGGACGAAAGACCAAGCCGCCGCGCTGCTTTCACGAAGACAGCACGCGACACATGGCCACACGCTGCGGAAACAGTCTTGAATATCTGGCTCATCCCCTTGCACCGTAAGGGTTTTGAGCGTATTTTGTCAATAGACAAGATGCGCAAATTCTATCCAAATTGGAAGGAGAGTTGTAATGAAAAAGATGCTTTACGCTGCTTTCATCGTGGCAGCACTTGCCGACATGACGAACGCCAGCGCCCAAGCGGCCGCCGCGAAGCGTGGCGGTGTCTGCATCGGCCCCTTCCGTGGTGGCGACTCGGTGTTGCAGTGCGAACACATCGGCAAGGTGACGATCAAGCAGATTTACGAAAAGGGCTTCCGTGTCGTGCATATGCAAGATGACAAAAACACGGCCACCTACGTGATGCTGGTTATTGAGGAACAATAATGATGCGACTGAAAAAAATGCTGTTCTCTCGAAGGCGCTGGATGCTCTGGCTTCCATTGCCGGCCGCTGCCGCACTTTCGGCATCCGGTGGTAATTTCCTTGCCGACTACATTCCAATGCTCGGCGGCGGATTGATTTTCTGGATTCCATTCTGGCTTGCATGGTGGTTAAGCGATGGATTCAAGGGAATGTCGAAATGGCCCGGCACTGGCGCGCCAAATAGCGCAGCAGGCGTTAATCCATTTACCGGCAAGTCTTGTGTTGTTCATCATTTACCCTGGGGCGATAACTACACGGGCGGCAATTCTTGAAAGGGGGCAAAGCCCCCTTTCCCTTTACTTGCTGCCGTTGTTGATCTGAACCGAGGCGGCCGTTTCCCGCTTCATGTTGTCGTTCAGCTTTTCGCCGTCTGCCGTACCGTCGCCGCCAGTCAGCTTGTCCCAAGCCTTCTGAACGGTGTCCTTGCCGTCGCGGATCATGTTGTCCTCGTTGACGGCTGCGGGATTGGCCCGCCCAGCGCCTACAGCCTTGTCCGGGCTGGCCCAGGCATTCACGTTCTCGTCCAAGGCCCCAGCACGCGCCGGGATGCTGCCCTTGTTCTTCGGGTCGAGCTGGCCCTGTACGTCCCCTCTGGATTCCGCAATGATCGGAGGCGCAGAGGTATCGACCTTGAGCGGAGCGGTTCCGCCGTAGCCGGTCTGTGCCACCTTCTTCTTGTGGACGCCCTGGATGTCCTGCGGGATGCCGGCGCGATCCTTGGCGGATTGCTTCTCCAGCTCGCCCTTCGTGGTCGGCAGTTTTTCGCCTGCGAAAGTCTGCTGCGGCATGGTGGTAGCTTGTTGAACCATGCCCTTCTCGCTCACGTAGTCCTGCACCATGTCCATGATCCGGTCTTCGGATTGGTTGGCGAAACGCATGGCGGTCATGCCATTGCGCGCGGCCACCTTCTCGAACAGATACGGATCGGCCATCAGATCCTTGTGAGTCGTGAAGCTGTTGCTGTCGCTACGGTTGGCGCGGTCGCCAGTACCGAACTCACGGCGGTCAGAGACATCACGCACGCGGGAAACTTCATCCACGTTTGTGAGGGCTGCATCGCGGCCGTGGCGGTCGTTTTGGGCCGATTGGTTGCCCGTCCCGGCCTGCTCGGTTCGTGAGCCGCGTTCAGCAAACGTGCGCTCGGTGCGCGCGGCTTCCTGGTTGCCATGAACCGTATCCACGCCCCGATCCCGGCCGTGCTCGGCCGTGTAGGTCTTCGCGCCGTTGTACCCCAGGCCCGCGTTGATGAGGCCGCCCGAAGGCTGGGCACCACCCTTGCCGCCCCGGTAGTTCTTCAGAGCTTGGTCGATCTGTTGCTGGTTCGCGCCGCCCTGCTTCATGGCGTCGGCAATGCGCTTTTCCTCGCGCGGATCAGGCGCACCGCCTGCACCGCCAGCACCAGGCGCACCGCCGCCGTTGGGGTTCCCACGGCCAACACCCAAATTCATGTGGAGCTGGTCATTGGCACCGGCCGCCGTGCGGAAGTGCGAACCCTCACGGAAGTTGCGATCCAAGTTCTGGCCGGTTGAGTGCTGGCCACCATACCCACCCTCGCTCCCGCGAGCCGCCACCACACCCGTATTCTGATATTGACCACGGGTTGTATCGTGCCCCTTCACGTCCGTGAGGCTGGAGCTGTCGCCGTGCCGGCGCGCCAGTTGATCCCCGGTCGATGTGATGTCGGTACGATGCGCTTCCTGGTTGCGGCCGGCTTCCAGTCGGTGATCCATGTTCATCTGCGTCAGCATCCGGTTTTGGAGCTGCTGCAAGGCAACCGCGCCGTTCGCGGCCATCGTGGCCGTCGAGCCATTGCCCCGACCGATGGTTGCCCCGCCACCTTGCAGGCCGATGTTGCTGTCGTACTTGTTCATCGAGGTCGTGTTGACCGATGCGGTATCAAGTCCAGCTTGGCCCATGCTGACATTGCCGCTGGCATTGCTTGCGCCCACCGCCGCCCCGGCAGAGGCAAAGCCGGTCATCATCCGGTCGGCAACACCCATGAAACCGCCCTGCCCCAGCTTGATGATGGCCCCGGCGATGAATGGCACCAGGACAACCATGTAGCCGATGGCCGCCTGCTCGTTGGTCAGCGTGGCGTCGAAAGCATCGGTGAGCTGGAACGGCACACCGGCCGCCAGCTCCAGCGCGCGCGCCTTGTAGCGCAAGTGCATGAGCGACAGGTGGTTGATGACGGCAAACAAGATTGGCCACAGGCCGATCCAGGCCAGCGACATCATGTAGCCCGCAATGATCTTCTTTGCCCCCTCGGTCGAGCTGACAACCATCAGCACCACAACAACCGGGAACAGACCGTAGATGATTGCCTCGATCCAGTTGCGCATGTGGGGCAGCGTCTCTTGCGCCAGCAGGCTCAAGGTGCTGTTGGAGCCGTCCGCTTGCCGCGCCGCTTGGGCAGCGCCGGCCAGGGCATTAACCTCGGCCACCCGCGCAGGATCGTTCAGCAGCGCCGGCAGCTCGGTGCCGGCCTCCTTCCAGATGTTGTTGAACATCGCCTGCTTCATCGCGTCTGAGGCGTTGCTGGAGTTGTTCAGAATCCAGTCGTAGGACGTGCCCACCGTCGAAACGAACATGCTGGTAGCGATAGCATCACTGCTTGCCCGCGTGAAAGCCTGCTTGCCGTAGAAGGCTTGGCCAGCCGTTACCGCGTCGTTGACCTTCTCCTTCAGGATGGCCGCAACATTGGTGCAGGTATCGGTGGTAGGCGCATTCGTCAGGGTGTTGTAGGTGACGAAGCGGGCTGGACTCGTGTTGTTGAAAATCACGTTCCAGGTATCGGTGCCGCCCACAATCTGCTGCGGGGTGATTTCACCGTCTTTCACGTCGTACAGCGTGCATTCCTTGATGAACTGCATCAGGTCGGAGCGCAAGCTGGGGTCGCGGATCGTCGCGTTATTGACTTGTTTCAGGATGCGGTGCCCGAAGCCCACATCCCCTTTTTGCAGGCCCAGGTCTTCAGGGACACCGAAGACCGTTTCATAGGTGTTGGTCAGCGCGCCGAACACCAGATTGGTCGTCTGCGCAGTGACGGCCAGGGCAAAGGGCACGTTATCAACCACGCGCGGCGGCTCCAGCCCTGTCTTGTCGGTCAAGGCAACGCGCGCGATCGGCAGATTGAGCACGGTCACAAAGGCCAGGGCGTGGATAAACCACTTCGCCATTTCGAGCTGCTTGTTCATGTAGCCGAACATGCCGATTGCGATGGCGAACAGGAAAACCAGCTTCAGCAAGCCAGCGAAGCCAGCGCCGGCCATCATCGAGGCCACGGCGTTGAAGACGTAGTAGAGCGTTTCTACGTTCCAGTAGGTTTGAATTTCGATGTCCACGGCATCCCCCCTTAGCGCAGGCTCTTGCCGAAGGCGAGCGAGTTACGCAGCGTCTGCGACAGGTTGGCATTCAGCGCACGCTCCATGTACTGCACCTCCTGGGCGATGTTGTAGGTGCTGATGGTCTGCGAGTAGGCAGTGGCCAGCACCTGCTTTGCCGCGCGCGAAATTTCCTCCAGCTCGGGCTTCATCTTGCCCAGCTCGGCGGCCTGGGTGGCATCGGCTGCGGCAGAGAACTTCGCCATCGCGCCGCGCAGGTCGGTGACGGCACGCTGGATGTAAACCTCGGCGTATTTGGCGGCGATCAGCTCCTGGTAGCGGCCAATCAGCGCGTCGGCCATCGAGGTGTTGTTGAGGGTTGTCGTCACGGCCAGCATCTTGTAGATGGGCAGATCGGTTGCGTTCAGGAAGCCGATGGTGGCCGCCATGTCGTCGTGAGCTGAACGGTTGGCGATCTTGTCGGAGATTTTTTCCATCTTCTCCCGCACCATCGTCTTGAAGCTCTTGGTGGTCACTTCATCCTCGGTCGGACTCAAGCAGCCGTCCGCGCTGGTGGTGTCGCAACGCCAGATCGGCACCGTGATGGTGTCGGAGGTGGTACGCGCACCCACCAGGGCCTCCACCGTGATTTCCTTGCGCAGCAGCGGGATAGGCAGTTGCGGGGTGTCGCCGGTCGGGAAAATCATGCTGCCGATCATCGACATCAGGATCATGCGTTGCTCGTCGGTGACGCCATCGAGCTTCTTGAGCGCCTTCCAAACCACGTTGCCGGTCGGGAGCTGGTCTTTCGCCTCGGGTCGCGCGCTGGCCGCCGAGTTCACCGTCTGGTTGGCCCGGCTTTCGCTGTTCATCACGTTCGTCCAAGCGTCGGTGATGTTCTCGAAAATGTTGGTGTCCACACCGAAGTTCTTAGCCGCGTTTTGCTTGCCGCGCGTCCAGGTGTCGGGCACGGCCGCATTGACGATCCCCTTGGCCGCCTCGCAGGAATCCATGTTGAGACGATTGGCAGCTTGCGCCGTGGCTTGCAGGGCCTGCATCACGTTGTCGCAGGTCGGGCACAGGTTCTGAATGGCCAGCTTGAAGCCGTAGCCCAGGGCATTCGAGCCAATGTTGCGCAGCATGGCCACGAACTGCTCTTTGTTGATGAACGAGAAGCCGCCCGCGAACAGGTCAATGCCGCCGCACCCAGCGTTCCAGCTCGGCGGCGTCACCGTCGCCAGTTGGTAGGTGCGCTTGGGCATCCGCATGAACAGACTGCCTCCGGTGTAGAGGTTCATCGTCTGGCCTTGCAGCACGGCCGGGTTGCTGACGTTGCCTTGAGCATTCACGGAGTCGAAAAGCTCCTGCATGTTCATGGCGTAGGTAGAGGTGGTGAAAGCAAATGCCGTCACCAGCGCCGTTACTTTTTTCAGTAGCATGGGCAGCTCCTTAGAAGTTATCGCCGGGCTTGGTGCCGGTGAGGACAAAGATTCGATTGACGATTTCGGTTAGGGCCATCATTCCGAAGCCCACGGGCGCACGGTCGCCGGTCTGCTTTGAGCCAATGAACAGTGCCGGCACGCGCTCAATCCCCCAAGCCGCAGCTTGCGCGCGGCCGTCGCGGGGGTTCGGGAACTCGGGCAGGCCCATGCCATCGACTGATACCGGCAGCACCTCGATGCCGTACTTGTCGGAAAGCATCTTCAGCGTCGGGGCCATTGCATGGCAGTACGGGCAGTCGCTACGGAAGAAGAAGATCAGCCCGTGCTCCTTGGCCAACATCTTCAGTTGCTGTTCCTCGTTCTGAATGCGGCCTTCGTCGTAAATCTTGATCGCGGAGTTATTGACCGGCCGCTTTTGCGCGTAGTCGAGGCTCGGGTTTTGCCAGACCACGCGCCGCCAGTTGTCAGCGAAGACAGCCCCCTTGTCCTGCGTCATCTGCCAAAGCTCCAGGTAGTCCTTCATGTTCTGGTCGGTGGGGTTCATCACCGCCACGTCTTCCCGGCGCTTCAGTTCTTGTCGCAGTTGCTCGGCGGTCTTGATGTCCTTCAGCTCGATGCGCTTTGGCTGGTCAGCCTTGCGGCTAGTCTGCTGCCGTGCCGGTGCCGGCGTCGGCTGCACAGGTTGCGGCTTGGCGTCTTCCATGTCGCAGTACCAGTTGGGCTTGTTCGCATCGCACTGCCAAACAGACGGGTAATCCAGTGACTGCGCATTGGCGTACCCGGACAGCAGGGCCAGCAGGAGAAGGCTTCGCTTCATCATTGGCTTACTCCACGGAAATTGGCGGGGTGCCGTCGAGGCAGTAGTTGAGCTGGGTCTTCAGGATCGCGTCGGTGCGGCCTTGTGGGGTATCCACGTCCTTCTTGGTGAACACCATTTCAAGGCGCTTGCAGTCGGCGCGGCTGAAAGACTTGATGACCTTCGCAGTCACCAGCAGCGGCCCGGTCGAGCGGAATTGGCGCGTGAAGTGCTCGGCCACCTCCCCTTCCATGACGCCGCTGGAGCTGCCGTTGCGGATCGCAGCGGCCAGCACGTCGTGTTGCCGGGTATAGACGGTTGGCCCAGCGAGGCTTTCGCGCGCGAAAGTCGAGCAGGCCAGCAGAATGAGGGCGATAGAGAGAGTTTTCATTGGTCGTAGTAGCTCTGAACTTTTTTGTTGACGGTCTGCTGCACCCGGTTGCTCATGGTCGATGCCGGCACATCCTTGGGCACGATGTCCGCGATGAACTCGGACAGATCAATCCGGGAGAAATCGAGGGCCTGGAGCTGCGCCTGGTTGAAGCCGCCGCAGCTATTCATCGGCATCCCGAGTTGGGCGCGGCCTTGGCGGTTGATGATCTTGGCCAGCTTGGAGTTAAAGCAGCAGTGGCGTTCCTTCTTCTCCACGCAGACCTTGAGCACCTTCTTGCTGCAATACGTCTCAATATGGACGCACAGGTTTTGGCCGCGCTTCATGGCCATGACCTGCTCGGCCGAATCGCAGCTCAACCATTCCTGCACCAGCATGATTGCCACGGACAGGGCGAAGCTGTACGGGTCAAAACCGACGAACTGGAAGCCGTTGGCAAAGGTGAACTCAAAAGTGAAGCCATAGAACCCGAATTGCGGATTGAAGACACCATCACCCAAGCCGGAGGCCCAGCTATTCATTGCGCCAAGTCCCTTATCTACAAGGGAGCTGTCGAGCTGGCCATACAGCGAGTCGTACATGTACTTGGAACCCAGCACGATGGATTCGCGGCCCGCTTCGCCTGCCGCCTTCATGCCGGCGCCCAGGAGCGCGTAATTGCTGAAGGCAGCGCCACCACCGGCTGACTTGCAGCAGCTCTTGAGCGTGGTGCCACCCAAGACCTTGATGCTGCATTCCTCCATGTAGCCCTTGAAGATTTCGACCTTGTTCGGGTCGATGCCGTACACGCCGGCCTCGCGGGCGGCCTCCATCATCACGGCCGCTTGGCCAAAGTCCTTGTCGGGTGGCGCGCTGGTATCAAAGCACCCAGCCCCGCCGTTCTGGCAGAAGGCGCTTTGATCGCACACCGTTTTCTCGGTGTAGGTTTCAGGCTTGTCCGGGCAGTTGTATTTCTGCTCGTACATCACGCAGGTGCCGGAATCGTCGCGCTCCACGCATGACGATCCGATCTGAGAGCACCCCTTGTCTCGCAGCGGCTGGCAGTCGTTGACCATGTTCTGGCTGCGGCATTGATAGGTGTCCTGGTATTCCCAGCATTCACGAAAGACGGACAGGCCCGACACGTTGCGGGTCTGGTTGGGCGCGGTGCAAACCGTTCCCGTCTTCTGGCAGTCAGGCGCTGCGAAGGCGCTGAAGCTGGCGACAAAGGCCAATGCGGCAAGAATCTTCTTCATCATCATTGAGCCCTCTGTTCCAGGGGAGCGCACTGGCTGTTGTCCCATTGGTCATAGCAGTTGCGCGGGCACAGTTGGCGCGTCGTGAGCTGGATCGCCCCTTCCCCGCCGCCCGCAACAATCGTCCGCATGAAGATCGTGTTGGAGCCGTTCTTGAGGTAGGGCTTCACGTCGATGTTCAAGCCGAAGTTCCAGCTCGTCGAAAGCTCCGGGCCGCTGAAGCAGGTGGCGCAGTACTGAACCATGCCGGTGCGGTAGTCGCTGGTTGTGCAATTCCAGCCGCCGCCCACGGCCGTGCAGGATTGGTAGGAGACGGCATTACCGCCACCGCCGCCGCCCCACCAACCGCCGCCGCCCGTATCGGAGCACTGCCAGCCACTGCCCCAATCGTCCCAAGTCTGCGTGCATGAGCGCGTGCTGGAGGACTCGAAGACCGGAGGCGGCGAATAGATTTCGAGGCGGTCGCCACCACGCGGGCCGACATAGACGAGGTTGCCGTTCACCTTGACCATCAGCCAGTCGTCAAACGCGGCACGGGTCAGGGCGAAACGGGTAATCAGCCCCACGTCACGGATGTCGAAAGTGAGGTTGCGGTCGTACACCGCACCCCAGCCGCCCCAATAGTTGTCCGCGATGGTGCCGAACTGGAGGATGTAGTTGCCGGCCCCGTCCGGGGTGAAGCTGGTGGCCATGTCGCCGGCCCAGCTATTCGGGACAATGCCGCCCTGGTCGCAGCCGTCGCGTTCTGGATCGCACGCCACCTTGAGCACGCGCTTGCAGGACAGGTTTTCCAGCGTCTGCGTTTCCGTGCAAGTCTCGGTGATGTAGGTCGCCGGGTTTTTCACGCGCTCCACGCGGCATTGCTGCGTCGAAGCGCCAGGGATGCTGCCGGGGTTGTTGATGACGCCTTTGGAGCCGGTCAGGATCGGGTCGGTCTGCTTGTCGATGGTGAACTTCGGCCGCTGCGTCGGGTTCTTGCTCATGAAGTTCACCGCGTCGCATTCCTGCTGCTGGAAGGCATTGGGGGCCTTGTACGTCTCGCACTGAATCTGCTTGTTCGTGCCCGCCCCGCCGATGAGGTTGCGCCCCTCCTGGAAGTTGGCCGTCTCCGGTGCCGTGGTGCTGTAGTACGGCAGCACGTTGGAGCCAGTTGCCCCATTGATCTTGCCCCCCGCCACACCTTTGCCCGTGTTGGCGAAGTCCTTGCCGGCATTGAAGGCGTCGGCCGGCGTCGTGATGGTTTGTGCGCTGGCTACGCCCACAGCGGCCAGCATCGCGGCGATGGAAAGGACGCGCTTCATTGGTTCCCCCTGATCTGGCGAAGGTAGCGAGACGCCACGGCTTCAAACTGCGGCGCGCGGCGCACAATCTCGTCCAGGGCGTAGTCCAGCGAAACGTCACCGGCCACTGCCACAAAGTTGTCAGGGAGGGCGCAGCCCTCGTTGTCCACTTGGTCGATGGTTGCGGCCTTGGCCAGCACCATCGTGGGAACAGCCTTGACCTTGTACTTGGTGAAGGCGTTGGGGTTCACCAGGACGTTGCCGCCCTGCTCTCCCAGCTCCTTGATGGCCAGCGCCGTATCCTTCAGCGAGTTGTTCTTGAAACCGCGCAGCACCACAGAAGCCCCCACCCGGTTGGCTTGGCTGACGATCCGCTTGAGTGATTCGGCCGGCATCGTGAAGCTGGCGAAAATCATCAGGTCATCCATCTTGCGGGCCTGGGCCTTTTGCTCGTATTGCTTGGCCAGCGCCTCGATGTCGATCCCGGCGCGCTCCGGCGTCGGCACGTTGGGGAACACGTTGGCGGCGTTCTTGGTCGCGGGGTTGTTTGGATCGAACATCTGCTTGCGCTCACGATCTACGCGGCGCATTTCCCGGTCGATGTCGGCCGAGTTGGGCATAGCGCCCTTCTTGGCCTTCGAGGCGGGGTTGTTCGGGTCAAACATCTGCTTGCGCTCAAGCTCGATGCGTTGGCGTTCTTGGTCGAGCTGGGATGCGGTCGGCGTGCTCTGCGCCACGCTTTCGCGGGCGAAAGCGGCCAGCAGCATCAGCCCGATGACAGTTTTCTTGTTCATCAGAATCCCACTCCCAGGCAGCAGTTTTTCTTGCGGAAAATCATGTAGGCGAAGTCTTCGCCGGCATACGGGTAGCTCTTGCCAGCGCCCCAAATCGCGGTCGTGCGGCCATAGGGTTGGCAGCAGCGCCCGTTGATCTTTTCCGTCTGCGGGATCGGGTAGAGCATCTGGTACTTGTATTGGGTCTTGTCCATCACCGGCTCGGGATAGATGCCGCACAAGCCGTCAGCGCCAGAGGTGCCCCACATCAGGAATTCGCGGTGCAGCTTGGCCGTCATGCGCTGCACCAGCAGCGAACTGGCTTGTACGTGTGAGACGTGGGCCTGCACATGGCCGTTGAAGGGGTAGATCGAACCCTGGCAGCCGGCGCACCAGAAAAGCGCGTTACTGCCAAAGCCAGCCGATGACAACACGCAGTCGCCGGCACACGCGGCTTGGGCAATGGGGTTGCCGAACAGGAAAGTTTCCGGGTTCAGCAGCATGGTCAGCTCGTCGTCGTTCCAAGTCGGATCGACTTCGGTGATGTAGGCCACGTCAAAGGAACCCGTCTCCAGGCACGGGTTATCCAGGATCACCTCCAGCCAATAAAGGATCGGATCGGCGTACCAATGAACCTGATAGTTGGACTGCTTGGTGTTGTCCTGCTGCAAACGGATCTCGCCTTCCGGGGCACGGATACCGGGATCGAGCTTGATGCCTCCCAGCGAGACAAAGCAGTACGGGGTGCGGGTCACATCCACGCGCCGCGCCGGCTCCCAAAAGCCGGTCTTGATGCCGATGCGCAGCGGGTTGGTGCAGGTGCAGAGGAAGCCGTCCGGGTTGCCGGTGTCCTCCTGGCCCATCGTCATGATCGGCGTGCCGCCCAACGTCAGCGGGAACAGGCAGCTCCAGCAAATATCGGTGATGGGGTTGGCAAACTTGCCCTGGCACACGCCGGCCATACTTTCGCGCGCGAAAGTCGCCGCGAGCACCATGAAAGCCATTACAAGCCAGCGTTTCATTGCAGCTCCTTCGCGGGAATCTCATCGAGCACAAGCATCTTTCCCTGCTGACGAATCACAGCCGGCACGGCCGTGATGCCGAACCGTTTGGAAAGGGTGCCCTTCTGGTCGTAGAAAACTTGGGTCTTCCAGGCTTTGGTGAGGTCGAGCCAAGACCCAGCAACGAGAATCGGCTTCACCTTGAGCTGGCCGCCCTTGGCCACCAAGCGCCCCACTGCTTCGCGCTGTTCGGGGTCGCGGCCGTCGAAGAAAACCAGCGTCTTCGTCAGGCTGGTCATGTCCAGCGGGTTGATCTTCGTTCCAGCCGGCACCACGATGCGGCCGTCGTCGGTCGTCACCGGCTTGGTGTAGGTCACGGTGGGGTCGATGAAACGCTGCGCGCGGGCGCGCACGGTGGTGATACCGTCCACCGGCTTCATGTTCTTGATGCTGCCCATCGAGCGGCGGATGGCTTCTTCCTGCAACCGCTTCAGCTCGCCGCTACGCTCCTTTTCGCGCAGCTTCTTCATAATCATGTCGAGGGCGCTTTCCTCCCCAATCGGGTAGGTCGGCCCGATGCTGCCCAAGCTCGCCGCGTTCGCGGCAGGCAGGATCGAGGCGATCAGCAGGGCTGCGATCAGCTTAGAAAATCTCATAAGCCCTCCCGATGACTTCGGCCTGCTTCACGTTGCCGGTCAGCGCATACCGCGAGTCCAGGCTGTTCGGGTTGGGCGTCGAAACGAAATACTCCCCTGCCCCGATAACGCCCTCTTGCGCGGGCTGGAGAGGCACGCCAGCCTTCGAGAAGGGCTTGGCGGTGCCGATGTATTGGTCATTCACCCAAAACGCGCTGCCGGCCCGTTTAACCGTGTCGCCAGCCACACCGGCCACGCGCTTGATGAAGGTGGTGCCAGCGGGATAGGTCGCACCGCCATGCCAGCGGTAGGCGATCAGCTCGCCCTTCTTCACTTCCCCGCCCTTGTGGATCACGTAGAGGGTGCCGGGCAGGCTGTTGGTGAGGTTGAAGGTGTAATCCAGCCAAGGGGTAGTGGCGGCGGCCAGCGCACCCACGGCGAACACACCCGCGCAAACTGTCCAGTAGATGCGCTTCGCCTTCATCACTTCATCCTCGCCCGGACTTGATCCGTGTAGTCGATGGTCACGCCACCCAGCAGCGCCGCCTTGTTGACGATCACGCAGTTGCACTCTTGCCCCAGCGCATCCACGGTCGCGGACAGCTTCTTGGCAAAGTCGATGGTCAGCTTCTGCGCCACGGCGCGCTGCTCGTCGGTCACGTCGCCACCCTTCCCGATCACGTCGAGGGTGCGCTTCTGGTCTTCCTCCACCAGCACCTGCAAATCAACGGTGGCCACACGCGCAGGCATGTTGCGGTTGATGACGTAGGCCACTGGCGCGAGCGCCACCAGCGTGAGCAAGGTGGACAGCACGGCCGGGATCACATAACGCATCCGGTCGGCGGCCGGCGCGGCGGCCTCGGCCGGCGCTGGCGTCTCGGGGGTTGGGTTGGTGTTCGGTTCAGTAGTCATCTTTCCTCCGGCGCGGGGACAGTTGTTCTTGAGGGGTGCGGCGGGCCAGCATGATTTCCAGGGCTTCCATCGTGGAATGGCCCTGCTCCAGCAGCGCGTTGCATTCGTTGAAGTCCTGCGCGTTGGTCGAAGCCATCAGCAGGGAGAAGGGATCGGGGATGTGGCGCACCACGGAATCGCCGTTGGGCGAGGAAATGAGCATTTCGCTGAAGCGGCCGCGCTCGGTGCGCAGCGACAGCAGCATCCGCTTCACGGCCGGCGAGAAATTCACCATGCCGTCCTCGATCAGCTTTTCCAGGTTCTTGCGGTCTTGGCGCAGCAGAATCTTCCAGTCGGCGTTGTTGTAGGCCGCCTGGGCCGCATCATTTTTATAGGCGTCTTCGATACCTTGCGTGCCCACACAAAAAATGCCGTTGTACTTCCGGGCGCGGCGGTAGCCTTCCTCGATGAACTCTGCGGTTTCCTTGTCAGCCCCCAGGAGCTGCCATGCCTCATCGACCAGACACAGCTTCTTGCGGTCG
Source organism: Alicycliphilus denitrificans K601 (assembly GCF_000204645.1). Classification (NCBI taxonomy): domain Bacteria; kingdom Pseudomonadati; phylum Pseudomonadota; class Betaproteobacteria; order Burkholderiales; family Comamonadaceae; genus Alicycliphilus; species Alicycliphilus denitrificans. Next base: position 17,347 of record NC_015423.1, on the reverse strand, counting down.
CGGGTCAGATACATGTCGTGGGCAATGCGCGAGGTCAGCACGAACAGCACCACGCGGCGCAGCTCGGGAGCGTTCTTCAGTTCCTCCAGCTCCAGCCCCACCATGTCGGCGTCCAAGCTGATGTTGGCGCGGCCGTTGAAGAAGTCCCCATAGACGCCATCCTTGGTGAACGGCGCGAGCTGCTTGGCCAGCTCGTAGGCCACGCGCTCGGTGCTGCCCGACTCGTTCTTGATGTTGCTCAACAGGTAGTCGCGGATGCGGGTCGGGTTGGTGTCCTGCCCGTAGTCTTGCCAGACGGCGGTAATCGCCTCCCCGATCAGCGCGTACTGGAATTCCGTCAGCGGCGCATTGGGGGACGCCATGCGGCCGATCATCGGCTTGAGCATCCGCATTTCCGCCTTGAAATCCAGCTCGTCGTCAGTGCCCACCCAAGTGAATGGATTGATGCACAGCTTCGTGCTCGGCGTGAACTCCAGGAAGGTGCCTTTCTGGAGCCGGATCAGGTTCTGATAGCTGCGGCCCACGTCGATCACCCACACCCGCGCGCCAATACCTCGATAGGCCGAAACGACTTCGTTCATGGTCACGGACTTGCCCGAACCGGACACGCCCGCCACGAACACGTTGTAGTTGCCCTGCTGGTTGCTGTAGAAGTCGAGGAAGGTAGGGGTGCCACGACGGCCAAAGAACATCATCACCGGGTCGCCTGCGCCCTTCCATTCGCCAATCACCGGGGCCATGTCCACCGCGTTCACCGTGGTCTTGGACGTGATGAGGCGTAGCTTCTGCAAGTCGTCGCGCACCGTCTCGGTGAGCGTCATGGGCAGGCTGGAATACAGGGCCGTCAGTTGCAGCAGTTGCAGCGGGCAGATCGTGAAGCGTTCGCTGCGCCACACGTTCAGGGCCACTTGGCTTGCCCGGTTGATGACGCGCTTGGGTGCGAACAGCAGCAGCGTGTGGTACAGCTCGCACATGCTGCCGCCGTTGTTGAGCTGGTGCAGCACGATGTCCCAATCGTTCGCCTGGGCCTGAAGCTCGGGCTGGAACTCGGCCATCTTGGACTTGGCGTTTTGCTTGGTGCGTGCGGCCTTGATCTGAGCCTTGCCGTCCACCACGTTGGGGTCAAGCGTGAAGACGCCACCGCACACCAGGAATGGGCACGGGTATTGAAGGCCGTCATCGAAAAACGAACCGATGATGTTGGCCATCTCCCACAGCTCTTTCTTCTGCGGGTACTGAAGCACGCCGAAGCCACGCACGGCGATGCGCTTGTCTTCGTCGCCCTGCTTCTCGGGCGGCAGGCCAAACAGCAGCTCGTTGGCTTTCACGCGCACATGCTGGCCAAAGGCCGTGACTTGGTTTTTGATGGATTTCCCGTCGTCGTAGCGCAGATCGGGGAACGGCTCCTTGCTGAACATGCTTTCGGGGTTGAGGATCGGCCACAGGAAGCTAATCAGCCCGTCAGCATCGAGGGGGAAGGACGGCAGGCTTGCCGTGCGCAGCGAAGCGCGCACTGTCTCGCGCAGCTCGTACATTTCCTCCACCAGCTTGGCGTCACGGAAGGAACCGGCTTTGGTGATGGAGAACAGCAGGCGGATGTTCTTCACCACGTAGTTGTCATTGGGCCAAAGCGGCTTGCCCTTTGCCTTGTAGATGTACTCCACGCGGCGCTTGGCCAGCTCCTGAAAGAACGGCGTGGTCTTGCCGTTGTCCACCGCGATATGGCGTTGATCCATGTACGCTTGGAACTGGTCATCCAGCACCGGGCTACCGAACAGGCACCACTGAATTCCGTAGTGCGGCGGCACCGGGGTAAAGAGCGTATTGAGGCGGCTCGCCATGTCGTCGTCCGCGCCGGTTTGCGCGATGACTTCAAAGCAGAAGGCCACCGAGTTGTCGTTGTAGAAAAGGCCCGTGTCGGGGTCGTATTGGTCGTACTTGAGGATGCTGTGCAGCCCATAGAGGCTCGTCACCTCGTTGGCGGCCGCCACGGGGGCCGGCTGGCTCCCGACATCCGAGGTGTTGCCCAGCACGGTTTCGTCCCAAAACCGGGCGGCAGCACCCTTTAGCTTGTCCATCATGCTGTCTTGCATTGAATGTTCTCCATGTTGGCCGCCCGGCCAGCGATGCTTATTCGCTGTCCGGGATGACGTTGCCGGGGCGCATGATTCCGTTCAGCAGCTCGGTGGCTTGCTCGTTGCTCATGCGGTCTTGACGGACGCCGATAGACTCCATCCCGTTGTCAGCGGGAGGCGTTGGCTGCTGCCCCAGCACGCCAGGGCTTTGCCGTTGCTGGCCAGCGCCGGCCGTTTGCGGCTGCGCAGCCTGGGCCGTCACATTCGACGGGGCGCGTACCGGCCGGTAGTTGTCCTGGATGCGGCGGCGGTTGTGCTCGATCAGCCAGCGGCCGGAATCGACCGGCAGGTACACGTAGGACTGGTCGTGCAGATCGCCATCGGTGTCTTCCCACGGGGCGAACCAGACGCGAAGCAGGCGCGGTGCGCTGCGGATCGGCGTGCCCGAGTAGATGGGCTTGGTCATCACGTTGCTGCCGGCTTTCGCCTGCGAAAGTTCCACCGGAGCCTCGCCGCGCGCATTCACGCGCTGGCCCGGCAGGTTCTTCGCCTGGGCATTGGCGTAGATGCCGCTCATCGACTCGCACAAGATGCCGTCCGGGGCCTTGCACGCGAATTCGGATTTCGCATCAAAGCCAGACATGCTGCTGCAACCGGATAGGGCCACCACGGCCCCGATGCCAAAGGTCAAGGCCAGTGCCTTCATTTGCTTCCCTCCCATGCGTGCGCGGCACTGCCGCTGAAACCGACACCCTTGCAGCAAGCGCCGCAGTCGCGGCCAGCGAGCGAACCGCAGCCCGTCAGGGCCAAGGCGAGCGCGCCGGCACCAAACATCAAGGCGGTGCGCTTCATTGGGTTGCCTCCTGCGCAGCGGCCGGCGCGCCAGGCTTACCGGCGTTCAGCCACTGGTCGATCTTCTCGGCCGGTGCGGAACCAGGCAGGACGCGGCCATCGGCGGCAATCAGGGTAGGAGTGCCCACCACGCCCAGCTTGGAACCCAGCACCAAGTTGTCGTTGACGGGGTTGTTGCAGGCCACCAGCTTGGGCTTCTTGCCGGCCAGCATCAGCTCGCTCCAGGCTTTCGCCTTGTTCGGCGCGCACCACACGCTGACGGCCTTGGTCTTGGCTTCCGGGTGCAGCGATTCGAGCGGGTACAGGAACGTGTAAATGGTCACGTTGTCCAGGCGGGCCAGCTCGCCCTCCAACTGCTTGCAGTAGGGGCAATCCGGGTCGCTGAACACGGCCAGGATTCGGCTGCCGTCGCCCTTGACCGTCTTGATCGCTTGGCCAAGTTGCTGTGCCGGGAACTCGGTTTTCTTGCTATCGAGCTTGCGCTGGGCAGTCAGATCGACTTGCTGCTGCATGTCGAACAGGTGCCCGAAAATGAAGTAGCGGCCCGACTCGTCGGTGTAGGCGATGTTCTCGCCCATCACTACCTCATACAGCCCGGAAACTTGCGACTTGCGAATTTCCTTGAAGGTCGTCTTCGGGTACATGGTCTTGAACTTCTCGACCACGGACGCGGGCGCTTCATCTTGGGCAAATGCGGGAACAGCCAGCGCAGCAGCCAGCGCGAGGGTCAACACTCGTTTAATCATCTTCGTATCTCCTGGAGTTGGTGCCGGTGCGCTTCAGGAGGCCCCGGTAATCGTCCTTGGCGAGCGCCTTGCCGGAATAAACAGCGCCCTTGGTGATGAGGATTTCGACGGTACGGCCGCCATCGGTTTCGATGACGGGGTACAGCTTGTCCGCAGCCTTGAGGTAGTACTGAGCGAGCTGCTGGCCCGCGCTGCCTACCCCACCACCGATAGCGGCTTGCCCGATCTTGTCCGGGTCGATGGTTTGCGTGATGCCGCCGCCGCCTGTGCTGGTGATGGTTGCGGAGGACTGGAAGGCTTTGCCGATACCACTGAGCGCGCCGGCAAACAGGGCATTGGCGAGCAACTGGCCCTGCTTGGTGACGAGACGGCCCCGAACCCCAGCCTTGCCGTCTTCCCCAATCACTTGGCCCTTGATCGCCATTTCAACGGCCTCGCCGTTGATAACGCAGGCCAGGGTTTCGGTGCGGCCCATCATCCGCTCTGAGGACAGATCGCCCCAGGTGGCGGCCACGATGCGGCAATCCTTGATGTCCAGCTTGTGCTTGTTGGCCAGATTGGCGACATCGAGCACATGGAAAGCCACCGGCAGCGGGTTCGATTGGGCTTGCCCGCCTGTCGGCGCATCCACGCCGTTGAGCATGGCCACGCGCACAAAGGAGCCAGCCGGCAGAAACTCGATGGTCTGCTTCTTGCCGTCTGCCCCGCCCGAGGTGGTGCCGTACTTCTTGGCCTTCTCGTCGGTTGGGAAGCCCAGCACCTCGGTGATGCCACCAGCGCCGCCAACGGCTGCGCCCGCTGCGCCCTTGCCCTCGGCATTGTTGAAGGTGATGATTTCCACTTCCCGCCGCGCCGGCACATCCACCTGATTGAGCGGCTGGTTTAGGGTGGTGGCCCCGCCCTTGCCGTTCGGTGACTGGAGAACACGCTGGCCCGGCCCGGTGCCGTTGCCAATGGGCAAAGGCTTGTCCAGAACCGAAGCATCTGGCTTCGCAGCCGTTGCGCTGCCAGCCGAACCGGCTGCGGCCTTGTTGGCCTTCAGTTCCTCCAGCGCCTGCGCGAGCTTCTTGTTCTGTTCCTCCTGGGCCTTGAGCTGGGTCTTAACTTCCCCGATCAAGGCTTCGTTGGACTTCTCCTTGGCCGCTTGCTGCGCACGCCACGCATCCTTGTCATCTACGGTGCCCGGTGCGGTGATGCTGACGGTCTTGGGCTTTTCGCGGTGCTGTGCTGGGCCACTGTCGAACAGGAACATGCCAGCCCCGGCCAGACCGAGAATGCCGGTCACTGCCCCGCCGATGAGCATCATCTGGCGTTTCTTTGTTTGTGCGTTCGGCTCACTCATTGTCTTTGCGCTCCCGAACGATGTAGATGTCCGTCCCGTCGCCCTGCATCAGCGTGTGGTGCTCTACGGCAATGGCGCGCACGCCACGGCGGTAAAGCTCCTGCTCGACCAGCAGCATTTCGGAGGGGGAAACGTTGGTCAGGCGGTATTTCTCGCCCACCACTTCGCCATCCATGTACTTGGCCACCAAGATCAAGCGCCCCTCTTTCCACAAAGGCACTTCCTTGTTCACCTGGATGGTTTCAACGCTGTCCTTCAGCTCGTCGTCGGCCATCACCAGCATCAAGTCCTTGATGCGGCGCTGGTAGGAGACGGTGCGGCCATCAGCGGCTGCGCGGCTCGAAGGCGTAGCCTTCTCGCTCGGCGGCCGGATGATGATTTCCTCGCCGGCCACCGGACGCGGAACGAGGATCAGCTTGTAGGTAACGCCCTTCTCGTCGGACACGAAAACCGTGACCGTGCCCTGGTTGGGCGACTCGCTGGCCAGCGTGAAGTAGTAAGCCCCCAGGGCCTCGTCCTTCTGGCCTGCCAGCACGCCCTTCACGCTGGGCACCACATTGGCAATGCGGCGCCCGTCGATTGCGAGACGGTTGGTTTCGTTGACCGAGATATTGACTTGAACGTGGCCCCGGTCAGCGTTCTCAACGACTTGCGTTGCGCCTGCTTCAGTTGCCAGCAGGCTTGTTAGCAGAAGGATCGCGCTTAACGATTTCTTCGATCTTGGAAACATAGAGACGCCCCGAGGTAGTGATGGTGAATTCAACGAGATAGTCCTTCTCGCGTTCGGAAGTGAGCTTGTCGGCAATAAAGGTCTTGAGTTTTCCGCTGACCTTCACGCGCTTGTCCTGCTCGCTGACTTCCTCTTTGCGAGGAACCCAAATAGTGGTGACTCGCTCCTGTTTGAGCCGCATTGCGGCCGCATCAAGCGCGGTCTTCAACCCGGCGTAGCCGTCCGGGTCGGCCATCTTGAGAATCACCTTGTTGTTGTAATCAACCGTCTCCGGCGTGACGGTCAACACCGTGCCCAGGACATAACCGGCCATATCCAGCAGGTAGTCCTTATTGGCGTAGTTCGATCCAATCTCGTAGGGCCGCTTAACTTCAGGCGGCACGATCTTGGTTGTGTCGCGCACGACGACGAAGCCCAGCAGCAGCACCCCGAAAAACAGAGTGCCCAGCAGGCCCGCGTTCATCGCGCGGTGGAAGCGGACTTGCGATTGCAACTTGTCCCGCTCATTGATTGCTTTATCTGGTGCCATAGCGCGTGTAGCCCCTATCCATTGAGTTCTCGAATGTGGCTACCCGGCAGCTCTTTCGGCTCGGGAAACCCGGTGAACCAGTACAGGAGGTGGGTGGCCATGCCCGGATGCTTCCCAGCCTTCAGCTTCCCGTAGAAAAAGGCCGCTCCAATACCGAGGAACAGCCCAATCACCGGGAAGCCTGAGCCAATGCCAACCAACACGCCCATGAGGCCGATCATGGCAACGTCCATTTCCCAAAAGAGGAATTTGGCTCCGTCGTCCAATCGGCGCGGGATGTAGTGAGAGAGATCCGTTTTTTCGGACATGGCCACCTCCTGCGCTTAGATGACGGCCGTGAAACTGGCGTTGACGATGCCGACGATCACGCCGATACCCATCGACAGCACCACCGCGCCGAAGAACCAGCTCCAGTCCTTCTTGACGGCGGCGACGACGGAACCCACGCCGATGGCGATCAGGGCGGCCAGCTTGCCCAGGTTGCCCTTCACCCAGCCGTCCCACTTGGTTACGGCGGCGTCGAACTCCGTGCCGTCACTGGCGTATGCGCCGGAAGCCAGCATCATCAGACCCAGGATCAGGCCGGCGAGCATCAGGGCCTTGAACCACTGGCCCGCTTCCTTGCGAACATCGACTGCTTGAATTGCTGCGTTCATCTTCAATAACTCCTACGTAGAAAGTTGGTTGGAACCCCTGCATTTCCCCGTGTGGGGCCTTGCGCCAGGGGGATGCGCAAAGACGGAAAGCCCATCACTTCGGTTTGCTGACAGGCTTGCATTCGTACTGAATCGCGGGCTTCTTCCGCTTCTTCTTCAGTGGCTTTTTCTTGGCCGGGACTTTCGCGTGCGAAAGTTCTTCGGGCGGCTGGATGGATTGAGGCGCAGGCATGACCGGCTCTTGGACAGCAGGCGGCGGTGGAGGCGGCACGTACAGATGCTTGATGGAGCGTTCCGGGCAGTCTTCCCCGTCGCAGAACACAAACTTGGTGTCGCGGGGCACGCCGAACTGCACCACGTCGGAGAGACGATCCAGGGGGTTGGGCTGGTTCAGTGACTGCGCATTGGCAGCAGTGACGCCAGCAGCAGCCAGCGCAAAGACGATAGAAATGCGAAACGGTTTGGCTGGCAACGCCATATCAATCCCCTTGGAAACTGGCCACTTGGGCCGGTGAAGTTGAAATTTGGTGGGCTTGCTGTCTGCGGTAGCCCTCGTAGAACCGCTGCACGTCGCGGACGTACTCAACCTGGGCGCTCACATTGGTCGATGCCGGGCCGGCGTAGTAGCAGCCCACGGACTTCCAGGTAGCGCCGAAACGCTGGATGCAGTCGGCCAGAACCCAGGCCCCCACCTTCTGCGAGGTGCAAGCGTCGAACAGGTGTTCACGGCGGATGCCGAAGCGCGCGAGGTTCGGCAGGTGGATCGTGTTGATCTGCATGAGGCCCAGCGCGCGGTTGCCGTCTTTCAGCTTCGGGCCGACTGCACCCGTCCAGCCGCGCGATTCCTTCCAGGCAATCGCCTTCAACAGCAAGGGGTCGATCCCGTAGCCGCGCCCAGCCTCATCCCAGCACGTTGCAGAAGCAGCGAGCGGCATCATCAGCGATGCCGCCGCGATCAGTGCGCGTGCAGAGAAGTACATAGAGGCGTTTCCCATTGCGATATTGTAGCAGTCAACTTGCTTTCACGATGAAAGCACGATAACAGAAAAAACCTAGAGCGACAAGGCATCTAGCCTAGGTTTGTCATCGTGGGAGGTGGCGTTGAGGCACCCATCCGACAGCCCCGCTTTACCCGCCGAATCCAGCTTGCCAAAGGCATGAAATGCCCACGACAAGGGGCCAAATGATACCATGCAGGAGAAAAATAACTTCCTGTCAGCGGAAGCAATAGGTTAGTTCGCACGTATAATGCCGTCCCCCGAACGGTGCGGATCATGGCTAGATCAGCCGGGCGCGGTATATCGAATGCGGCTTTTCTGTCAAAATTCGGTTATTGCCTCGCCGGCGAGGGTGTTGCACCCACCGCCGATCTGCATGGCCGCTATCCGCCAAGCACGGCAGCGCCTGCCTGCATGGCCAACGAACTTCGGGATCAATACGATCCCAAACCAATAGGTGACGTTTTGGGAATAAAAGTATTTCTTGCGGACGATCACCGGCTGCTGGTAGCCGGTTTCCGCGATGTATTGAAGGACTACGGGATCGACGTAGTAGAGGTGGCCTACAGCCTGGATGGGCTGATCGACCGCTTCTTAGAGGTCAAGCCGGATGTCCTGGTGATCGACGTGCGCTTTGACAGCAAAGGCTGTGGTGAGAACGGGCTGGACGTGTGCGAGGAACTACTGGCCCGCGACCCCTCGGCCAAAATCATTGTCTTTAGCCAGTTTGACGACCAATACATCATCGAGCGTTCCTACAAGCTCGGCGTGCTGGCCTTTGTGCGCAAGGATGAAAGTACGGAAGTGCTCAACGAGGCGATCAACACGGTAGCCCAGGGCAAGGAATACTTTTCCCCCGAGATTGCCCGCCTACTCGCATGGTCGGCCGTCAAGGATCGGAACCCGAACCGGCTCCTGGATGAGAACGAAATGCGGGCCTTCAGCCTTGCAGCCGATGGCGCATCCATGACCGAAATTGCCACCGCGATGGACTTGTCCACCAAGACCATTGGCCACTTGATGAAGGGCGTAAAAGCCAAGCTAGGCGTTGAAAGCCAAGCTGACATCACCAAGCTGGCGATCCGTCACGGCATTACGACAACTGCCCTGAAAACGAAAAGCTGAGTTTCGTTCCCGGCCGCTTCTGGTTGGCAGGATCGGCCGCCTGTATTTTCAGCGCACCACCAAGCACCCGCACCCGCTCGCGCATGTCGATCAGTCCAATGCCGGCGTGCTCTCCATTGCGAACCGTGGCTTTCATCCCCACCCCGTCATCGGTGATTTCCACCTTGTAGGTGTCTAGCGCCTTGTTGTGGTGGATGCTGACGCGCACCTGGGCAGCTTTGGAGTGCTTGATGGCATTGAAAATCGCTTCCCGGATGATCTTGTAGGCGCTGATAGCCGATGCCTCTGGCATCGCAGGCCGCTTTGGTAGATCGTGCTCCAGCGTGATGGCCGGCTTTTCGGAAATGTTCGTGTAGTGGGCCACCAGCGACTCCAAGGCCGCAGTGAAGCCGATGGAGTCGATCACCTCGATTCGCGTGTTCTTGATGATGTCGCGCATTTCGGCATAGGCATCATTCAGCATTCCCGAGGCATTACCCAGCAGCTCGGCGGCCCGCCCATTCCCAGCCACCAGTGGCTCAAGCTGCTTCAGTACGTTGCGCGTGAGCAGGAGCTGGGGATTCACCTCGTCGTGCAGACGGCGTGCAAGGGTGCGCCGTTCCTCGTCAATGCGCCGGTTCGATTCAGCCAGGACACGGCGGGTTTCTTCGTGAGAAACGTCCACGCGCTCCATCCCATAGCGGACGGTGATGTAGAGCACGTAGAGAAAAAACACAAGCATCAGGCCAGCGGCGATGTGCGAAATCATGTTGGCCCGGTTCATGAGCGGCAGCGCCAGGATCATCAGCGCCGCCCATACCCACAGGAAATACTTGGCCGCCTGGTTGCCGCGCAGAGCCAGCACCATACTGACCAAAAAGACGGTCAGCAGAAAAGCGCAGCTCGTATAGAAGATGACTTCCACTTGAATGGCCTTGCTCCAATCTCCAGGCGGCACGGTCTAAATCACCGCATCTTGTTCAGTGCGTCTTGGCCAGACTCACCCACTTGGATGCCCAGCTCAACCGCTTTGTTCGAGGTGGCTACCACCTTGGCCTTGCGCATGTCGTCAAAGGTATTCACCCCGGTGACGATGGCGCAAACCTCGCCGGTCTTGTTGCAGGTTTCCACATTGATATAACCGCAACCGAGAATCCCCTTGGGGGCCTTCATTACCAGTAGCGGCCGCGCCAGATCGAATTGCAGCAGCTCCAGGTGCTCTTGAATGGCTCCAGCGTCCATAGTCATTTCCTTTACAGAGAGGGTTGAGAAAATCAGTTCTTACGCTTGCTGTTCTGGATCATTTCGTTAATGGCGTCATTGGCGATGGTAGCCTTGAAGGTATCAACAAAATGCTCGATATATTCCGGGTGTTTCTTGTCCATTTTCGATATGTCGATATTGATGCAGATGAATCCGATCAAGCCGTACACATCGTGAAAAATCGGGATCGTGGTGGACTTCACCGCGCGTCCGTCTTTCAGGGTGAGGTCGTAGCTCACAAACGAAGCACCACGCCCCTGGCCCTGCCCTTCGCCATAGCTGTAGTTCTTGATGAGCTGGATACCGAAGTTGGTATTCGTGTCGCCCAGCCTGCGGCCGGAAATGGGGTTCTGCACAGCCACAATCGAGCGCAGCGGGTTGCGCGTGTCGTGCAAGACGATCTCTACCGGCGTGCCCGCGAACGTCTGGCCAATGCCGTTCACGATGTCCGCATAGGACTGGAAGATGCGATCCTTCTCCCGATCCACCTCCGACAGCGCCACATAGTCGGGCTGCTGGGTCAGCATGAGGTACTTGGCCTTGGTCGGCCCGTCCAGCAACAGGGTGACGTTGTTGGAGTTGCCCAGGTAGATCAAATCCGCCACGGCGCGCGGCGAGGGATGCTGAGAGAGGTAGTTGACCGCCTTCACGAACAATTCCCGATCCAGGTATAGCGCCCCGGTGTCATCGGCGCGGATCGGGTAGAAGTCGTCGTAGGCGGCCAGTGCTTTACCGGGCAGAACCCTAAGATCAGGGGAAGGCGGGGCACGAAAGCCCAGCACATAAATGCTGATGGCTGCGATCAGTACGCCCGGCACAAAAACCGAAGCCAGACGTTTCCAGTTGATCGTTGAAATAATAGACACGCGCGCCTCTCCCTGAATCCACCGATGAACCTCACATGATATTCGGGTTCTCGGCACCCCGGCAAACAGGGCGAGGCGTCTATGGCGCGGTCACTTTTTCCGTTTCTTCAGGTCGGTCTCGATGAGTCCCGAAATATAGGTGTTGGCAGGTATTTTCAGATCGTCGCACAAGTCCATCATGCGCTCGTGCAGCTCGGGGTCCATCCGCAGGGATACCGTTCGGCGATCGCCATAATTGCGAGTTCTACGGCGTTTAGTTCCCTGCCCATCGGCCGACATCTCGGCGTCCTTTGGGTCGGTCATGGCTTGTTCTTTAGCATAGTCAAAGGTTCATCACACAAGTCTAAGCCGACTTGCCTACTGGCGAAAGGCAGAACCAGCCGCCAACTTTCGCGCGCGAAAGTTGGTTAAGGCCAGCGCGCGTAAGTTGACATTTTATAGGGATTACCGTTGAACGTCACCGTTTCGCTGCGGCGACACCGGGCGTTCTCCCGCCTTGTCGGCCGTGATTGCCGTGGCCCGTTCGTGTTGCCGGAGCGTTTCCACCGCACTGGTCTTGTCTTGCTTCGCCGCCACCGCCTTGGCCGCCACCGCCTTGTCGTTGGTGTAGATGCGCAGCTCATGCGAGGCGCGCGTGGCCCCGACATAGAAGCTCCGATCCCCGAAGACCTTGGCCATGTTCTCCAGCGCCCGCTCCTGCTTCTTCTCGCTCTCGGTCTGAGGCGCTCGGATGTGGAAGATGGCCCGGTGCTGAGTCGCGCCCTGGGAGGCGTGAACCGTCTGCGCGTAGGCATGATCCCAATGCTTGTTGCGAGAGAGATCCACTTGGTGCAGTGACACATCCTTGCCTTGCTTCAGCTCCAGCGTCACCTTGTCCCCAGCCACAGCCGTGACGCGCGCCACCTCGCCGTTTTTGAACTCGCCTTCGTTTCGGGTGATACGGATCAGGTCGCCCTTGGCCAGCTCGCGGGTGTCGCGGTCGTACACCTCGATTTTGTTGTGCTTCTTCGGCTGCCATGCGATCACAGAGCCGTCTTCCTTCTGGAGCACCACAGTGCCATTGGGGGCATCCACGGCCGACACGCGCATGTATTCGCCCTTCTTGGCGTCGATCTGCTGGTAGTCCCGCCCGAAGCGCACCACGTCGCCGGCCTTGTAGTATTGCGCCTCCTTCTGCATGGCCCGCGTCCACCCCTTCGAGGTGTAGATTTCGCGCGTATCCTCGGAGCGCGACAGTTCGCCCTGCTCCTTCAGTCCCTCGCGCACGCCGGCATTGATGGCCCGCCTGTCTTCGTTATAGGCGGTAATGACGATGGTGCGCTCACGCTCTGCCTTGTCGAGCTTCAAGATGTCCTGCACTACGGCCGCCACCAGGCGGCCCTTGTCCTCCTCGGACTTCTCGGGAATTTCCCGGATCATTCCAGCCTTGTCCATGTACTCGAAGGCCCGCGCGTTGTTGGCCAGCTCCACTTGGGTGAGCCGCTGGCCGTCCCCCAGGTTGTCGCGGCCAGTGATGATGTCCACGGCTTGCTTCAGGTCGGCGGTCTTCTGGCGGTTGATTTCGGTCATGTACGCGGTTTCCATGCCGTCCCGCTGGGCCAGCTCGAAGGGCTTGCCGGCCTCTACACCCTGCAACTGGAGCGTGTCGCCCAGGTACACCACCTTGGCCCCGGCCTTTTCGGCCATGTGGTCGAGCTGGGCCTTCTGGCGCTGCGACAGGAAGGACGATTCATCCACGATCCAGACTTCCGCCTTGCGCTGGAAGTCGGGTGCGTACTGCTTGGCAAACTCGATGTCCTTCTGTAGCTGCCGCTCCTTGATCTGGAACATCGAGACGGTATCAGTAGCAATACCTGTCTCCCTGGCCAGCACCTTGCTGGCCGCCCCGGTCGGAGCCATGCCGCGCACCGTGTAGCCCTGCTCCTGCGCCATTTCGCGCACGCCTTTGAGCATAGTGGTCTTACCCGTCCCGGCAAGGCCCTGCACCGCCACGTAACGATCTTCAGTGGTCAGTACCTTGCTGATGGCCTCCTTCTGGCCTTCGCTGTATTTGAAGCCCTGCCGGCCCTCGGCCTGCGCGATCCGCGCTGCCACCGCTTCCGGCTCCATCATCTTCGGCGTCTGGCCCTTCTGTGCGCGCACTTGGTCGAGTGCCCACATTTCGCTGCCCAGCATCTTCTTGGTCGTGTAGTTGCCGTCAGGCAAGGCCACCAGATCACCATCCTTCTCCAGCTTGTCGAAGGCCCGCTTCACCTCCGATGCCGATACGCGCCCTGCCCCGTGCTCGATGGCCGCCGCCATGAGGTCGTTCTTGGATACCACGGCCTCGCGCTCGATCAGGTGTGCGGCCGCAAAGGACATCGCCTCGCGCCCGGTGAGCTTGTCAGCGCGCACCACACCACCTTGCGCCCGTTGCGCGTCGGCCTTGGCCTGGATGGCGTCGAAGTCGATCCCGATGTCTTTGGCTCGTTCCTTCCAGCTCCCGATCAAGGCTTCATGATCCACGTCCACCTTGCGCGCTCTGGTCTTCAGCGTGGCGTCTTCCTTCTGCTGCGCGCTGGCATCGTCGATGTCCACGCCCTTGGCTTTCAGCGCCGCCTCTATTTCTGCCCGGCGCTGGCTGAAGTGCTCGATCTGCTCGCGGGTGATACCGGCAATCTCGAAGTTGCCTTTCTCGTCGGTGCGGCGAATGTCGTAGCCCAGCGCCTGGAGCCGGTCGGCCAGCTCGGACGTGTAGATGGCCCCGATAACGCGCTGGGCGTTGTAGATTTCTTCATTCGTCAGGGAGCGCCACTGCCCATCCTCCCGCTTGGTGGCGTTCATGATGACGGCGTGCGTATGCGTCTGCGGGTCGAGGTCGCGGCTTGTGTTATGCCGGAACATGGCCACAGTCACGTTGCCGGTCTGTACCGCTTCGGTCTTCCCGTCCACGGTTTGCCGCGTCCTGGCCAGCTCGGTTTCGATGTGGCTGAGTGCCTTCTTGACGGCCGCCTCATGCGCCTCCCGCACGTCCCGCTTGCCGTACACCTCGGCCATGAGAGAAACACTCTTGGGCGCGGAAAACGTCATGTCGGTGCCCGGCCGGTGCTCGCGTTCCTTCTCGCCGGTTTCCTCGTTCTTGACCCACTTGCCCAGCTCTTGGCCATCCACCTTTCCGTTCAACACCTCGAAGAAGGCTTGACGATCAATCTTGCCGGAAAGCCCAAGGTGCTCGGCCCCCTTGCCGAACCACTCGGAATGCTCCAAGCCCTCGTCCTGGGTGTAGTAGTTGTCAGCGGAAAAGTAGTGCAGTGCCTGCCCGGCGCTGCCCACGTTGTTCATGCTAATCATCCCTGTCTTCCTCCCATTGCCGGCACGCTGAAAGCCTTGGTGATCGGTGCATAGCACACCCCCACAATCGCCGCGCAGCCCTGTGCCGTAGCCACCAGTTTGACGGCCTGATTGCCCCCAGCCAAGCGCACGCGCACCGCCACCCGCTCGGTGTAGTAGCGCATGTTCTGGCCCATCGCCTTGTCGAACTTTTCAAGCGGTGGCGGCAGCTCAACGCCGGCCACCGTCACGGCTGGGTTGTCCGTTTTGAAGCTGAAACGGTCGCGGTACAGGTGATAGCCCGGTGCGATGATGTACTCCAGCTCCACCACTCGCGCATCCACCCGGCGAGCCGACACCCGGAAGGCTTCATCAGGTTGCAGCAAGTCCGGCTCGGCCTGCACGGAAACGCAAAAAGCCGCCAAGCAGGCGGCCGCGACGGAATGTAGAAATGCCCGTCTCTGAGTTTTCATTCGGTATCCTCCTATAGCGCATCCGCCAGCGGGTTGGGCTTCTTGCCCTGGCCGGCTGATTTCGCATCTGCATCATCTTTCGCGCGCGAAACCTTCTCGGCTGGCTTGATGATTTCGCCGGTTGCCTTGTCGATCACATCGCCATTTTCGTTGCGCATAACCTCCACCGTAGCCGGCGCGTCCATATCGTCGTCATCCAACATGTCGCCTTGCTCCGGCGCGGCCGGCTGCTGAACTTCAGCGGCGGACGGAGCGGGTGCCGGCGCTGCGGCCGCCGTGGTCGGCTTGAAGCTGATCGCAAAGCCGTCGCGCTCGATGAAGCCGTTGGCCTGTTTCTCTGTCGGCACGTAACCATACTTGACGCGGGCAATGGGATAGTCGCCCGGAACCAGCAGATAGCCGGTCATATCGGGCAACGTCAAAATCTCCGATGTCAGCACAAGGTCGCGCATCTGTCGGCGCGCCATCACGCTCACGCCGTCACGCTGCGAGCTGAGGCCGTAGCTCAAGGTTTCATCCTTTTCATCCACCTCGGCCTGTCCCATCAATTCGGCCAACAGCTTCGCCGCAGCTCCATCCGTCACACGCAGCAGCAGCTTCGTTTGGCACCCGGAAATGATCGTCTTGGCCAGATCGTGCCCGTAGATTTCGTAGAGCTGGCTGAAGTCCTGCACGCCCAGCACCATGCACAAACCGTACTTCCGTGTGTTCGTCAGAGCCAGCTTCAGGATGTCGAGTTTTTGGAGTGTCGGCAGCTCGTCAATGCAAAACCAAAGCCGCTCGCGGTGGATCGGCTCCAAGTCAAGCACGGCCTTGATTGCCGTGTCGATCCACAACGACAGAACGGGCTTCAATGCCTCGCGCATCGCTTCCCGTGCTGTGATGAACATCCATGAATCGCCTTCTTCATGTACCCATTTTCGGATGGAGAACGATTCGCCCTCATCTGGCAAAAACCGGAAGGCTTCAAGCTGGTTCTGAACAGTCATCTTGAGTGACATCCCCGTGCGCTCGGTCGTGGGATCAACATAGGTTGCGCCCGCTGTCCCCTGCAACAATGCGTGCATGGCGTCCAGGTTGCTCTTGGCGATAGCGTTGTAGAGGTCGCGGTTCGTGCGGCGGCCCTCGCGCCCCAATACTGCAATCACGTCCTTTAGCACCATCCGGCCCGCAAGCGCCCAAAATGGATCGGACTCGGCCGGATCGGGGATCAGGCCGTTCGCCATGTTGTCGAAGTGGTAGTCCTTGGCGATTTCGTTCCAGATGTTCCAGTTCGGGCTTCTGGAGTCCAGCGGGTTCATCAGGATGTCTTTGCCTTCACGGTAGAACGCCTGGGTGAACTCGCCGGTCGGGTCATACACGATCATCCGCTTGCCACGCGCCCGCACCTGTTTCATGAGTGCGAAAAACTGCTGTGACTTACCCGTACCCTGCGCGCCGGCAAACAGCGTATGCAGCGTCTCTGACTTCACGCGCATGGGCACGCCCGCAATCTCATAAGGGCTTGCCTCGTCGCGGTGTCGGATCAGTCGCGCAAGCTCCTTTCCTTCCACCAGCTTGGCCCCGCGCAGTTGGTTGTCCTGCATCCGTTCACGGCCATAGCCCCACCAGTACAAAGAGATCAGAAACACCACACCGATGGAAGTCAGCAAGCCGAACATGCCGCCGTTGCGCAGCTTTCGCCAAGCATCTTCGGCCATGTCGTCGGTCAGCAAGGCAACCTCGGAAACTTCCATCTTGCGCAGCTCGCCGTTGACGTTCAGCTCCATCTTTCCGGCCGTCATGTAGAGCGCATCCCGCGTGTGCGCCAAGACGTTCCGCTCCAGCGCGTACTTTTCGTCTGCGGTAGTCGCATTCCAGAAGTACGCCGTCGTGACTGCCAGACCGGCCAAGATGGAAATCAGCACAACCGTCCAGATGGCCACCACGAACAGCCTGGCTTGGTGCATCCACAACTCGGCCCCACGGGAGAAGCTACCGGCGCTTCCCTTTTCCTCTCTCTTTGCCATTTCAGCCTCCTTTCACTCGCTTGAGCTTTGCCTTCGCCTTGTTCTGCGCTTCGTACAACTGCTGCACGTCACGCGCCTCAACAATCGCCGCCAGCATGTACTCCGCAGTGAAGACCGAAAGCCACAGTTCATCGGGAATCTCGACCTTTCCGCCACCCTGCCCGCCAGCGCGGATTTCATCGAGAAGGCGGCGCAGCCGCTGCTCGATGTCTTGCACGTTTTCTGCGATCACGCCCTGCACCAGCGTTTGGCGCAAAAACTCGGAAATGCTGATTCCGTGCTCGTTTGCCTTGGTTCGATAGAACCCCGCCGTGTCCTCATCGAGTCGGATGTTGAACCGCTCGGTTGGGCCTTTCCCTGTTCCTTTCGCTCTCGGCATTTTCCTTTACTCCATA
>NC_015422.1:4372500-4660000 GCF_000204645.1 Alicycliphilus denitrificans K601 | reverse complement strand
CAATTTATTGCACGTGGTAGGAGAGCGTTGTGTAAGCCTGTGAAGGTGTCTGGTAACGGATGCTGGAGGTATCACAAGTGCGAATGCTGACATGAGTAGCGTTAAAGCGGGTGAAAAGCCCGCTCGCCGTAAGCGCAAGGTTTCCTACGCAACGTTCATCGGCGTAGGGTGAGTCGGCCCCTAAGGCGAGGCAGAGATGCGTAGCTGATGGGAAACAGGTCAATATTCCTGTACCGATCAATAGTGCGATGTGGGGACGGAGAAGGTTAGCTCAGCCAACTGTTGGATATGTTGGTTCAAGCCTGTAGTCGTGCCTGGTAGGCAAATCCGCCGGGCTAAGATGAGGGGTGATAACGAGTCTGCTTGCAGACGAAGTGAGTGATACCCTGCTTCCAGGAAAAGCCACTAAGCTTCAGCTATTGACGACCGTACCGCAAACCGACACTGGTGCGCGAGATGAGTATTCTAAGGCGCTTGAGAGAACTCAGGAGAAGGAACTCGGCAAATTGATACCGTAACTTCGGGAGAAGGTATGCCGCAAGTAGGTGAACTTGTACAAAGGGAGCCCAAAGCGGTTGCAAAAAATCGGTGGCTGCGACTGTTTAATAAAAACACAGCACTCTGCAAACACGAAAGTGGACGTATAGGGTGTGACGCCTGCCCGGTGCTGGAAGATTAAATGATGGGGTGCAAGCTCTTGATTGAAGTCCCAGTAAACGGCGGCCGTAACTATAACGGTCCTAAGGTAGCGAAATTCCTTGTCGGGTAAGTTCCGACCTGCACGAATGGCGTAACGATGGCCACGCTGTCTCCTCCTGAGACTCAGCGAAGTTGAAATGTTTGTGATGATGCAATCTCCCCGCGGAAAGACGGAAAGACCCCATGAACCTTTACTGTAGCTTTGTATTGGACTTTGAACGGATCTGTGTAGGATAGGTGGGAGGCTTTGAAGTGGTGACGCTAGTTGCCATGGAGCCAACGTTGAAATACCACCCTGGTGCGTTTGAGGTTCTAACCTAGGTCCCTTACCGGGATCGGGGACAGTGCATGGTAGGCAGTTTGACTGGGGCGGTCTCCTCCCAAAGCGTAACGGAGGAGTTCGAAGGTACGCTAGTTACGGTCGGACATCGTGACGATAGTGCAATGGCATAAGCGTGCTTAACTGCGAGACTGACAAGTCGAGCAGATGCGAAAGCAGGACATAGTGATCCGGTGGTTCTGTATGGAAGGGCCATCGCTCAACGGATAAAAGGTACTCTGGGGATAACAGGCTGATACCGCCCAAGAGTTCATATCGACGGCGGTGTTTGGCACCTCGATGTCGGCTCATCTCATCCTGGGGCTGTAGTCGGTCCCAAGGGTATGGCTGTTCGCCATTTAAAGAGGTACGTGAGCTGGGTTTAAAACGTCGTGAGACAGTTTGGTCCCTATCTTCCGTGGGCGCTGCAGATTTGAGGAAGCCTGCTCCTAGTACGAGAGGACCGGAGTGGACACACCTCTGGTGTATCGGTTGTCACGCCAGTGGCATTGCCGAGTAGCTAAGTGTGGAAGAGATAACCGCTGAAAGCATCTAAGCGGGAAACTCGTTTCAAGATGAGATCTGCCGGGGCCTCGAGCCCCCTGAAGGGTCGTTGTAGACCACGACGTTGATAGGCTGGGTGTGGAAGTGCAGCAATGCATTAAGCTAACCAGTACTAATTGCCCGTGCGGCTTGACCCTATAACTTTGACTGCCAACCGCAGTTCAGGACTGTTATGCCAAGCACGCAATCAAATACCGAGTCGACTCTGTGAATCCGCCGTGCAGACCCAAAACCTGCACAGCAACCAGTTATGCCTGATGACCATAGCAAGTCGGTCCCACTCCTTCCCATCCCGAACAGGACAGTGAAACGACTTCGCGCCGATGATAGTGCGGGTTCCCGTGTGAAAGTAGGTCATCGTCAGGCTCTTACAGCCCAAAACGCCCCCCTGTGCATATGCACAGGGGGGCGCTTTGCTTTTAGGGACAGAGAATATGCGGGTGCACCTTTGCGGTGACCCAATGCATCACTTCGGCAAGCACTCGCCTTCCACGAACACCCTCAACTCTCCGGATTGAAAGGCTGTCCATTGCTCGTTGGACGTGAGCGGTGCCGTGACCACGACTGCGACCTTGTCGTTGGGCGTCGTGTGCGCCGAGAAGTCCACGCGCAGGTCTTCGTCGCATAACTGGGCCTGTGAGAAAGGGTGGCGGCGCTCAATGTAGTACAGGTGGGTGGACGCGTGCGCCCACAGGGCCTGGCCATTGGAGAGCAGGAAATTGAACGTGCCGTGCGGCGCTATGCGTGCGGCCAGTTCGCGCAACGTGAGCGTGAGCTCCTCGATGCTGGGCATGCCGGCGTGGGACTTGGACAGTTCCTGCATCAGCCAGCAGAACACATGTTCGCTGTCGGTGCTGCCCACAGGGTGGAAGTGGGCGTGCAGGCGCGGGCGAAAGTCCTTCAGGTCGCCGTTGTGCGCGAACACCCAGTAGCGCCCCCAGAGCTCGCGCACGAAGGGGTGGCAGTTCTCCAGGCTGACCATGCCCTGCGTGGCCTTGCGGATGTGGGCGATGACGTTGCGGCTCTTGATGGGGTAGCGGCGGATCAGCTCGGCCACCGGTGAGTCCACTGCCCGCTCATGGTCCACGAAGTGGCGCAGGCCCCGTCCCTCGAAGAAGGCGATGCCCCAGCCGTCGGTATGGTCCGCCGTGTGGCCTGCGCGCCGTGCGAAGCCGGTGAAGCTGAAGGTGACGTCGGTGGGGGTGTTGGCATTCATGCCGAGCAGTTGGCACATGGCGGATCTCGGTGCGAAGGGGGATCAGACCTTCCTGCCGCCGTAGCTGCGCGACATGCCGGCGCGCACGTCCATTTGCGTGCCGTAGGGCGGGATGGGATAGCGCAGGCCGTTGGCGGCCAGGCGTTCGACCCCGGCGATGGCCTTGGCCAGGTCCACCGGCTTGAGGGCCAGCAGCAGTTCGTCGTCGGCCACGCCGCCATAGCGCCGCTCGGGAAAGCAGGGCAGGGCCAGGCTGGGCTCGCCTGTGGCGAGTGCCCGGCCCCAGGAGTCGGCGCAGGCCGATTCGCCCACGGCGCCCCATTCGAGCTTGCGGTAGCCTGACCACTGCAGGCCGTTGATGAGCAGGATCATCTGCGCCGGATTGGCGTAGACGAGCACGATGTCAGGGGTGGGCAGGCGGCCGCTGTTCCAAGGAGAAACTGCCATGGCCCGGTAGCGGCCATGGGGCACGCAGTGCATGGCCCGCTGGTGCGCGGCGGAGTCTTCCTGCGTGGCGAACCAGACGCCCGCCATGGGCTCGCCGCGCAGCCATTCCTCGCTGCGAGGCGCGAGGCCGAGGACGGTGCTGCATTGCGGGCCGACCAGGTCGTCTGCGGTGATGCCCACGGTGAAGCCCAGCCGCGCCGCTTGGCCGACGATCTGGTCGGCGGTGTGGATGGTCCCGTCCGGGCGGCGGATGCGGGGCACGGCCTGCATGTCCTCGACCCGTTCGAACATCTGCAGGGCCACGGGGGTGGTCTTCAGGCGCAGCAGGCGCATCAGCGCGTCGGTGAGCGAGATGCCGTCGATGGGCGCGTCGGTGGTTTCCATGACCGGCCCGGGTGCTGGCGGGCTACTGGCGGTCCAGCCAGAGCTTGCCGCCCGTGGCCCAGTTCTCGCGCTTCACGTCGGTGATGAGGATGTCCACGGACTCGGGCGATCCGCCCAGGATCTCGACCGAGACGCGGGTGATTTCTTCGGCCAGCTTGCGCTTTTGCTCGACGGTGCGGCCTTCCATCATTTCGATGTGGTAGGTGGGCATGGGAGTTCCTCGGAAATGGGGTGTTCGATCATATCGGCTGCGGCCGGCACGGGGCGCGCGCAGTGCGGGCAGATGCAGGCGAGGCCGCGCCGCTCGGGCGGCAGCCGCTGCAATGCCTCGGGCGCCACGGGCCGGGCCATGCACCAGCATTGCGCCGGGGCCAGGCCGGCAGCCATGGCGCATTGGTTGGATTGGCCGCACAGGGGGCACTGGGCGCTGTTGGGTTCGGGCATGGCGGCAGTGTAGAAGCACAACGGCACCCGCAGGTGCCGTTGTTGGTCAAAATGGCCTGAAGCGCCCGTGTGGCAAGCGCTGGCGGCTATTCTTTGTGTAGTTTCAGGCGGCAGCCGCCTTGACCTTCAGGCGCCAGGCATGCAGCAGCGGCTCGGTGTAGCCGCTGGGCTGCTCGACGCCCTTGAACACCAGGTCGCAGGCCGCCTGGTAGGCCATGGATTCGCCGAAGCGCCCGTGCATGCGCTGGTACAGCGGGTCGCCGCCATTTTGCTGGTCCACCTTGGCGGCCATGCGCTCGAAGGTGGCGCGCACCTGGCCTTCGGTCACGATGCCGTGCAGGAGCCAGTTGGCGACGTGCTGGCTGGAGATGCGCAGGGTGGCGCGGTCTTCCATCAGGCCCACGTCGTTGATGTCGGGCACCTTGGAGCAGCCCACGCCCTGGTCCACCCAGCGTACCACGTAGCCCAGGATGCCTTGGATGTTGTTGTCCAGCTCCTGCTGCTTTTCCTGCTCGCTCCAGTTCGGGGAGGCGGTCACGGGCACGGTGAGCAGGCCGGCCAGCAGGTTGTCGCGTTCGGCCAGGGCGTCGATCTTCTCCAACTCCTGCTGGATGTCGCTCACCTTCACCTGGTGGTAGTGCAGGGCGTGCAGCGTGGCGCCCGTGGGGCTGGGCACCCAGGCGGTGTTGGCGCCCGCCTTGGGATGGGCGATCTTCTGCTCCAGCATGGCCTTCATCAGGTCCGGCATGGCCCACATGCCCTTGCCGATCTGGGCCTTGCCGCGCAGGCCCATCGACAGGCCCACGAGCACGTTGTTCTTCTCATAGGCCTGGATCCAGGCGCTGGTCTTCATGTCGCCCTTGCGGATCATGGGGCCGGCGTGCATGGCGGTGTGCATTTCGTCGCCCGTGCGGTCGAGGAAGCCCGTGTTGATGAAGGCCACGCGGGTGCTGGCGGCGGCGATGCAGGCCTGGAGGTTGACCGAGGTGCGGCGCTCCTCGTCCATGATGCCGAGCTTGACGGTGCTGTCGGGCAGGCCCAGCAGCAGCTCGACGCGGCCGAACAGCTCGTTGGCGAAGGCCACCTCGGCCGGGCCGTGCATCTTGGGCTTGACGATGTAGACGCTGCCCGTACGGCTGTTTCGGATGCCCGGCGTGCCCAGGCCCTTGAGGTCGTGCAGCGCGATGGCCGTGGTGACCACGGCGTCCAGGATGCCCTCGGGGATCTCCTTGCCCTCGGCGCCCCACAGGATGGCGGGGTTGGTCATCAGGTGGCCCACGTTGCGCACGAACATCAGCGAGCGGCCGTGCAGTTTCACCGGCCTGCCGTCGGCGCCCGTGTACTCGCGGTCGGGGTTCAGACCGCGCGTCATGGCTTTGCCGCCTTTCTCGAAGGTCTCGGTCAGCGTGCCCTTGAGGATGCCCAGCCAGTTGCCGTAGCCCAGCACCTTGTCCTCGGCATCCACGGCGGCGACGGAGTCCTCCAGGTCGAGGATGGTGGACAGGGCCGCCTCCACCACCACGTCGGCCACGCCGGCGGCATCGCCCTTGCCGATGGGGGTGCCGCGGTCGATGCGGATGTCGATGTGCAGGCCGTTGTTCACCAGCAGCACGGACGAGGGCGCTGCCGCGTCACCTTGGTAGCCTACGAACTGCGCGGCGTCCTT
The DNA here is from genome assembly GCF_000204645.1 of Alicycliphilus denitrificans K601. Lineage (NCBI taxonomy): Bacteria > Pseudomonadati > Pseudomonadota > Betaproteobacteria > Burkholderiales > Comamonadaceae > Alicycliphilus > Alicycliphilus denitrificans. The sequence continues at coordinate 4,654,261 of NC_015422.1, read as the reverse complement.
CAGGCCGGTGGCGCCACCATCCTTGAGCGCGACGGCCAGCTTGCCGCCCTCCACCCTGTAGGCCGTGGCGTCCTTGTGCGAGCCGGAGGCCAGCGGCGCGGCCTGGTCCAGGAAGTTGCGCGCGAATTCAATCACTTTCGCGCCGCGCACGGGGTTGTAGCCCTTGCCCTTCTCGGCGCCGCCCTCCTCGCCGATCACGTCGGTGCCGTAGAGCGCGTCGTAGAGCGAGCCCCAGCGCGCATTGGCCGCGTTGAGCGCATAGCGCGCGTTCAGGATGGGCACCACGAGCTGCGGGCCGGCCTGGATGGCCAGCTCGGCATCCACGTTCGCCGTGCTGGCCTTGGCGCCCTTGGGCGGCTCGACGAGGTAGCCGATGCGCGAGAGGAAGGCGCGGTAGCCCACCATGTCCGTGATGGGGCCGGGGTTGGCCTTGTGCCAGGTGTCCAGTTCCTTCTGCAGGCGGTCGCGCTCGGCCAGCAGGGCGGCGTTCTTGGGCGCGAGATCGGCGACGATGGCGTCAAAACCCTTCCAGAAGGCCGCAGGATCGACGCCAGTGCCGGGCAGCACCTGCTGGTTGATGAAGGCGTGCAGTTCGTTGGCCACCTGCAGGCCATGGACTTGGGTACGTGCGGTCATGAGAAGCCCCTAGCAATCGTTTGACAAAGCCGTGCCCCGCGATGCGGAGCCTTGCATGACACTGTATTAGAAATATTTCCATTAATAAATTGCGTCAATATCTCTAAACCAATGACTTTTTGGCAAAGATTGGTCACACTGCCATCTCACTCGCCAAGCGTCGCTGCCGGTCATAAAATCGATAGCTGCCAGCGCTGGCTGGACGGGCGTTACAGGTCGATTTGGCTTGCACTCATGGACAAACTCAAAGCGTTCGAATCCTTCGTCTCGGTGGCCACCAGGGGCAGCCTCACGGCGGCGGCCAAGGCCGAGGGCGTGGCGCCCGCCATCATGGGCCGGCGCCTGGACGCGCTGGAGGAGCACCTGGGCGTCAAGCTGCTGGTGCGCACCACGCGGCGCATCACCCTCACGCACGAGGGCAGCGCCTTCCTGGACGACTGCCAGCGCCTGCTGGCGGACGTGGCCAATGCCGAGGCCAGCGTGTCCGCCGGCGGCGTCAAGGCCACGGGGCATTTGCGTGTCACGGCGCCGGCGGGCTTCGGCCGGCGCCACGTGGCGCCGCTGGTTCCGCGCTTTCGCGACCTGCACCCGGACGTGACGATCTCGCTGAACCTGAGCGACCGCGTAGTGGACATGGCCGGCGAGGGCTACGACTGCGCCGTGCGCGTGGGCGACCTGCCTGACTCGTCCCTGGTCAGCGTGCGCATGGCCGACAACCGGCGCCTGTGCGTGGCCACGCCGCAGTACCTGCAGCGGCGCGGCACGCCCATGCACCCGGCGGAGCTCGCGCAGCACGACTGCCTCACGCTGTCGAGCGACGCCTCGCAGACGCGAGGCTGGGCGTTTCGCGTGCCGGTGGCGGGTGGCGGCACCGAGGTCGTGCACTTCAAGCCCGGCGGGCCGCTGGATTGTTCCGACGGCCAGGTGCTGCACGACTGGTGCCTGGGCGGCTGGGGCATCGCGTGGCGCAGCACCTGGGAGGTCGAGTCCGAGATCGCCTCCGGCCGCCTCGTCGCCGTGCTGGAGGAGTTCGCCGCGCCGCCCAACGGCATCTACGTGGTCTTTCCCCAGCGCAAGCACCTGCCGCTGCGCGTGCGGCTGTGGATCGAATACCTCAAGCACCACTATGCGCAGCCCACGTTCTGGCGTGGGGCGCACGGCGCCTGACCGGGCCCTGCACATGCCCGGGCCCGCGCTGCTGGTCGCCGATGACCACCCCCTGTTCCGCGCCGCCGTGCTGCACGTGCTGCACGAGCGCCTGCCGCAGTTCCGCACGCTGGAGGCCGCCAGCGCGGCCACGCTGGGCGCGGCGCTGCAGGAGCACCCCGAGGTGGAGCTGGTGCTGCTGGACCTGAGCATGCCGGGCGCGCGCGGCTTCTCGGCGCTGCTGCACGTGCGCGGCGAATTCCCCGGGCTGCCGGTGGTGGTCATCTCGTCCAACGACGACCCACGCGTGATCCGCCGCGCCCAGCAGTTCGGCGCCGCCGGCTTCATCCCCAAGTCCGCCCCTGCCGAGGCCATGGGCGACGCGATCGGCAAGGTGCTGGAGGGCGGCAGCTGGTTCCCGCCCATGGCGGCCGAGCGTTCCGAAGCCGACGCGGAGCTGGCCAGCCGCCTGGCGCAGCTCACCCCGCAGCAGTTCCGCGTGCTGCTGTGCCTGGCCGACGGCCTGCTGAACAAGCAGATCGCGGCGCAGCTGGGCCTGGCCGAGAACACCGTCAAGGTGCACGTCACGGCCATCCTCAAGAAGCTGGCGTGCTACAGCCGCACGCAGGCGGCCGTGCTGGTCAAGAGCCTGGAGGCCGACAACGGGCTGTGATCTTCCGGGTGCCGAAGGTTGATGGCAAAAATGGCCTCAAGCGCTTACCCAGAAAGCGCTGGCAGCTATCCTTTTTGTTCCGTCTGCAGGCGCAGCAGGGTCTGGCTCATCAGGGCCCGCAGCGCGGGCGCGCGCACCGGCTTGGCGAGGAAGCCCCAGCCGCGCTCGGCCGCCTGCCGGCGCAGCGTGGCGTCGTGCTCGGCGGTGACCAGGATCACGGCGGGCGCCTGTCCCCAGCGCCGGCACAGTTCGGCATAGACGTCGGGGCCGTGGTGGCCGCCGCCCAGGTGCACGTCCAGCAGCACCAGCAGGGGCGCCTGCCCCGGCTGCGCGGCTGCCAGCGCCTCGGGCGCGCCGCCGGCCAGCGGCACCTGGCAGCCCCAGCGCTGCAGCAGGGCCCGGGTGGCGGCGCAGGTGGGGCCGTCGTCCTCGATCACCCAGGCGCTGGCGCCGCGCAGCGGGGCGTCGTCCGCCTGCTCGGAGGCGGCGGCCGGCGGGCCGGCGGGCTGCACGGCGGCCGGGTCGCCCAGCGGCACGCGCACCGAGAACACGCTGCCCCGGCCCAGTTGCGAGCGCAGGCCGATCGGGTGCCCCAGCAGCCGGCCCAGGCGCTCGACGATGGCCAGGCCCAGGCCCGCGCCCCGGTCGCCGTCCTGGCCCTCGTCCAGGCGGCGGAACTCCTCGAAGATCTCGCGCTGCAGCGCCTCGGGGATGCCCGGGCCCTGGTCGTGCACCTCGATGCGCACGTGGCCGCCCCCGTCGCGCCGGCAGCCCACGACGATGCGCCCCCGCCGGCTGTAGCGGATGGCGTTGGAGACGAAGTTCTGCAGGATGCGGCGCAGCAGGTTCTCGTCGGTGCGCACCACGCAGCGCGTGGGCACGCAGCGCAGCGCGAGCCCCCGGCTCTCGGCCAGCACGCCGAAGTTGTGGCCCAGCACCTGCAGCAGCGGGCCCAGGGCCACGTCGCGGATGCGCACCTCCATCTGGCCGGACTCCATGCGCGCGATGTCCAGCAGGCTGCCCAGGATGGCGTCCTGCGCGGCCAGCGCGCCGTCGATGCTGTCCACGGCGTGCCGCTCGGCATCGCCCCGCAGATGGCCGCGCAGCAGCGAGGTGAACATGCGCGCGGCGTTCAGCGGCTGCAGCAGGTCGTGCACGGCGGCGGCGACGAAGCGGGTCTTGTAGCGGTTGGCCTGCTCGGCCTCGCGGCGGGCGGCGTCCAGGTCGCGCGTGCGGTCGGCCACGCGCCGCTCCAGCGCATCGGCCAGCGAGCGCAGCTCGCGCGCGGCGTTCTTGTAGCTGGTGATGTCGGCATAGCTCGTGACGAAGCCGCCCTCGGGCAGCGGGTTGCCGCGGATCTCCAGCACCGTGCCGTCGTCCTTGGCGCTCTCGTGCAGGTGGGGCGTTCCGCTGCGCAGGTGCGCCAGGCGCCGCTCGATGGCTTCGTCCACCGGGCCGGGGCCCAGCAGGCCGCGGCGGGCGTTGTGGCGCAGCAGCGCCTCGATGGGGCGGCCCACGCGCATGAGGTCGGCCGGGTAGCGGAACAGCTGCACGTAGCGCGAGTTCCAGGCCACGAGGTTCAGGTCGGCATCGATGATGACCACGCCCTGCGGCAGGTGCTCCAGGCTGCGCGAGAGGCCGGTGTCCGCCTGCTTGGCGGCCTGCACGATGCCGTCCTGCGCGGTGCGCAGCTCCTGCGCGTGCTGGCGCAGCACGGCCTCCAGCTCCTGGCGGCTGCGCTGGCGCAGGGCGGACAGGCGCTGGCGCTGGCGCACGAACAGCGCCAGCAGGAAGAGCGCCAGCCAGCCGCCGGCGCCGGCGGCCGCGGCCCAGCGGCTGTCGGCCACGCTGCCCTGCGTTGCGTGCACCAGGTGCAGCTGCCAGGGCGTGCCGGGCAGCGGCTGGCTCTGCCACAGCATGCGGCCGGGCAGGGCGGGGGCCAGCACGCTGACGAGCCGGCCGCCGTTGTCCATGCGGTCCGCCACGCGGTATTCCAGCGGGCGCAGCGGCTGGTCGGCGTACTGCCGCGTGGCGGCGAGCTCGCGGCGCCCCTCGTCGTCCAGCGGCTCCAGCAGGCGGTAGCGCCACGCGTCCTGGCTGGCCAGGAAGACCACGCCGTGCGCGTCGGACGCGAGCACGATGTCCGGCGTCTGCAGCCACTCGCGCTCCAGCTCCTGCAGCGCGATCTTGATGGCCACCAGGCCCAGGATGCGGCCGCCCTCGCCGCGGATGGCCTGCGAGAGGAAGTAGCCCGGCTCCCCCGTGGTCACGCCGATGCCGTAGAAGCTGCCGCGCCCCTGGGCCAGCGCCTGCTGCACGTAGGGGCGGAAGCTGTAGTCCACGCCCACGTTGCTGGTGGCCGTGCGCCAGTTGCTCGCGGCCACGGCCAAGCCGTCGCGGTTAAGCAGGGTGAGCGTGGAGGACTGGCTCGCGCCGTTGGCCTGCTCCAGCTTGCGGTTGAGCCGTTCCACCTCCGCCGGGCTCAGCGGGTGGCTCAGGGCATCCTGCAGCTGCGCGTCCAGCGCCAGCACCTCGGGCAGGGTGCGGTAGCGGTCGATGCGCTGGGAAAGCGTCTGCCCGTACAGGGCCAGCTGGCGCTGCACGCTGTCGCTCTCCTCGCGCAGCGAGTGCCGCCACGCCCACTGGCCGGCCGCGAACATGCTGCCCGCCATGCCGCCCAGGAGGATCAGCAGGGTCAGGAACTTGCGGCGAAGGAATGTGGTCATGGGGGATGGCGGTGTTCGTCGGTGGCCGGGGTGGTGCGGGGCGTTCCTAGGGATTTACCCTGATTCGTGGCGGGCGGCTCCCTGTGGCGGCACCTTCGGCTAATACCAATAGGTTATCGGCTCGAAAAGCGTGCGGCGGTACAAACGGCACCCTCGACGCACCCCGGTGGTGCCGTTCCCGTCCATTCCGGAGCTTTCCATGCACGCCATTCCCGCCTCCGCAGCCCAGCCCGTGCGGCTGCCCTTCTACCGGCAACTGTATTTCCAGGTGGTGCTCGCCATCGCGCTGGGGGTGCTGCTGGGCCATTTCGAGCCGGCCTACGGCGAGGCGCTCAAGCCGCTGGGCGACGCCTTCATCAAGCTCGTGAAGATGATCATCGCACCGGTGATCTTCCTGACCATCGTCACCGGCATCGCCGGCATGTCGCAGCTGAGCACCGTGGGCCGCGTGTTCGGCAAGGCCATGGCGTACTTCCTGTTCTTCTCCGGGCTGGCCCTGGTCGTGGGCATGGTGGTGGCCAACGTGGTGCAGCCCGGCGCGGGCATGAACATCAACCCCGCCGACCTGGACCAGACGGCCGTCAAGACCTATGTGGCCAAGTCGCACGAGATGACGCTGTCCGGCTTCGTGCTGGACATCATTCCCAAGACGCTCGTCAGCCCCTTCGTGGGCGACAACATCCTGCAGGTGCTGCTGGTCGCGGTGCTGTTCGGCGTCGCGCTGGCCCTGGTGGGCGCGCCGGGCCGGCCGGTGCTGAACTTCCTGGACGCCCTCACGGAGCCCGTGTTCAAGGTGGTGGGCATCGTGATGAAGGCCGCGCCCGTCGGCGCCTTCGGCGCCATGGCCTTCACCATCGGCAAGTTCGGCCTGGGCTCGCTGGTCAACCTGGCCTGGCTGGTGGGGTCGTTCTACGTCACCTCGCTGCTGTTCGTGGTGGTCGTCCTGGGCATCGTGGCGCGCCTGTGCGGTTTCTCCGTGCTCAAGCTGGGCCGCTACCTGAGGGCTGAGCTGATGCTGGTGCTGGGCACGTCCTCGTCCGAGTCGGCCCTGCCCTCGCTGATGGAGAAGATGGAGAAGGCCGGCTGCGACAAGTCGGTGGTCGGCCTGGTGGTGCCCACGGGCTACTCCTTCAACCTGGACGGCACCAACATCTACATGACGCTGGCCGCCCTGTTCATCGCCCAGGCCACCAACACCCACCTGACGCTGGGCCACCAGGTGGCGCTGCTGCTGGTGGCCATGCTCAGCTCCAAGGGCGCGGCCGGCGTGACCGGCGCGGGCTTCATCACCCTGGCCGCCACCCTGGCCGTGGTGCCCGAGGTGCCCGTGGCCGGCATGGCCCTGATCCTGGGCGTGGACCGCTTCATGAGCGAGTGCCGCTCGCTCACCAACTTCATGGGCAACGCCGTGGCTACCGTGGTGGTGTCGCGCTGGGAGAACGCGTTGGACCATGGCCGGCTCGACGCGGCGCTGAACGGCCGTCCGCTGCCGGCCCCGGTCCCGGCCGCCGAAACGCCGGTGGGCGCCGTGGCCTGATTGCCCCCGGAGGGGCCATGGGTTGAAGAGGGGCCGGCACCCCGGCTAGGATCGCGCACACTGCCGACTGCCACGAAAGACGAAAGCCCCTCCATGACCACCGAAGCCCTGCTGGCCTATGCACACATCATGGCCTTCCTCATGGCCGCCACCTTCCTGGCGAGCGAGACCGCGCTGTGCCGCATGGAATGGATGAACGCGGCGGTGGTCGAGCGGCTGGCGCGCGTGGACCTGCTCTACGGCATCTCCGCGGCCCTGATGCTGGTAACGGGCCTGGCGCGCACCTGGTGGGGCATGAAGGGCACGGCTTGGTACTGGTCGCAGCCGCTGCTGCATGCCAAGGTGACGCTGTTCGTGGTCATAGCGCTTATGTCCATCGCCCCCACGCTGCGCTTCCTGCGCTGGCGCCGCGACCTGCGCGCGCACGGCGCCCTGCCGTCGCAGGAGGCCGTGCGCGGCACGCGCCGCCTGGTGATGATCGAGGCCCACATCATGGCGCTGATACCGCTGCTGGCCGTGTTCCTCGCCCGCGGCGTGGGAACGCGCTGAAAAAGACGAGCCCCGCGGACCGGGCGGCGCGCGGGGCCGTGTGGCGCAGGCTGCCGGTCAGGCCGGCTTGTTGCTCAGGCACTCCTTCATGAAGGCCTTGCGCTCGTCGCCCTGGAGCTTCTTGGTCTTGGCGTCGGCGTTGCAGCTCTTCATTTTGTCCTGCTGCGTGGCCGGCTTGCTGGCGCTCAGGCACTGTTTCATGAAGGCCTTGCGCTCGTCGCCCTTCCTGTCGCCGGCCTCGGCGTTGCAGGTCTTCATCTTGCTTTGCTGGGCCGTGGGGGCCTTGGACGGCGCAGAGGCGCCGGCTGCGGGGGCGTCGGCCGCGCGTGCGGCGAACGAAAAGGCAAGGCCGGCGGCAGCCAGCAGGGGAAGCAGTTTCTTCATGTAATGCTCCTGCGAAAAGGGGAATGGTGAAGGGCCCGCCGGCACCACGGCGCCTCGCGGGCCACCCAGCATAACGCGGGGGCGGCTCTGCCGGATGACGGGGTGACCCGTAGAATCCGACCCCATGCTCTCCGTCAAACAGGAATTGCTCGCGGCACTGGCCGGCGAGCTGGAACGACTGTCGCCAGGCGCCAGCAGCCGCGCGGCCTTCGAATCGCCCAAGGTGGCGGCCCATGGCGACCTCGCCTGCACGGCCGCCATGCAGTTGGCCAAGCCCTTGAAGCAGAACCCGCGCGCATTGGGCGAACAGCTCAAGGCCGCGCTCGAGGCCACGCCCGCCTTCGCGCAATGGGTGGATGTCATCGAGATCGCCGGCCCGGGCTTTCTCAACATCCGGCTCAAGAATGCCGCCAAGCAGCAGGTTGTGCGCGAGGTGCTGGCGCAGGGCACGCGCTTCGGCATGCAGCCGGCGCGCGGCGAGAAGGTGCTCGTGGAATTCGTCTCGGCCAACCCCACCGGCCCCCTGCACGTGGGCCACGGCCGCCAAGCCGCGATCGGCGACGCCATCAGCAACCTGTACGCCACCCAGGGCTGGCAGGTGCACCGCGAGTTCTATTACAACGACGCGGGCGTGCAGATCGACACGCTCACCAAGAGCACGCAGCTGCGCGCCAAAGGCTTCAAGCCCGGCGACGATTGCTGGCCCACTGACGCCGACAACCCGCTGGCCAAGAACTTCTACAACGGCGACTACATCCAGGACATCGCCAACGCCTTCCTGGCCAAGGCCACCGTCAAGGCCGACGACCGTGCGTTCACGGCCAATGGCGACGTGGAGGATTACGACAACATCCGCCAGTTCGCCGTGGCCTATTTGCGCAACGAGCAGGACAAGGACCTGCAGGCCTTCAATCTGCGGTTCGATGAGTACTACCTGGAGTCCAGCCTCTACGCCAACGGCCATGTCGATGCCACTGTGGCTCGCCTGATCGCCAACGGCAAGACCTACGAGCAGGATGGCGCGCTGTGGCTCAGGAGCACCGACTACGGCGACGACAAGGACCGCGTCATGCGCAAGCAGGACGGCAGCTACACCTACTTCGTGCCCGACGTGGCCTACCACATCCAGAAGTGGCAGCGGGGCTTCCGCAAGGTGGTGAACATCCAGGGCACGGACCACCACGGCACCATCGCCCGCGTGCGCGCCGGCCTGCAGGCGGCCGACGTGGGCATCCCCCAAGGCTACCCCGACTACGTGCTGCACACCATGGTGCGCGTGGTGCGCGGCGGCGAGGAGGTCAAGATCAGCAAGCGCGCGGGCAGCTACGTCACGCTGCGCGACCTGATCGAGTGGACCAGCAAGGACGCCGTGCGCTTCTTCTTGCTCTCTCGCAAGCCCGATACCGAGTACACCTTCGACGTGGACCTGGCCGTGGCGCAGAACAACGACAACCCCGTGTACTACGTGCAGTACGCCCATGCGCGCATCTGCTCGGTGCTGCGCGGCTGGCGCGAAGACTGCGACGTGGGCGCGCTCACGGACGTGGACCTGTCCCCGCTGGAGGGGCCGCAGGCCCAGGCGCTGATGCTGCTGCTGGCCAAATACCCCGAGATGCTCGCGGCCGCGGCCGCCGGCAACGCGCCGCATGACGTCACCTTCTACCTGCGCGACCTGGCCGCCGCCTACCACAGCTACTACGACGCCGAGCGCATCCTGGTGGACGACGAGCCCGTCAGGCTGGCGCGCCTAGCCCTCGTCGCCGCCACTGCGCAGGTGTTGCACAATGGCCTGGCAGTGCTGGGTGTGTCGGCGCCAGCCAGAATGTGAGTGACCACTGATATGAAAAAGCAGCAACGCGGCGGCACCATCGTGGGCTTCATCCTCGGGGTGATCGTCGGGCTGGGAGCGGCGCTGGCCGTTGCCGTCTACGTGACCAAGGTGCCCATCCCCTTCCTGAACAAGAACGCCACGCGGGCGTCCGACCAGGACGAGGCGCAGCGCAACAAGAACTGGGACCCGAACGCCCCGCTGTACGGCAAGAACCCGGCGCGCCCCGCCGCACCGGCCAGCGCGCCCGAGGGGGCCGCGGTGGCCACCCCGGCCGAGCCGGCATCCGCTGCGGCGCCCGTGCCGCGCACGGCCGACAACCGCACGGCCGCGTCCCAGCCGTCGGCCGATCCCCTCGGCGATCTGGCGCGCGCCAAGGCCAACGCCGCGCCCGCGCCCGCCGGTGCCGACCCGTTCCAGTACTTCGTGCAGGCCGGCGCCTTCCGCACCCAGCAGGATGCCGACGCGCAGCGCGCCAAGCTGGCCATGCTGGGCTGGGAGGCGCGCGTGAGCGAGCGCGAGACCAATGGCCGCACGGTGTTCCGCGTGCGCGTGGGCCCGTTCGCCAAGCGCGACGATGCCGAGGCGCTGAAGGAAAAACTCGACGGTGCTGGCGTGGACTCGGCGCTAGTGCGAGTGCAGCGCTGAACTTTTTGCGCCGGCCGATGCTCACAACCTTCCTTGGAGCGTGAACACGCCCTAACCAACCCAGGAGTGATCCCTACCCATGAAACGCCGTGAGTTTTCCCTGTCCGTCGCCTCTGCGGCCACCGCCGCCGCACTGGGCCTGCCCGTCGCCACGCCCGCCCTGGCGCAGGCGCGCCAGTTCAAAGAGGGCAAGGACTATGTCAAGCTGGGCAAGCCCGTGGCCACCGAGGCGCCGGCCGGCAAGGTCGAGGTGATCGAGTTCTTCTGGTACAGCTGCCCGCACTGCAACACGTTCGAGCCCAGCTTCGAGGCCTGGCTCAAGGCCGCGCCCAAGGACCTGCAGGTGCGCCGCGTGCCCGTGGCCTTCAACGCCAGCTTCGTGCCGCAGCAAAAGCTCTACTACACGCTCGAAGGCATGGGCAAGCTGCCCGAGCTGCACGCCAGGGTGTTCCGTGCCGTGCACGTGGAGCGGCAGGCGCTGAACAAGGACGAGCTGATCTTTGACTGGATCGCCAAGCAGGGCGTGGACATGGCGAAGTTCAAGGAAGTCTACGGCTCCTTCACCGTCGCCAACCAGGTGCGCAAGGCCTCGCAGCTGCAGGAGGCCTACCAGGTCGAGGGCGTGCCCTCCATGGGCGTGGCGGGCCGCTACTACACCGACGGCACCATGGCCGGCAACATGCAAAACGTGCTGCAGGTCGTCGAATATCTGGCCGGCGTGGTGCGCAAGGGGTGACGCCGCGCGTTTCCCCTGCACGAGGCGCGCCCCCGGGCGCGCTTTTTGCTTTTTGTTTGCGCGGCGCCGGGCCTGCGGCGGCGAATGCGTTATTACAATGACCGCAAGAATCGTGCCCTATGAGAATCCGACTGCCCTCCCTCCTTCTGCTCGGCGCCCTGGCACTGGCCTGGCTGCCGGGCGCGCATGCCGAGAAGGCTGACCGCAACAAGCCCATGAACATCGAGGCCGATGCGCTGCGCCACGACGAGCTCAAGCAGACCAGCGTGTTCACCGGCCATGTGGTCATGACCAAGGGCACCATCGTGCTGCGCGGCGAGCAGCTGGACGTGCGCCAGGATCCCGATGGCTTCCAGCACGGCGTGGTGACGGCCGAGCCGGGCAAGCGCGCCTTCTTCCGGCAAAAGCGCGACACGCCGCCGGGCCAGCCCGACGAGTTCGTCGAGGGCGAGGGCGAGGTCATCGAATACGACGGCCGCGCCGACACCGTGAAGTTCACCCGCCGCGCCGAGCTGCGCCGCTACCGCGAGGCCCAGCTCACCGACGAGGTCAAGGGCGCGGTCATCGTCTACAACAACCTCACGGATGTGTTCACCGTGGACGGGCAGAAGACCGCGCCGGCCGGCACCAGCGCCGGCACGCCCGGCGGCCGCGTGCGCGCCGTGCTGTCGCCCAAGGAGCCGGCCTCGGGCACGGCGGCGCCGCCCGCGCGCACCGAGCCGCCCGTGCTGCGCCCCACTCCCAGCCTGGGTGGCATGCAGTGAGCGCGGTCGTGGACGAGACGCGCGCGCAGGGCGCGCCCGGGGCGCCGCAGGACGGCGCCAGCCGGCTGGAGGCGCTGCACCTGCAGAAGTCCTACGGCAGCCGCAAGGTGGTCAAGGACGTGTCGCTGGTCGTGCAGAAGGGCGAGGTGGTGGGGCTGCTCGGCCCCAACGGCGCGGGCAAGACCACATCGTTCTACATGATCGTGGGCCTGGTGCGCAGTGACGGTGGTGACATCCGCATCGACGGCCATTCGGTGGCCAACATGCCCATACACCGGCGCTCGCGCCTGGGCCTGTCCTACCTGCCGCAGGAGGCCTCGATCTTCCGCAAGCTCAACGTGGAGGACAACGTGCGCGCGGTGCTGGAGCTGCAGACGGACGCGGACGGCCGGGCGCTGCCGCGCGACGAGATCGAGCGCCGGCTCACCGAGCTGCTGCAGGAGCTGCGCGTGGACCACCTGCGCCAGTCGCCCGCGCTGGCGCTGTCGGGCGGCGAGCGCCGCCGCGTGGAGATTGCCCGGGCGCTGGCCACGCAGCCGCGCTTCATCCTGCTGGACGAGCCCTTCGCGGGCATCGACCCGATCGCCGTGATCGAGATCCAGCGCATCATCGGCTTCCTGAAGGCGCGCGGCATCGGCGTGCTCATCACCGACCACAACGTGCGCGAGACGCTGGGCATCTGCGACCACGCCTTCATCATCAGCGACGGCCACGTGCTCGCACAGGGCACGCCGTCGGAAATCGTCGACAACGCGGAAGTGCGCCGGGTCTACCTGGGCGAGCACTTCCGCATGTGAGAGACATGGGCCGCGGCACGACGCGAGGCCGGACGGCGGGGGCCGGGCCATGAAGCCCAGCCTGTCGCTGCGCGTCTCGCAGCACCTGGCGCTCACGCCGCAGCTGCAGCAGTCCATCCGCCTGCTGCAGCTGTCCACGCTGGAGCTGGCGCAGGAGGTCGAGCAGATGCTCGACGAGAACCCCTTCCTGGAGCGCACGGTGGACGACGCGCCGCTGGATGAGCCGGTCGCACCCCCGTCGGACGAGGGCGGCCGCCGGGCCGAGGATGCTACGCCTTCAGGAGCTGCTGACGCAGATTGGACGGGCGATGAGGGCCAAAACGATGCTCAAATGCCCGATATCGCCGCTCCCACCGACTGGGACGGCGACACCGACATACCGGGCGACGACCGCGAGTGGGGCAGCGATGCGCCCGCAAGCGTCGGCAGCGGCTCTGGCGATGGCGACGAGGCCGACGCCGCGGACCTGGCGCACGGCCACGAATCGCTCGCAGACCACCTTGAGCGCCAGGCCCTGGCGCTGCGCCTGTCCGAGCTGGACATGGCGGCGCTGCGCTTTCTCATCGGCTCGCTCAACGACGACGGCTATCTGGACGAGCCGCTCGAATCCCTGGCCGCGAGCCTGGCGGACACGGGCGACCCCGAGCAGCTCGATGAGCTGGTGCACCGCCTGACCGTGGCTCTGCGCCTGCTGCAGAGCCTGGACCCCGCGGGCGTGGGCGCGCGCGGCCTGGCCGAATGCCTGGCGTTGCAGCTGCAGGCGCTGGACCGGGAGGAGGAGGGCGACCCCGAGGTGATCCAGGCCGCGCTGTGCATCTGCCGCCAGCCGCTCGACCTGCTGGCGCGGCGCGACGTGCGCCGCCTGGCCCAGGCCTGCGCCGCGAGCGACGACCTCACGCGCGCCGCCATGGCGCTGATCGCGCGGCTGGAGCCGCGCCCCGGGCGGCGCTTCGCCGACGTGGAGCGCAACGTCATCGTGCCCGACGTGATCGTCAGGAAGATCGGGCGCGGCGCGCAGCAGAGCTTCAGCGTCCGCCTCAACCCCGACGTGATGCCGCGCCTGCGCGTGCACGACGTCTACGCCAACGCCCTGCGCGGCGGCAGCAAGGGCGACGGCCACCAGGCGCTGCAGGCCAGGCTGCAGGAGGCGCGCTGGTTCATCAAGAACATACAGCAGCGCTTCGACACCATCCTGCGCGTGTCCAGCGCCATCGTGGAGCGGCAGAAGAACTTCTTCGTGCATGGCGAGCTGGCCATGCGCCCGCTGGTGCTGCGCGAGATCGCCGACGAGCTCGGCCTGCACGAATCCACCATCAGCCGCGTGACCACGGCCAAGTACATGGCCACGCCCCAGGGCACGTTCGAGCTCAAGTACTTCTTCGGCTCGGGCCTGGGCACCGAGACCGGCGGCAGCGCGTCGAGCACGGCGGTGCGCGCGCTCATCCGGCAGTTCGTCGCCGCCGAGGATCCGCACAAGCCGCTGTCGGACGGCCAGATCGCCGACATGCTCAAGGAGCAGGGCATAGAGTGCGCGCGCCGCACCGTGGCCAAGTACCGAGAGGCGCTGAAGATCGCGCCCGCCAACCTGCGCAAGGCGCTATAGAAAGAGATACCCCATGGCACGCATCGTCTTCGACCTGCCGGCGCACTTCGGCTTCAGCACAGAGCTGCAGGTCTACATCAGCCACGTCAACCAGGGCGGCCACCTGGACAACGCCCAGCTGCTCAGCCTGGTGTCGGAGGCGCGCGTGCGCTTCTTCAAGTCCCTGGGCTATACCGAGGCGGACGTGGCGGGCCTGTCCACCGTGGTGGGCGACATGCTGGCGCAGTACAAGTCCGAGGCCTTCCATGGCGAGACGCTGCGTGTGCAGATGACGCCGCAGGATTTCAACCGCTACGGCTTCGACCTGGTGTTCCGCATGACGGAGAAGTCCCAGGGCCGAGAGGTCGCGCGCGGCAAGACCGGTATCGTCTTCATCGACCGGGCCGCGCGCAGGCCCGCGCCCATTCCCGAGCCCGTGCGCCAGCTGCTGCTGGTGGCCGGCTCGGCACCGTCGTAGTTCAAGCCAGCAGCCTTTGCGCGGCCGCTCCCTGCGGCAGTCTGAAGGCCGCGACCAGCTGCGCCAGGTCCTGAGACTGTTGCCGCAGCGACTGCGCGGCCGCCGTGGCCTGCTCGACCAGGGCGGCGTTCTGCTGGGTGCCCTGGTCCATCTGAGAGACGGCCGAGCCGATTTCGGCAATGCCCGTGCTTTGCTCCTGGCTGGCGCTGCTGATCTCGGCCACGATGGCGCTCACGCGGCGGATGCTGTGCTCAACCTTGCGCATGGTCTCGCCCGCGTCCCGCACCAGGCGGCTGCCGGCGTCGACCTGCTGCACCGAGTCGTCGATCAGCGCCTTGATCTCCTTGGCCGCGGTGGCGCTGCGCTGCGCGAGCTGGCGCACCTCGGCGGCCACCACGGCAAAGCCCCGGCCCTGCTCTCCGGCGCGGGCGGCCTCCACGGCGGCGTTGAGCGCCAGGATGTTGGTCTGGAAGGCGATGCCGTCGATGACGCCGATGATGTCCTCGATCTTTTGCGAGGCGCTGTTGATCCCGTCCATGGTCTGCACCACCTGCTCGACCACGGCGCCGCCCTGGCTGGCCACCTGCGACGCGTCCTGCGCCAGCGTATCGGCCTGCCGGGCGTTGGCGGCGTTCTGCTGCACCGTGGCGGTGATCTGCTCCATGGCGGCTGCCGTTTCCTCCAGCGAGCCGGCCTGCTGCTCGGTGCGCGCGGACAGGTCGTTGTTGCCGGTGGCGATCTCGCCGCTCGCGATGCGCACGGATTCGGCGGCCTCGCGCATGCGCAGCAGCACGGCGGCGATCTTGTCGGCGAACTGGTTGAAGGCCTGCGCGATCTGCGAGAGCTCGTCGCGGCCCGAGACGTCCATGCGGCGCGTCAGGTCGCCCTCGCCCGAGGCGATGCCCTGCAGCGCATCGCGCACCAGCGCCAGGCGGCGCAGCATGCGCGCCACCGCCACCGCCATCACCAGGCCGGCGGCCAGCACGAAGAGCACGGTGCTGAGCATGGCCACGTGGCCGAGCCGGTCGAGGGCGGACAGGGCGTCGGCCCGGTCGGCCGCCACGGCCAGCATCCAGGGCGTGCCCTCGACCCTGGCGGCGTAGAGCAGTTGTGGCTTGCCGTCGATGGTGACCTCGCCATGGCCCTGCTGGCCGGCCAGGCGCGTGAACAGGGCGGAATCGAGCCCGGGCGCCAGCTCCTTCACCGGCTTGAGCGCCAGTGCCTGGTTGGCGTGCGCCAGGATGTTGCCCGTGGTGCCGTCGATCAGGAAGGCGAAGCTCTTGCCAGTGGCACGTATGCCGGTGACCTTCTTCACCACCGTGGTCAGGTTGATGTCCGAGCCCACCACGGCCACCGTGCGGCCGCCCTCGATCACGGGCTGGACCAGGCTCACCGTCAACTGGCCCGTGGCCGAGTCCGGGTAGACCGGCGTGATCGCCGGCCCGCCCGCGGCCACGGCCTGCTTGTACCAGCCGCGCGCCGTGCCGTCATAGCCCGCGGGCCGGGGCTTGGTGAAGGCGTGGCGCTTGTCCGCCATGACGAAATAGGCCAGGTCCAGCCCGGCTTTTTCGGCCGCCTGCAGGAACGGCAGGGGCTGCTCCTCGCGCACGGCGATCAGCAGGGAGCCGGTGAGCTGCTGCTTGTCCGCGATCCACTGGCCCAGCTCGGCGGCGTGCTGCCGCGTCAGCCCGCCGATGCGCTCGTCCAGCGCCTGCAGCATGTTGGAACGCACCACCACGTAGGCCACCAGGGACAGCCCGAGCAGCGACAGGGTGGCGACGGCGATGCTGACCCCGATCAGGCGGGCGCGCAGGCTTTGGAACATGGTGTCTCCGTATT
The DNA here is from genome assembly GCF_000204645.1 of Alicycliphilus denitrificans K601. Taxonomy (NCBI): domain Bacteria; kingdom Pseudomonadati; phylum Pseudomonadota; class Betaproteobacteria; order Burkholderiales; family Comamonadaceae; genus Alicycliphilus; species Alicycliphilus denitrificans. The sequence continues at coordinate 4,637,938 of NC_015422.1, read as the reverse complement.
TGTTGTGCAATCGTGTTGAATGTTACCGTTTGTGATGAAAGGAAGTTCATGCCAGCGGGAAAGCCCGGGTGCCGCAGCGCTTATGCTTGTGGCGCTTTATGAACACCCTGCAACTCTTCCTGCCCTGCGCCGCCGGCGTCGAGGGCTTCCTGGCCGACGAGGTGCACGGCCTCACGGGCCTGGCCGGCCAGGATCTGCTGGTGGGCCGCGCCGGCGTGCTGGTGCGCGCCGCCTGGCGCGACGCGCTGCTTCTCAACCTGCACAGCCGCCTGGCCCAGCGCGTGCTGGTGCAGCTGGCCGAGCGGCCCTACCGCAGCGAGAACGACATCTACGCGCTGGCCGGCGACGTGGCCTGGGAGGCTTGGTTCACCCCGCGCCAGAGCTTCAAGGTGGAGGTGACGGCGCAGCACAGCCCGCTCAAGAGCCTGAACTTCGCCGCCCTGCGCGTGAAGGATGCCGTGGCCGACCGCTTCCGCGCCAAGGGCGGCAGCCGCCCCGACGTCGAGACGCGCTGGCCCGACGTGCGCATCCACCTGCACCTGACGCGCGAGCACGCGCAGCTGTACATCGACACCTCGGGCGAGCCGCTGTTCAAGCGCGGCTGGCGCGAGGACAAGGGCGACGCGCCGCTCAAGGAAACCCTGGCCGCCGCCATGATCGCTGCCACGGGCTGGGATCCGCATGGCGATCAGCCGCTGCCGCTGTACGACCCCTGCTGCGGCAGCGGCACCGTGGTCATCGAGGCGGCGCAGATCGCCTGCCGCATCGCGCCCGGGCTCAGGCGCCGCTTCGGGTTCGAGAAGCTCCTGCCCTACCAGGCCCATGTCTGGTCTGCTATTAAAGAGGAAGCTGCTGGGGCAGTTGTGACAAGCCCTGTTCCTATTTTCGGCAGTGACGTATCGCACCGCATGGTGGACTTCGCCCAGCGCAACGCCGAGCGCGCCGGCGTGACGGGCGCCGTGCAGCTGCGCGGCGGCGACGCGCTGCAGCGCATGCCGCCCTGCGAGCAGCCGGGCGTGATGCTGCTCAATCCGCCGTATGGTGAGCGCATCGCGGCGGCGGGGTCGGCCGGCCGCAGTGCGCGCGAGCGCATGGCCGTCGTCGCGCGCGCTGGCCGCGAGAGCGCGCAGACCGAGGACGGCGTGGACTTCTTCCAGCAGCTGGCCGCGCACTGGAAGCGGCACTACGCCGGCTGGCAGGCCTGGCTGCTCACGCCCGACCTGAAGCTGCCGGGCAAGATGCGCCTGAAGGAGTCGCGCCGCGTGCCGCTGTGGAACGGCCCCATCGAATGCCGCATGTTCCGCTTCGACCTGGTGGCGGGCCCGGCGCGCCCGCGCACGCCCGCGGGAACCACCGATGCGGCCTGAGCTGAGCCTGCCGCGGCATGCGCCTGCCGGCGGGCCGGCATGCCCCGTGGTGCTGGACACCAACATCGTGCTTGACCTATTCCTCTTCGCCGACCCGGCCGTGGCCGCCGTGCGCGCGCTGCTGCAGGCGCGGCGCCTGGAGTGGATCGCCACGCGGCCCATGCGCGACGAGCTCGAGCGCGTGCTGCAGTACCCTCACCTGCAGCCGCGCATGCAGTACTACGGCGTGGCGGCGCAGGACGTGCTGGCGGCGTTCGACGCCGGCACGCGGGCGGTGGAGGTGGCCGCGCGCGCGCCCTGCGCCTGCAAAGACGCGGACGACCAGAAGTTCATCGACCTGGCGCTCGCGCACCGCGCCATCCTGGTGTCCAAGGACAAGGCCGTACTTTGCATGCGAAAAAGGCTGCTAGCCCTTGGTGTACAAGTGGTGACAGCTATTGTTTTGGTAGAGGGCGCAGTGCCCTGCAGCGCCTGAGCACGGGTCAGCCGAGCAAGGCCCAGGCGCCACAGCGCCAGCAGGGGCTGCGGCCCATGGGGCACGGCAGCCAGCACCTCGTCGGCGAGCGACGGGGCGTTCTGCCCGGGCGGCGAGCACCCGGGGCATGCGCGGCCCCTGGTCCGCCAGCTGGCGCAGACGCCGCACTATCGGTGGCGATGGCCGCCCGCCCGCCGTGGTTGGGCACGGGACGCAGCACCGGCAGGTGCAGGAGGGCGGCCAGCCTGCCCAGCAGGCAGTGGTAGTGCCACATGCCGTTGTCAGGGCCGGCGCGCTTGAGCCAGACCTGCTCGCCACCCAACTGGTAGCGGGCGATGGCGCGGTGCGGCGCTACACTGGCCGGTCCTGGCCGGCAAGCGGGAAATCATAGTCGTGAGCCTTGCCGCCGCCCACATTACCCGCGTGACCGTCATGACCGAATCCAGCGCCTCCGCCAGCCCCGCCCTGGGCCCCGATGAACTCGACGAGCTCGACGCCCTGCTCGACGAGCTGCGCACGCGCGAGGAGGACGTGCCGCAGTGGGAGTTCTGCGACGGTTTCCTGACGGCCCTGGCCTGCACGCGCCGCCCCGTGCCCGCAGCCGAATGGCTGCCCATGCTGCTGGGCGACGGCCTGCCGCTGCAGGCGCCCGAGGGCGAGCCCCTGCCGCTCGTGCCCACCTTCAGGGACCTGGCGCAGCAGCAGCGCTTCCTCGCGCTGTGGGAGCTGCGCAGCGCCGAGGTGGCGGCCCAGCTGGACGCGCAGGCCGAATCGCTTGACGCCGACGATGCCTTCCAGCCCGAGGTCATCGACATGCGTGGCGCCATCGCCAGCCTGCCCGAGGAGGAGCGCGCCGAGATGGAGGGCCAGGAGACCCCCTCGTTCGGCCAGGTCTGGGCGCTGGGCTTCATGTTCGCCGTGGAGAACTGGCCCGACGACTGGGCCGCCCCGCGCGACAAGGAGGCCGCGCAGTGGCTGGACGATGCGCTGGACGCCATCGTCGCCCTGACCGAGGACGACACCGGCAGGCCCGAGATCTGCATGTACGACGAGGACGGCCCGCCCAGCACCAGCCGGGAGCGCCTGGAGGTCTTCGGCGAGGCGATCTGGGCCGTGTACGACCTGCGCCAGCTCTGGCGCAGCCTGGGCCCGCGCGTGGAGACCATCGTCAAGGGCGCCCAGCCCGGCCGCAACGACCCCTGCCCCTGCGGCAGCGGCAGGAAGTACAAGAAATGCTGCGGCGCGTGACGGGCCTGCAAGCCGCACCGGCCTGAAGCAGGCCATCCGCGGGCAGCCGGCTGCCAGACGTCGAGCGGCTTTGTCTTTGACGTGTGTCAATCTGTTAATCTGGCGGGCCATTTGTAATGAAGGGCCTGCTCAGCCCTGCTCCTCTCTCCTCCTATGCACGCGTGTGTCGTCGCTCCCCTGTATGGCCGCCCCCGCGTGAAGGCGCGCTTCCCCGCGCGGGCGCCACGCAGGCCGCAGGGCCCCGGGACGCGGACGGATGGCCGGTGCGATGGCTGCGCCGGCGGGGCGGAGCGGTGGCGGGCATGGTGCTGACGGCCCCTTCGCAGCAGCGCGCGTGGCGCCGGGGCGTGGCCTGGCACCGGGTGGCCGAGGGCGTGCTGGTGTACGCGCTGGCGTTCGCCGCGGGGCAGGTGATTTTCCTGGGCTGGGGCGGCGAGCAGTGGCGGCCGCTGGCCCACGCCTATTGGCAGTTCCTCTTCGTGGCCTGGGCGGGCATGCGCCTGGGGCTGGCGGGCACGGCGGGGCTGCTGTGCCTGGTGGCCGTGCAGGCGGGCTGGGGCACGCTGCAGCGCCAGGGCTTCTTCGCGCAGGACCTGCAGGCGAGCGGGGGACTGGGCTACGGCGCGTACATCGTGATCCTGTCCATTGTCGGCATGGCGCTGGCCTTCTACCTGGACATGCTGCGCCGCCAGAGGGCGGACGTGCGCATCGCCGCGATCGCGTTCGAGTGCCAGGAAGGGCTGCTGATCACCGATGCCCGCGGCGTGATCCTGCGCGCGAACCGGTCGTTCCTGGCGATGTCGGGCTACGCGGCGCACGAGGTGCTGGGGCGGACGCCGCACTTCCTGCGCGCCGCCCGCAGCGCGCAGCAGGAGGCCTCCGACGGGCCGCCGCCCTGGCCGGCGCGGCAGCGTCAGGAGTGGCACCGGCGCAAGTCGGGCGAGCGCTATCCCGTGTGGTTCACGTGTACGCCGGCCATGGATTCCCGGGGCGTGGTGACGCACCATGTGCTGACCCTGACCGACATCAGCGACTGGCGGCGGCAGAAGGCGCAGCGGCGCCAGCGCGAGCAGGCCCACCGCGCCGCGCTGGTGCGCGAGGTGCACCACCGCATCAAGAACAACCTGCAGGGCGTGACGGGCCTGCTGCAGACGCTGGGGCAGCGCCACCCCGTCCTGCGCGATCCGATCACCGAGGTCACGGGGCAGGTGCAGAGCATCGCCGTGCTGCACGGCCTGCAGGGGCGCAGCCGTACGGACCAGGTGCGCCTGTGCGAGCTGGTGCAGGAGGTGGCCGCCGGCGTGGGCGCCCTGTGGGGCGTGGCCATCGCCGTGCAGCTGCCCGAGGATGCCGGCGCGGGCGGGCTGTCCTGCCGCATCCAGCCCGCGGATGCCGTGCCGCTGGCGCTGATCGTGCACGAGTTGCTCCTCAACGCCGTCAAGCATGGCGGGCGGCAGCACCAGGACGTGCAGGTGACGCTGAACGCGCGCGAGGAACCGCAGCAGGCCTGCCTCGTCGTCTCCAATCCCGGGCAGTGGCCCGAAAGCTCCTCCGACGCGCAGGTGGGCCTGGAGCTGGTGGCCACCCTGATGCCGCGCCTGGGCGCCTCCCTGGCGCTGGAGCAGGCCGGCGAGCGCGCCGTGGCGCGCCTGTGCCTGCAGGCGCCCGTGCTCTTGCCGGGCGGGACGGACGCGGCGCCAGAGAGCAGCCGCCTTGCGCACGAGGGGGCCGCGGCATGACGTGCTCCGGCGACGCGCATGGCTCGGCCAGCCTGCTGCTGGTGGACGACGACCGGCTGATCCTGGGCACTCTGGCCGCGGGCCTGCGCCACATGGGCTACCAGGTGGCCGTGGCCGACTGCGTGGAGCAGGCGGAGGCGCTGCTCGGCGGCGGCCTGCACCCCGACCTCGCGATCGTGGACGTGCGCCTGCCGGGGCGCGACGGCCTGTCGCTGGCGCAGCGGCTGGCCGAGGTCGACCACGTGCCGTTCCTGATGCTCAGCGCCTACAGCGACTCCGGCGTCGTGGAGCGCGCCACGCACAGCGGCGCCCTGGGCTACCTGGTCAAGCCGCTGGCCCTGAACCAGATCCAGCCGGCGATCGAAACCGCGCTGCAGCGCGCCGGGGAGCTGGAGGGCCTGCGCCGCACGCACGCGCAGCTGCAGGCCGCGCTCGACGCCGACCGCGAGATCAACGTGGCCACCGGCATCACCATGGTGCAGTACCGCATGGCGCGCCGGCCGGCCTTCGAGCTGCTGCGCAATGCCGCGCGCGCCCAGCGGCGCAAGCTGAGCGCGGTGGCGCAGGAGATCGTCCGGGCCTGCGAATCGCTGCATCGTTGATGTAAATCAACAAATAGATAAGTATTTGCACCGATGTGGCGCAGGGGCCACTGAACAAAAAATACCTATTTATTCGCGCGGCCCTGCCCCGCCGCGCCGCGCTTTCCCCAGGCCCTGAACACGCCTTCTCCGGCGCTCGCCCGCAACGTGGACGAGCCTGCTGCCAGCAAGGTATGTGTTTCATGGTGGGTATTCCCCGGTTCTGCAGATCGATGGCCGTGCGCGCCCGCGCACGGCGGCGCGCGTGCCTGCCCGTGCGAGGCGCGGGGGCCGCCGCATGATGGCGGCCGCCGGCTGGCGCCAGGGACCGAAGGCCATCCGGCGCCTGTGGCGCGCCGCGGGGCTCCAGGGCCTGCTCTCGCGCCTGCGCATAGGCACGCGGCTCGCGGTCATGATGGTCCTGGCGGTCATGGTGGCCGGGCTGCTGGCGGCGGCCGGCATCCGGGGCCTGGCCGCATCCAAGGAAAGCCTGAGGGTGGTGTACGAGGACCGCATGGCCCCCGTGCGCACGCTGTCGCAGATCGCGCAGCTCATGCTGGCCAACCAGCTGTACCTGCAGCTGGCCCTGGCGCCGGCGGCGGCGTCCGCCGCGGCGGCGCTGGACCCGGTCTCGGCGCGGCAGGCGGCGCTGCAGGTCGAGCGCAACGCGCGGGCCATAGACCGGCTGTGGGCGGAGTACCTGTCGGTGCCGCGCGAGGGCGACGAGCTGGCGCTGGCGCAGCGCTTCGGCCGGCACCGCGCGCGCTACCTCGACGAGGCCCTGATGCCTGCGGTGGCGGCGCTGCGCGCGCTGGACTACCGGGACACGCGCCGGCTGGCCGAGAGCGCCCGGGTGCTGTACGAGCAGGCCTACCCCGAGATCGAGGCGCTGATCCGCCTGCAGTTCGACTTTGCCGAGGCGGCCTACCGCGAGGGCGTGCGCCGCTACGAGTACACGCGCTGGCTGGCCCTGGGGGCCTTGCTGGCCTCCATGGCGGTGCTGAGCTGGCTGGGCCTGCTGCTGATCCGCTCCATCGCCGAGCCGCTGCGGGAGGTCATCGCGGTCTGCGACCGCATCGCCGGCGGGCAGCTCGACACGGCCATCGCCGTGCAGGGGAGCGACGAGATCAGCAACGTGTTCCGGGCGCTGCGCTCCATGCAGGCCCGGCTGCGCCGGAGCGAGCAGGCCATCCACAAGCTGGCCTACTACGACGCGCTGACCGAGCTGCCCAACCGCGTGCTGCTGCGCGAGCGCATGCAGCAGGCCCTGGATGGCGACGGCTCGGCGGGCCACGGCGCGCTGCTGCTGGTGGACCTGGACCATTTCAAGGTCATCAACGACACGCTGGGCCACGAGGAGGGCGACAAGCACCTGCGCCAGATCGCGCGGCGCCTGACGGACGCCGTGGCGGGGCGGGGGCTGGTGGCGCGCCTGGGCGGGGACGAGTTCGTCGTCCTCGCGCAGCACCTGCATGCCGGCGAGGCGCGGGCCCAGGCCCAGGCGCGGGAGCTGGCCGAGCAGGTGCTGGCCGCCATCACCTCGCCCATCCACCTGGCGGGGCGCCCCATGCACACCAGCGCCAGCCTGGGCGTCTGCATGTTCCGCCCGGGCGCGAGCTCCACCAGGGATCTGCTCAAGAGCGCCGACACGGCCATGTACCAGGCCAAGAGCGAGGGCCGCAACGGCTATCGCTTCTTCGACCCGGTGCTGCAGTCGCAGCTGGAGGCCCGCGCGGCGCTGGAGACGGCCCTGCACGGCGCCATCGGGGCCGGGCAGCTTGCGCTGCACTACCAGGTGCAGGTGGATGCGCTGCGCCAGCCCGTGGGCGTGGAGGCGCTGCTGCGCTGGCGGCATCCGCTGCACGGCCAGGTGTCGCCGGCGCAGTTCATCCCCATCGCGGAGGCCTCGGACCTGATCCTGACGCTGGGCGAATGGGTGCTGCAGACGGCCTGCGCCCAGCTGCAGGCCTGGGCCGGCCAGCCCCATACGCGCGCCCTGACGGTGTCCGTCAACGTGAGCGCGCGCCAGTTCGCGCAGCCGGGCTTCGTGGAGCAGGTGCATGCGGCGCTCGCGCGCACCGGCGCCAGGGCCGACCTGCTGGTGCTGGAGCTGACCGAGAGCGCGATGCTGCACGACATCGCCGACACGGTGCGCAAGATGCAGGCGCTGCGCTGCCTGGGCGTGCGCTTCGCGCTCGACGACTTCGGCACGGGCTACTCCTGCCTGTCGCAGCTGCAGCGCCTGCCGCTGCACCAGCTCAAGATCGACCGCAGCTTCATCCAGGACATGGGCGCGCGCGCGAGCGACGCGGTCATCGTGCAGACCATCGTGGGCATGGCCCGCACCCTGGGCCTTCACGTCGTGGCCGAGGGCGTGGAGACCGAGGCGCAGCGCACGGTGCTCGCGCAGCTGCAGTGCCCGGCATTCCAGGGCTATCTGTTCGGCGTGCCGCAGCCCGCGGCGGCGCTGGAGGCATGGCTGCTCGGCCAGCACGGGGGCTCTCCCGCGCCGGCCGCTTCCCCGATTTTTCAGAGGTAAACATGAATCGATTCAGGATTTCCACCCGTGTATCCCTGCTGGCCGGCGCGCTGTCGCTGCTGATCCTGGGCATAGGCCTGCTGGGGCAATGGGGTGTCGCCCAGGCCAATGCGGACATGCGGGTCCTGTACGAAGAGCGCCTTGCGGCCACGGCGCGGATGGGGCAGATCCAGTCCCTGCTGCTACGCAACCGCCTGGCGCTCGCCGCCGCCCTGGTGACCCCCGTGCCCGGGCAGATGCGCGCCAGCGCCGACGAGGTGGACGCCAACATCGTCGCCATCACCCGCATCTGGGACGAATACCTGGCCGACCACCGCGAAGGGCTGGCCGGCGAGGAGAAGCGCCTGGCCCAGGACTTCGCGCAGCACCGCCAGCGCTTCGTGCAGCAGGGACTGAAGCCCGCGGTCGAGGCCCTGCGCGCGCAGCAGCCGCAGCGGGCGCAAGAGGTTGTGCTGGAGGCCGTGCGCCCGCTCTACGGGCCCGTGGGCGCCGGCATCGACGCACTGGTGCGCTTTCAGCGCGATCAGGCCCGCATGGCCTACGAGGCTGCCGACGCCCGCTACGCCGCCATCCGCGCGCTGTCGCTGGGGGCCATCGGCGGCGGGCTGCTGTTCGCGCTGCTGTTCGGCGTGGCCCTGGTGCGCGGCATCACCGGCTCGCTGGCGCGCGCGGTCGAGGCCGCGCAGTGCGTGGCGCGCGGGGACCTGGGCCGCCCCATCGAGGTGCGGGGGCGCGACGAGACGGCCCAGGTGCTGCAGGCGCTGGCGGCGATGCGCGCGCAGCTGGCGCAGGTGGTGCGCGGCATCCGCAGCGGCAGCGAGAGCGTGGCCAATGCGGCGGTCCAGATCGCCGCGGGCAACCAGGACCTGGCGGAGCGCACCACCGCGCAGGCCGGCGCGCTGGAGGAGCAGGCCTCCGCCATGGAGCAGCTCACGGCCTCGGTGGAGCACAGCGCCGCCAATGCGAGCGAGGCGCAGAAGATCGTCGCGCGCGCCAGCGACACCGCCACGCAGGGCGGCGAGCTGATGGCGCAGGTGGTGCGCACCATGGACGACATCCACAGCTCGGCGGGCAAGATGGCCGACATCATCGGGCTGATCGACGGCATCGCGTTCCAGACCAACATCCTCGCCCTGAACGCCGCCGTCGAGGCCGCGCGCGCGGGCTCCCAGGGGCGCGGCTTCGCCGTGGTGGCCAGCGAGGTGCGCGCGCTGGCCGGGCGCTCGGCCGAGGCCGCGCGCGAGATCAAGCAGCTCATCGACGAGAGCGTGGGCCGCGCCGCCGATGGCGCGGCCGTGGTCAACCGCGCGGGCGCCACGATCCAGGAGGCGGTGGACGCCATAAGCCGCGCCGCGCCGCTGATGCTGGAGATCAGCAACTCCAGCGCCGAGCAAAGCGTCGGCATGGCGCAGATCGGCATGGCCGTGCAGCACATGGACGAGAGCACCCAGCGCAACGCCGCCCTCGTGGAGGAGATGTCGGCCGCGGCCGAAGGCCTGCGCGCCCAGGCCCAGGAGCAGGTGCAGGCCATCTCGGTGTTCCGGCTGGAGGAGGAGCAGCCCCACGCCCTGGAGCTCGCCCGGCCCGCATGGGAGCCGGCGCCGGCCATGCCCGCCCTCCAGGCGCGGTGAAGGGCCTGGCGGCTACGCGCCCAGCAGCGCCCGCAGCCGCCCCAGCGCATGGCGCACCGTGGCGCGGCGCACGGCGGCGCGGTCGCCGTCGAAGCGCCGCATCTCGCCATGCGTGGCGCCATCGACGTGCCACCCGAACCACACCGTGCCCACGGGCTTGCCAGGCGTGCCGCCCGTGGGCCCGGCGATGCCGGTGACCGCCACGGCCACCTGCGCCGCGCTGTGCCGCACGGCACCCTGGGCCATGGCGCGCGCCACGCTCTCGCTCACCGCGCCGTCCCGGTCGATCAGCGCGGCGGGCACGCCCAGGCATTGCACCTTGGCGGCGTTGGAGTAGGTGACGAAGCCGCGCTCGAACCACTGGCTCGACCCCGCGAGGTCGGTGCAGGCGGCGGCGATCATGCCGCCGGTGCAGCTCTCGGCCGTGGCCAGCATCCAGCCGCGCGCGAGCAGGGTGCCGGAGATATATGCCAAATCGACCTCCAGCGCCCGACCATCAAGCGCTGGTAGCTCATCTTTCGATAGTGCCATGGTGTGCTACCCGATGAAGTGGCGCCACAGCGCGATGACCAGCAGTGTGCAGAACGCGGCCACCAGGTCGTCGAACAGGATGCCGAAGCCCCCGCGCCAGCCAAAGCCCTTGAACAGCTGGTCCGCCCAGGCCACGGGGCCGGGTTTGGCGGCATCGAAGTAGCGAAACAGCGCAAACGCGACGAGCTGCCCCCAGAAGCCCATGGGCATGGCCAGCCACAGCACGATCCAGATGGCGATGATCTCGTCCCAGACGATGGCGCCCGGGTCGGCCACGCCCATGTGGCGCGCCGTGACGGTGCAGGCCCACCAGCCCACGGGCAGCGCCAGCGCGATCAGCAGGCCCAGGCCCAGCGGCGTGAGCCACAGCGGCAGCACCAGAAAGGCCAGCCAGCCCCACAGCGTGCCCACCGTGCCGGGTGCGGTGGGCGACAGCCCGCTGCCAAAGCCCAGGGCCAGGAAATGGGCCGGGTGGGCCAGCAGAAAGCGCACGCCGGGGCGGCGCGGTGGGGCTGTGTCGGTGGCGTTGGACATCGCGCGATTTTAGGAGGGGGCCGTGCGCGCCGTGGATCCCCGCCCGGGCGGGGATGGCGGGAAACGGTGGCCGCGCCTCAATGCACGCCCAGCAGGCGCGTGGTGTGCCAGGCGGCCACCCATTCCTCGTTGGTGCGCTCCACGGCCACGGGGATGCGGCTTGCCGGGCTGGAGATGAGATCGGCGCTCTGCGCGTTGGCCTCGGTGTCCAGCGCCACGCCCAGGTAGGCCAGGCCCGCGCAGACGCGCTCGCGGATGGCGGCATTGTGCTCGCCGATGCCGGCGGTGAAGACCAGCATGTCCAGGCCGCCGAGCACGGCCACGAGCGCGCCGATCTCGCGCACGATGCGGCGCACGTACAGCGCCAGCGCGGCCTGCACGCGCGCATTGCCCTCTTCCTGCGTGAGCAGCACGCGCGGGTCGGACGACACGCCCGACATGCCCAGCAGGCCGCTGCCGTGGTAGAGCAGCTGGCCCACGTCGTGCAGCGACAGCTTTTCGATCTCCATCAGGTACAGCAGCGCGCCGGGGTCGAGCGCGCCGCAGCGCGTGCCCATCATCAGGCCGTCCAGGGCCGAAAAGCCCATGCTGGTGGCCACGCTCTTGAGGTCCTGCATGGCGCACAGGCTGGCGCCGCTGCCCAGGTGGGCGACGATGGTGCGCCCGCGCGCGGTGTCGCCGTAGCGCTCGGCCAGGGCCAGCGACATGAACTCGTAGGACAGGCCGTGAAAGCCGTAGCGGCGCAGGCCGCGCTCCCACGCGTCCCAGGACAGCGGCAGCATCTTCTCGACCTCGGGCAGCGTGTGGTGGAAGGCCGTGTCGAAGCAGGCCACCTGCGGCAGATCCGGCATGTTGTGCAGCAGCGCGCCGATGGCTTCGAGCGCGAACGGCTGGTGCAGCGGCGCGAGCGGTATGTAGCCGCGCAGGTCGCCCAGCACCGCCGCGTCCACGCGCACCGGGTCCTGGTACTTGGCGCCGCCGTGCACCACGCGGTGCGCCACGGCGGCGATGCGGTGGCCGCCCCGGGCCATGCGCTCGCGCACGCGCATGCGGATGTGCTCCAGCGCGGCGCTGTAGGGGTGGGCCGCGTCCAGCGCCACCGGGCCGGGGGCCACGCCGGTCTCGCCGAACGTGGGCGCGGGGCCGGTGATGCCGTCCACCTTGCCGTTCCACAGGGGCCGGCGCGGCAGCGGCCGCGCGCCGGCGTCGAACAGCGCGAACTTGATGCTCGACGAGCCGCAGTTCAGCACGAGGACGAGGTCGGTCATAGCGGCGCTCCCTGGTAGTGGTGCGCCAGCAGCACCGCCATGGCGCACGAGGCCAGGCGCGTCTCGCGCGAGTCGGCGCGGCTCGTGAGCACGATGGGCACGCGCGCGCCGAGCACGATGCCGGCGCTGGCCGCGTCGCCCAGGTATTCGAGCTGCTTGGCCAGCATGTTGCCGCTCTCCAGGTCCGGCACCACGAGGATGTCGGCCCGGCCCGCCACCTCGGAGACGATGCCCTTGGTGCGCGCGGCGGCGATCGAGACGGCGTTGTCGAACGCCAGCGGCCCGTCCAGCAGGCCGCCCGTGATCTGCCCGCGGTCGGCCATCTTGCACAGCGCGGCCGCGTCCAGCGTGGCGGGCATGCCGGCGTTGACGGTCTCCACCGCCGCCAGGATGGCCACGCGCGGCTCGGCCACGCCGATGGCATGCGCCAGGTCGATGGCGTTGCGCACGATGTCGGCCTTCTGCTCCAGCGTGGGTGCGATGTTGATGGCCGCGTCGGTGATGATGAAGGGGCGCGGGTAGGCGGGCGTCTGCATCACGAAGCAGTGGCTCACGCGCCGCTTGGTGCGCAGGCCGCCCTGCGAGGCGACCACGGCGGCCATGAGTTCGTCGGTGTGCAGGCTGCCCTTCATGAGTGCCTGCACCTGGCCCTCCTGCACCATGGCCACGGCGCGCGCGGCGGCTGCGTGGCTGTGCGCCACGTCTTCGATGGCGATGCCGCTCAGGTCCAGGCCCGCCTTTTCGGCCACGGCCATCAGGCGTGCGCGCGGGGCCACGAGCACCGGGTCGATGATGCCGGCGGCATGCGCGTCCAGCGCGCCGCCCAGGCTCAGCGGGTCGCAGGGGTGGACGACGGCGGTGCGCAGCGTGCCCAGCGTGCGCACATGCTCCAGCAGACGCTGCACGCCGTCCTGGCCCACACGCAGGCGCACCTCGGGCAGGGTGGTGCGTGCGCGCTCCACGCGCTCGGTGGGGGCAACCACCTCGGCGTCGCCGCTGATGACGGTGGCGCCGTCCTGGTTGATGCAGGTGCAGGCCAGCGTCAGGCGTTTTTTGGCTTCGTCACGCGCGCGCACGGCGACGGTGATGCGCAGCCGGTCACCCACGCGCACGGGGGCCAGGAACTTCAGCGTCTGCCCCAGGTAGATGGTGCCGGGACCGGGCAGGCGCGTGCCCAGCACGGCCGAGATCAGCGCGCCGCCCAGCATGCCGTGGGCAATCACGCCATGAAAGCGCGTGGAGGCGGCAAAGTCCTCGTCGAGGTGCTGCGGGTTCACGTCGCCCGAGAGCAGGGCGAAGAGCTGGATGTCCTGCTGGGTCAGCGTGCGCTCGATGCTGGCGCTGTCGCCGATGGCGATCTCGTCGAAGGTGCGGTTGCGCACGATGGAGAGCTCGTCTTGCGGGGCGGTGAGGGATGATGGTGCTGTATCCGGCATGGAACTCCTTGGGGGTTTGGCGTGAAGCGGCCGCGCCGGGGCGGCAGGCGGCTGTTTCACGGCGGCGAAATCATCATTCAGGCCATCTGGCTGATGGTCTTGCGAAAGCGCGAGAGCGAGAGCGCGAACAGCGCGCTGCCGATCAGCGCCAGGATCAGGAAGGGCTTGTACACCACGTCGATGCCGGCGCCCCGGTACAGGATGGCCTGCGCGAGTTCGACGAAATGCGTGGTGGGCGCCACCTGCATGACGCGCTGCACGAACAGCGGCATGGATTCAAACGGCGTGCTGCCGCCCGAGAGCATCTGCATGGGCAGGATGGTCAGCATCACCAGCAGGCCGAACTGCGGCATGGTGCGTGCCACCGTGGCCAGGAAGATGCCCATGGACGTGGTGGCAAACAGGTGCAGCGCGACGCCGGCCAGGAACAGCGACGCCGAGCCCTCGATGGGCATGCCCAGCACGCCGCGCAGCATGACGCCCAGCGACAGCCCGGCCGCCACCAGCACCACCAGGCCCATGGCCCAGACCTTGCCGAGCATGATCTCGGTGGGCGTCACGGGCATGACCAGCAGGTGCTCGATGGTGCCGTGCTCGCGCTCGCGGATCAGTGCCGCGCCGGTCAGCAGGATGGACACCAGGGTGATGTAGTTGACGTACTGCATGGCGCCGCCGAACCAGGCCTGGGTCAGCGACGGGTTGAAGCGCATGCGCGCGTTCAGGTCCACGGGCAGCGTGGTGCTCGCGCGGTAGCGGCGCGTGAAGTCCTGCACCTCGCCGAGCACGATCTGCTGGATGTAGCCACTGCCGCTGAAGGCCTGGCTCATGCGCGTGGCGTCCACGTTCAGCTGCACGGCGGGTGCGCGCCCCGCCAGCACGTCGCGCTGGAAGTCGGGCGGGATGTTGAGCACGAAGGTGTAGGCGCCGGTGTCCATGCCGGCGTCCATCTCGTCGCGCGTGATCACGGCCGGCCGGGTGAACAGCGGCGGGTAGAAGTCGCCGATGATGCGCTGCGACAGCGGGGAATGGTCCTCGTCCACCACGGCGATGGCGGCCATGTGCAGCGTCTCGGGAATGGCGCGCGCCGACGAATACACGGCCACCGTGAACAGGTAGACGATGAGCACCAGCATCATCGGGTCGCGCCACAGGCTCCACAGCTCCTTGACGCCCAGGCGCGCGATGTTGGCCAGGTGGCGGGTGAATGCGTTCATGCCGTCAGGCCTCCTGTTTCTTCAGCAGCGCCACGGCCGCGCCCATGATTACCGGCACTGCGATCAACAGCGGCACCAGCACGCTGCCCAGCTCGCGCAGGCCCAGTGCCTTGCTGAACACGCCGCGGCTGATGATCAGCATGTAGGTGGCCGGGAAGATCTCGCCGATCATGCGGCCCGCGCCCTCCAGCGAGGTGACGGGGTGCAGCAGCCCGCTGAACTGCACGGCCGGCACCATGGTCACCACCAGGGCGATGAACATGGCCGCGCTCTGGCTGTTGGTGATGGACGATGCCACCAGGCCGATGCCCGTGGCGACGACGGCATACACCAGCGTCGCCAGCGCCAGCGTCCAGAAGCTGCCGGTGATGGGCACGTCGAACACGGTGATGGACGCGGCGCACATGAGCAGGAAGTTCACCATCGCCAGCCCCACGTAGGGCAGTTGCTTGCCGACCAGGAACTCCAGCCGCGTGACCGGCGTGACGTACAGGTTGATGATGGAGCCCAGCTCCTTCTCGCGCACCACGGCCAGCGCCGTCAGCATGGCCGGCAGCATGAGCAGCAGCAGCGCAATCACGGCGGGCACCATGGCGGGCAGGCTTTTCACGTCGGGGTTGTAGCGGTAGCGTGTCTCCACGCTGGCGGACTGCGGCATGGAGATGCCGCGCTCGCGCAGCTGCTGGAGCAGCCATTGCTGGTGCAGGCCGGCGACGTAGCCGCGAATGGTCTCGGCGCGCTGCGGCATGGCGCCGTCTATCCAGGCGGCGATCTGCACCGGGCGCCCGCGCAGCATGTCGCGCCCGAAGCCGGGCGGGATCTCAATGGCCAGCGACAGCTCGCCGCTGCGCATGCGCCGGTCGAGGTCGGCCTCGTCGATGACCGGCGGACGTTCGATGAAGTAGCGCGAGCCCGACAGGTTCAGCGCGTAGTTCTGGCTCGCCTCCGTGCGGTCGCGGTCGAGCACGGCGTATTGCAGGTTTTCCACGTCCATCGTGATGCCGTAGCCGATCACGAACATCAGCACCAGCGAGCCGAGCAGCGCCATCGCGGCACGCACCGGGTCGCGCTGCAGCTCCAGCGCTTCGCGCCACAGGTAGCTGAACAGGCGCTGCAGGCTGAAGGCCGAACTGTGCGCCGGGCTGGCATGTGCTGCCGCGGGGGCGGCCTGCACGACGGCCGCCGGCTCCTCGTCCGCCGCGGGGGCATCGCCCTCGGCCTCGACCAGGTAGCCGATGAAGGCATCTTCCAGCGTCGCCGCGCCGCGCTTGGCGATGAGTGCGGCCGGCCGGTCGCTGTCGAGCACGCGCCCGGCGTGCATCATCGACATGCGGTCGCAGCGCGCGGCCTCGTTCATGAAGTGGGTGGAGATGAAGATCGTCACCCGGTCGCGCCGCGACAGGTCGGCCAGCAACTGCCAGAAGCGGTCGCGTGCGATCGGGTCCACGCCCGAGGTCGGCTCGTCCAGGATCAGGAGCTCGGGCTCGTGCACCATGGCCACGGCCAGCGACAGGCGCTGGCGCACGCCCAGCGGCAGGCTCTCGGGCAGGGCGTCCAGGTCGTTCTGCAGGTCAAAGCGCTCGACCATGGCCTGCACGCGCGCGGCCTGCTGGTCGGCGGGCACATGGAACAGCTGCGCGTGCAGCACCAGGTTCTGCCGCACCGTCAGCTCGCCATACAGCGAGAACGCCTGCGACATGTAACCCACGCGCCGGCGCGTGGCGATGTCGTGCGGATCGACCGGCTTGCCGAACAGCCAGGCCTTGCCCTCGCTCGCGGGCAGCAGGCCGGTGAGCATCTTCATGGTCGTCGACTTGCCGCAGCCGTTGGAGCCGAGGAAGCCGAAGATCTCGCCCCGGCGGATGCGGAAGTTGACGTGGTCCACCGCAGTGAAGTTGCCGAAGCGCATGGTCAGGCCCTGGGCTTCGATGGCGACGTCTGCGTCGTCCACCTGCAGCGGCGGTATCACCACCGGCTGGTGGCCGCGCTTTTTCTCCTCGGGCATGAGGGCGATGAAGGCGTCCTCCAGCGAGGAGCAGCCGGTGCGCTCCAGCATCTCCTGCGGCGCGCCCGTGGCCAGCACCTGGCCCTCGTCCATGGCCACCAGCCAGTGAAAGCGCTGTGCCTCGTCCATGTAGGCGGTGGCCACCATCACGCTCATGCCGGGGCGCTGGCGGCGGATGCGATCGATCAGGTCCCAGAACTGCGAGCGCGCCAGCGGATCGACGCCGGTGGTCGGCTCGTCGAGGATGAGCAGGTCGGGGTCGTGGATCAGCGCGCAGCACAGGCCGAGCTTTTGCTTCATCCCGCCCGAGAGCTTGCCCGCCGGCCGGTTCAGGAACGGGTGCAGCCCGGTGGAGCGCGTCAGCTCGTCGATGCGCCGGCGCCGCTCCTCGCTTCCGTGGCCGAACAGGCGCGCGAAGAACTGCAGGTTTTCCTCGACCGACAGCGTCGGGTACAGGTTCTTGCCCAGGCCCTGCGGCATGTAGGCGATGCGCGGGCAGACGGCGTCGCGGTGCGCCTTGCTGGCCATGTCGCCGCCCAGCACCTGCACGCTGCCCGACTGCACGGCACGCGCGCCCGCGATCAGCGACAGCAGGCTGGACTTGCCCACGCCGTCCGGGCCGATCAGCCCCACCATGCAGCCGGCCGGCACGTCCAGCGTGACGCCGGCCAGCGCCTGCGTCTTGCCGTATTGCTGGCGCAGGTCCTGCAGGCGAACGACGGGCTCGCTCTGCGTCATGGCTGCACGACGTTGGCCAGGTTGGCGGGCCAGGGCTGGTCGGCATCAAGCCGCACCCATGCCACGCCGGGCAGGCCTGTCTTGACCTGCTCCGGGTACTTGGCAAGCAGCGCCCGGTCGATGCGTGCCTTGACGCGGAACATGAGCTTTTGCCGCTCGCTCGCCGTCTCCACCGTCTTGGGCGTGAACTGCGCCGTGCTGGCGACGAAGCTGACCTGCGCCGGAATCACGAACTGCGGCACCGCGTCCAGCACCAGGCGCACCTCGGCGCCCAGCGCCACGCGGCCGGCCACGGTCTCCGGCAGGAAGAACGTCATGTACACGTCGGACAGATCGACCAGGTTCAGCACCTTGCCGCCGGCGCCCAGCACCTCGCCGGGCTGGGTCACGAGGAACTGCACGCGTCCGTCGCGCGGGGCCACCAGCTGCGCGTCCTGCAGGTCGGCATCGATGCGGGCGACAGTGGCGATGGCCGCATCGGTCGATGCAACCGAGCCGGTGGCCTGCGCCTTGGCCGCCGTCACCGCTGCCTGCGCAGCGGCCACCTGGGCCTTGGCGGCGTCCAGCGAGGCCCGCTGGGTGCGCACGCGGGCGCGGTCGTCGTCCAGCTCCTGGCCGGACGAGGCGCCCTCCTTCTCCAGCGTGATGGAGCGCGCCAGGCGGCGCTCGGCGGCGTCCAGTTCGGCCGCGCGCGCGGCCACCTGGGCCTCGGCGGTGCGCAGGTCGCTCTCGCGCAGCACCACCTGGGCGCGTGCGGTGTCGACGGCGGTCTTGGCCTGCACCTGACGCGCGGCGGCCTCTTCGCGCTGGGCCTGCAGGCTGCCGATGTCCATGCGCGCCAGGACCTGTCCGGCCTTGACGAAGGTGCCCTCGTCCACCAGGATGGCCTGCACGCGGCCCGCCAGCTTGGTGGCCACATCCACCTCGGTCGCCTCGATGCGGCCGTTGCCGCTCACGAAGCCTTCGCCCGGCCCGGCGTCGCGGTGGCCGGTCCAGTAGACATAGCCGCTCACGGCCAGCGCCACCGCGATGGCGGCGGGAATCCATTTTTTGACGGTCGGGTTCATGGTGTAGCGCTCGGATTCATGGATACGGGGGAGGGGTCTGCGCCGCCGCCCAGGGCGGCATACAGCGCAACGCGGCTGGACAGCAGGGCGCGCCGGGTCTGCGTCAGTTGCTGCGCCGTGGCCAGCAGGTCGCGCTCGGCGTCCAGCACTTCGAGGAAGCGCGCGGCGCCGTTGTCATAGCGCAGGCGTGACAGGCGTGCGCGCTCGACCTGGGTGGCGAGCATGTCGTCCAGCACCTGCACCTGCTGCGTCAGGCCCGCCTGCGTGGCCAGCGCGTCGGACACATCGCGGAACGCGCCCTGTATGGCCTGCTCGTACTGCACCACGGCGGCGTCGCGCCGCACCTCGGCCAGGTTCAGGTTGTTCTGGAGCTTGCCCGCCGTGAAAAGGGGCACGCTGATGGCGGGCCGGAACAGCCAGGCCCCGGTGCCGCTGCCAAACAGGTCGCTCAGCTCGCCGCTGGCGCTGCCGGCCATGGCCGTGAGGGAGATCGACGGCAGGAAGGCCGCACGCGCCACGCCGATCTGTGCATGGGCTGCGCGCAGCTGCTGCTCGGCGGCCTGTATGTCGGGGCGGCGTGTGAGCAGGTCCGAGGGCAGGCCCGCGGGCAGGGGGCGCAGGGCGTCGGTGGCGGGCAGGCGCGCTCCTGCGGCCACGGGCGTGGGCGCGCCGACGATCAGGTCGAGCGCATGCTGCTGCGTGGCGCGCTGCTGTTCCAGTTGCGCGACCAGGGACCGGGCCTGCTGGTGCAGCATGCGCACCTGGGTCAGGTCGAGCCGGGAAGTGGCGCCCACTTCCATGCGCCGGCTGAAGATGCGCAGCGACTCGGCCCGGTTGTCCAGTGCCTGCCGTGCCAGGGCCAGGCGCTCGTCGGTTTCGCGCAGGGCCAGCCAGGCGTTGGCCGTCTGCGCCACCAGGCTGACCGCAGCGCCGCGCTGCGTCCATTCGGCGGCAAAGTACTGGTGCAGCGCCGCCTCGCTCAGGTTGCGCACGCGGCCCCAAAGATCCAACTCCCAGCTGCTGATGCCGGCAAAGGCGCTGTAGCTGGTCAGCGTGGCGGGCAGCGAGCTGGCCAGGGAGGTCAGGTTGTCGGGCAGGCCGATGCGCATCAGGCCGGCGCTGGCGCCCACGCTGGGCAGCTCTTCGGCGCGCTGGATGCCGTAGGCGGCGCGGGCCTCGGCCACGCGCAGCGTGGCCCGGCGCAGGTCGCGGTTGTTCGCCAGCGCCTGCTCAATCACCGCCTGCAGGGCCGGGTCGGTGAAGTAGTCGCGCCAGGCCATGTCGGCAGCCTGTGCGTTGCCTGCCTCTGCCACCCCGGCGTAGTGCGCCGGCACGGGCAGGGCCGGGGCTTCGTAGGGAGGGGCGAGCGATGTGCAGCCCGCCAGCAGCAGCGCAGCCGCCGCGCATGCGGCGTGCCGCATGCGGCCGGGTGTGTGTGTGTATGCGTTCATGTGTTCAACCCATGATGTGCACGCCGGCATCCACGTACAGCGTGCTGCCAGTGATCGAACGCGCCGTATTGCCCGCCAGGAAGGCGCACAGCGCTCCCACGTCGTCAATGTCCACCAGGCGGCCCAGCGGTGCGCGCTGCACGGCGTCGGCCATGAGCTGGTCGAACTGCGCAATGCCCGATGCCGCGCGCGTGGCCAGCGGGCCGGGCGATACGGCGTTCACGCGTATGCCCTTGGGGCCGAGCTCCGTGGCCATGTAGCGCACGCCGGACTCCAGCGCTGCCTTGACGGGGCCCATGAGCCCGTAGTTGTCGATGACCTCCGCCGCGCCCAGGTAGCTCATGGTCAGCAGGCTGCCGCCTTGCGGCATCAGCGGCTCGGCCAGCCGGGCCATGCGCAGGAAGGAATGGCAGGAGACGTCCATGGCGCGCGCGAAACCCTCGCGCGAGCAGTCGATCACGCGGCCATGCAGGTCGGCGGCCGGGGCAAAGGCAATGGAGTGCAGCACGAAGTCCAGCCGCCCCCATTGCCGGGTGATGGTGTCGAACACCGCCTCCAGCTGGCCAGGCTGCTCCACGTCCAGCGGCATCTGTATGCCGGCCTCCAGCCGCTCGGCAAGCGGCTGCACATAGGGCCTTGCCTTGTCGTTGAGCCAGGTGATGGCGAGGTCGGCGCCGGCGGCGTGGAAGGCACGCGCGCAGCCCCAGGCGATGCTGCTTTCGTTCGCAATGCCGACCACCAGCCCCTTCTTGCCTTGCAGGTTCCGGGTCATGCTCATTTTTCCAGTACGTAGTGGCCCGGCGCGTCGGCGCCCGCCTTGTAGCCGCGTGCGCCCATGTGCGGCGGTGCAACGGGCTTGCCCGAGCGTGCCTGCAGCCACTCCTGCCAGGCGGGCCACCACGAGCCCTGCGCGGCAGGCGCCGCCGCCAGCCAGTCGTCGGGCGCCATGTAGTTGCCGCCGGCGGGCCGTGTGCGCAGCTGGTAGTGGCGCCGCGGGTTGCCCGGCGGGTTGACGATGCCGGCGTTGTGTCCGCCGCTGGTCAGGGCGAAGGTGATCTCGGTCGTGGTCAGGTGGTGCAGCTTGTGCACCGAGCGCCAGGGCGCGACGTGGTCGGTGAGCGTGCCCACCATGAAGATGGGCAGCGTGATGTCGCTGAGCGAGACCGGCTTGCCGCCCACGGGGTAGCGGCCCCGGCTCAGGTCGTCGTCGAGGAGCAGCCGGCGCAGGTACTGCGCGTGCATCCTGGCCGGCATGCGCGTGGCGTCGGCGTTCCAGGCCATCAGGTCGTTCATCGGGGTGCGCTCGCCCAGCAGGTATTCATTGACCAGGCGCGACCACAGCAGGTCGTAGGAGCGCAGCATCTGGAACGCGCCCGCCATCTGGCTGGCCTTGAGGTAGCCGGTCTGGGTCATCTGCGCCTCCAGCAGGTTGACCTGGCTCTCGTCGATGAACAGGCCCAGCTCGCCCGGCTCGGAAAAATCGGTCTGCGCCGCGAACAGCGACAGCGAGGCCAGGCGCGCGTCGCCGTCGCGCGCCATCGCGGCGGCGGCGATGGCCAGCAGGGTGCCGCCCAGGCAGTAGCCCGTGGCGTGCACCTTGCGCTTGGGGACGATGGCGTTGACGGCGTCGAGCGCGGCGTGAAAGCCCAGCTTGAGGTAGTCGTCCAAGCCCAGGTCGCGGTCCTCGTAGCCGGGGTTCTTCCAGGACAGGCAGAACACCGTATGGCCCTGGTCCACCAGGTAGCGGATGAGCGAGTTGTGCGGCGACAGGTCCAGGATGTAGTACTTCATGATCCAGGCCGGCACGATCAGGACCGGCTCGGGGTGCACGGCCTCGGTCGTGGGCGTGTACTGGATCAGCTCCACCAGGCGGTTTCGCAGCACCACCTTGCCCGGCGTGACGGCCACGTCGCGGCCGACCACGAAGTCCTCCGTGCCCGCGGGGGGCTTGCCCGCGGCCAGGCGCTGCAGGTCGTCGGCCGCATTGAGCGCGCCGCGCAGCAGGTTGGCGCCGCCCTGCTGCAGCGTGCGCTGCAGCACCACCGGGTTGGTGGCCAGCTGGTTGCCGGGCGAGAAGACGTCCAGCAGCTGGCGGGCGGCGAACGCCACCACGTTCTCGTGGTGCTTCTCCACGCCCTTCACGCCGTGCGTGGCGGCGGCCCACCACTGCTGGGTGAGCAGGAACGACTGGTGCATGTAGTTGAACGGCCACTGCTGCCATTCGGGCGCCGCAAAGCGCCTGTCCTGGGCCGGGGGCTGCACGCCATGGCGCAGCTGCGGGTCGGCGCCGGCGGTCATGCGTTCGCGGGCGTAGCCGGCCAGCTCCTCGCTCTGGCGCAGGGCCAGGCGGGCCAGGGCCATGCATTTGCCGGGCGACACGGCCAGGTGCAGCGCCCAGTCGCTGGCGGCCAGCATGCCCGCAGCCGGGGAGAGCGAGAAGAACCGGCGCGCCAGCGCGGCGTGGAACTGCGTATCCAGTTGGTCGGCCAGCGCCGCTGCGGAAAAGGTGTCGGGCATGAAACGGGTCCTTCGGCGGGTGTTCGGGGAGCGCCCTGGCGACTTTAGGCGCGTTGCGCGTGTTTGATTTGACGGTCGTCAAATTAGCGCATTTTAAATACCGACTGGTCGGTAGTCAAAACGGTCAAAATACCGGCCAGACCACGATGAGAGACACCATGCAGCAACCTATCCAGCCTTCCTGCGCTGCCTCGGCCCCGCCGGCGCGGCGGCGCCTGGCGCCACAGGTGCGCGTTGCGCAGATCCTGGATGCGGCCCTGGTGGAGTTTTCCGAACGCGGCTTCGCCGCCACCACGATGGACGACATCGGCCGCCGCTGCGGCCTGTCGAAGGGGGGGCTGTATGCGCATTTCGCCAGCAAGGACGTGATCTTTGAGGCCCTGCTCCACCGTTCCCTGGCGCCCCCCGAGTGGCAGGAGCCGCCCGTGCCGCCCGTCGAGGCCGGCACGCGGGCCTTTGCGCAATGGCTGGTGGACAGGCTGTACGCGGGGCTGCTGGAGCGGCCCGCCGCGGTGGTCACGCTGCGCCTGCTGGCGGCGGAGCGGGGCCGCGTGAAGGACCTGGTGGAACTGTGGGAGCACAACGTGGTGCGGCCCAACATGGCCTTGCTCGCCGACATGCTGCGCACCCATGCCGCGCGGCTCGGCCTGCCGCCCAGCGTCATCGTGCGCGAGCCCTGGCTGGTGATAGCGCCCGTGATGTACGCGCTGCTGACGCAGATGATCCTGGGCCATGAGCCCGCCATGGGGCTGGATTGCCTGCGCAGCAGCCATGTGGAGCTGCTGTGCGAACTGCTCGATCCGCGCGAGCGGATTGCCTCAGAAAATGCACATCAAAATGGCCTATAGCGCTTGCCCATAAAGCGCTTGAAGCTCACTTTTTGATAGCTTCGGCTAATTCAGCTCCCGCCACGAAACCCGCCGCGCGCGCTTGATCGTCGTGCCGCCGCCCAGGCCCGTGCCGTCCTTCACGTCGGTCTTGTTGCCGCTGGTGCGCACGATGATCTTGGGCTTGCCATCGTCGGTGGTCACCACGCTGAAGCCGACGATCAGCGTGTCCGGGCTGTACTGCTCGCCCTTGGTCGCGCCGCCCGCCAGGCCGAACGAATACAGCCACGACGCGCCGCCCGACTTGCACTGATTGCCGTCCGGAAGAGTGGTGGCCGCCAGCAGCCGCGCGCCGTCCCACTCCATGGGCATGGCCACGCGCTCGCCCCCGGTGGGCAGGTCGGCCCACCAGCCGCCGCCCGTGGCCCAGTCCACCGTGACCGCCGCGCCGCTGGCGGTGGTGCCGGTCTTGGCGATCGTGACCTTCTTGAAGGCGCTGCTGGTGCGCACCACGCCCCAGCCCGTGGCCGTCAGCGGATCGCGGATGGCGGCGATGGACTGCACCTGCGTGTCGTCGATGTCGTCGCGCCCCAGGTAGCGGCCCGTGGCCACCGCCACGATGGGCTGCTTGTCGTACTCGCGCAGCTTGGGCTCGGTGGTGATGGGCTGGGCGTTGCCGCTCGCGTCCTGCATCCGCGCCAGCAGCAGCGCGCCCTTTTTCGGGGCCACCAGGTCGTCCACGTCGAAGCGCCACAGGTTGCCCAGCAGGTCGCCGGCGTAGAAGCGCTGCGCCGTGTTGTCGCTCAGGGACTTCACCCACACGTTGATCTTGGCCATCCCGCTCGGCGTGGCGGTGCTGCCTGCCGTGGTGGGAATGTCGCGCAGGACGGCGCCCGTGGCGGCATTCACCACGAACAGGCGGCCCTTGCCGTCGCCGGGCGAGACGTTGTTGTAGCCCGAGCCGAAGGCCACCGTCCAGGTGCCGTCGGCCAGCTTGCTGATGACCGGGTCGCTGTACGTCAGGCCCAGGTTGTCGTCGGTGAACTCCCACAGCGCCTCCGGCGCGTCGGGGTCGGTGACGTCCAGCGCGTAGTAGGCCCGGCCGCCCTTGTTCAGCCCGCCCACCAGGATCGTCTTCCAGGCGCCGTTGATGTACACGTCGCCCTGCACCGTCTTGCCGTCCACGAAATAGGTGTGCGGCTGGCTGGTGTTGCTGCCGTACTTCACGTCCGCCAGCTTGTAGAGGTTGGGCATCACCGCCGTGGGCACGTAGGCCCACAGCTCCTCGCCCGTGGCCGCGTCCAGCGCGTGCAGCATGCCGTCGTTGGCGCCCACGTAGACCACTTTCTTGCGGTTGACCTGGCTGGTCTTGAACGCGGCGTAGCCGGCATCGGTATAGCCGAACGGCGGCTTGCCCACGTGGACGGGCTTGCTGTTGATGATGTCGCCCAGCACCGACTTGCGCTCGCGGAACAGCGGTGCGGTGGCGTTGGTGGCTGTGGCTTCCTTGGTGCGGTCGCCGCGCAGGTAGGCGACCAGCTCCGCGCCGCCGTTCACCGTGGTTTTGTTGCCCGTGCTCAGGGTGGCGCACTGCGTCAGCCTGGCCGGGCTGGCGCACAGGTCCTGGAAATTCGCCTTGAGCGCAGTGGTCAGGTTATCCCAGGTGAATTCGCTCAGCGCCGTGCCGTTCTTGAAGTAGATCTTGCGGCTGGCGGCGCTCTTGGCGTCCAGTTTTGCGCGGGCCGACCATTTCGGGTCGCCCGCCTTCACCGCGGCCGTATGCGAATCCAGCTCGCGCGCCTGCACGTCCCCGAACCACGAGCCCGTGGTGTAGCTGGCCTCGAAGGCGATGTTGCCGTCGCCCTGCACCAGGTCGAGCGTGCTGGTGGCCGTGGCTGAGCCCGCGCCGGTCACGTCCTGGATCGCTGTCACGATGCCCTGGATGGCCGTGGACAATTGCTGGGCGTCTTGCGCAGAGTAATGCTGGCCCCGTCCATTGATCGAGGCGTGCCAAAGGTCGTCCACGGTGGTGATGGTGTTGTTCACCGGCTCGTCCCAGGTGATGTTCTTGATTGCCGCTTCATCGGTGGTGAAAGCTTTGTTGCCGATGACGCCCAAGCCGATGGTGAAGGTCGTCATGTGCTGGTGTGTGGCAGTGTCTTTGCCGGAAGGGGCAACAATGTTGGCGCAGACATCCTGGCCCGGATTACCGTTGACCGGCGCACCCGTGCAAGCGGCCGACCCCGGTGTGCCGTTGCGCAGGTCGGTGGCGTAGTAGTAATACGCAACGTCGGCCAGGGTGTTGGAATGGCTATCCTGGTATGGAGCGCCAGCCCCGCCATCGGCATTGCCGATAGTGGCGGCGCCTAGGCCGCCGTTGCCGTTGAAGGTTTCATTCCAGTAGCCGTCCGTGGTCAGCAGCGAAAAATTGCGCTGGCAGGCATATTGCATCGGGTCGGTTTTCTGGCTGCTGAGGTTCTTTGCGAAATACCGGCCTGCCGTGGATAGGGCGCCGCGCAGAGGCGTGCTGCCGCTTGCTGCAGACGTATAGAGGCTGCTGTAGAAATCCGCCTTGTGTGCGGCATTGAAATCAATGACCGGCCTGAACTCGGCGTCCCCGGTTCCGCTGGCTTTGCTCCGCTTGTTGATCGTCATGAAGCCAATCCGGTAGTCCTCGCCCAATGGGCCCAACGCCTGGCCCATGGCTGTACGCATCAGCAATTGGCGCGTACGGTAATACGAATACCAGTTGGCGTAGTTCGTCTTGATGGCTTCGGGCGATTCCGCAGTGATGACGTTGAACTCGAACACGTTGCCGTTGGCCGTGCCCCATGCGCTGGTGCGGCTCAGGTTGCATTGGTTCCTGAAGGTGTTGTCCTGAACGGTGCCGCTGGTGTCGTACGTATAGCCCAGCTTCGGCTCGGAACCCCTGTAGGTGAAATAGAACTGGCCGGCAAATGTGGCCGTCCAGGCAGTTGCAGTACCGGTGCCGCTGGCCGTCGTGATGTTCTTGAGCTTGAGGGTGCCTTTGTCGGTGCCGGCGTCGTATGTCCACGTATCGACAGTGCCCTCGATCACTCTGCTGCCACCGCCGGTCAGCTTGACTTTGACGCCGGGCGGAAAACTGCCCGCGCCAAGTGCGGCGGTGTTGTTGCTGCGAAAAGTGAACGTGGTGGCGCTTGAACCCACTGCCGTGTCCATCGTGACGGTGAGGGTGCGGGAGTTGCCGGTAAGGTCCACGGACGTGCTGGTGCTGTCGAAACCGTCTGCCAAGGCGGCAGTGAAGACGGCAGGATCGTAAGACGTGCCATCGGACTTGCGTGGCGGCGTGTAAGAGTAGCTGGGGTCGTAAGCAACGCCATTGCATTGCGGGGTGTAGAGGCCAAACCGGGATGTGGCGTAGTTTGCGACGTCAGGCATGTAGTCCGAACCCATGCTCCCCGAGTCATCCAGGATCACCATCAGATTCGGCTTGGGCTTGAATTCCGCCTGCGTGATCAGCGGCTCGTCGGCGATCTGCGTCTGCGCCGCATGGGCGATGGACGCGGCCGCCACGGCCATGGCTGCCAGCAGGC
Source organism: Alicycliphilus denitrificans K601 (assembly GCF_000204645.1). Taxonomy (NCBI): domain Bacteria; kingdom Pseudomonadati; phylum Pseudomonadota; class Betaproteobacteria; order Burkholderiales; family Comamonadaceae; genus Alicycliphilus; species Alicycliphilus denitrificans. The sequence continues at coordinate 4,611,195 of NC_015422.1, read as the reverse complement.
GGACGGCGCGCGCAATGGGGCGGGGCATGGGCTGCAGAGGGTGTGCGGTCATGGCGGGCCTCGACGGTCGATATTCAAAAAAGTGAGCTGCCCGCGCTTATCCATCAAGCGCTGGGGGCGGTTTTTACGCTAGAAGTGCACGATGGTCTCGGTATAGCTCGCGGTGTTGCGCGGCCCCAGGGTGCGCACCAGCACGCGGTAGTACGGCGTGACGCCCGCGCCCGAGGGGCACTTGCCCTCGTTCTCGTAGTTGATGGCGCCCTGGCAGGTGTTGGAGACGGACGCGGCCGTGGTGGCGCAGCGGGTGGTGGACACATCCACCGAGCCCGCCGATTCGCACATGCGAAAGACGATGTAGGCGGCGCTGTTGCCCGCCGTCAGGTCCGCCGTGCTGGCCTTGGGCGTGTGGCTGCAGCTGGCGTGGCTGGCGCTGGGGTAGGTGCCGCAGTAGCCGCTGTCCCATGCGATCAGGGCGCGGGTGGCGTCGCCCGCGCGGGCGTTGCCGGTGGCGTCCAGCCTGGCGGGCTGGCTGGCGTAGTAGCCCTCGGCGGGCAGGTCGTTGTTCAGGCTGTCGGCGTCCACGGTCAGCTTGGCGTAGAGCATGGCGATGGCTTCCTGCGCCACGCGGTCGGCATTGGCGGTGGCGTCCTGGCGGAAGCCCAGGTTGCCCGCGATCCGCGCGCCGGTGTTCACGGAGCGCACCAGCGCCACGGCGCCCAGCGACATGGCGACGAGCACCAGCAGGGCGACGATCATGGCCAGGCCGTGTTGGCGGCGAGTGGCGGCGGGCGGGGTCAGCCGGCGTTCCATAGCAGGTTCCTCAGGGGAATCAGGGACTCGTACATGCGGTAGCGGTAGTGCTTCCAATCGGTGCCGGTGTGGGTGAGGCCGAGGGCGATGCACTGGCTGCCGGCGTCGTCGGGGCAGGCCGCGCCGCCCGCCACGGTGGCGCTGCCCAGGTTCCATCGGGGCGCGCTGGCGGTGGCCTCTTCCTTGCTCCACTGCGGGCTGCGCACCACCAGGGCCAGGCGCAGGCCGATCACCTGGCTCCAGCCGGCCCGGTCCGTGGGCGTGGCGGTGTCGTAGGTGTCGATGGCGCCGTCGGCGTCGGTGTCCTTGGCGTAGAAGGCGCGCAGCAGCACGATTTCGGGGTAGGCGTCGCTGCCGGCCGCGGGACTGGCCGTCGCCAGGTCGGTCATCTGCAGCGCGAAGGCGCTGGCGGCGGAGCCGGAGACGCTCCAGCGCCGCCGGACGGGCGCGGCGCCCATGTTGGACAGCAGGCTGCCCGCGGTGTAGGCGGGCACGCTGCCGCTGGGGGTGATGCCCCAGGGCTCGGCGGTGGCGAGGGCCTGCGCCTGGAATGCGTCGCACTGGGAGCCCGTCGGGGTGGAGACGATGAGCCAGTCCCCCGCCTCGATGCCCAGGGTGGAGGGCACGATGAGTTTCCCGTTGCCGTTGGCGTGGTCTTCCGCCAGCTTGATCTGCATGGCGGCGTCCACCTTGCCGCTGGAGAGGATGTCGATGCTGTCCGACGGCGCGGCGCCGCTGCCCGCCGTGATGGCCACGGGCGCGAGGCGCAGGCTGGCGAGGCCCACGGCCTGCGCTTCGGCCAGGTTGCCCGTGGTGCACGCGCCCACCCAGGGCCCGCCGCTCAGGCCGTAGCCCGCCTGGCGCACGTCGCGCTGGATGGCGTCGAGCGCGAGGATGCCGTTGACCTGCGCGTCGGCCCCGGTGGCGGGGATGCGCCGCTGCCGTTCGGATTCGAGGAACACCTGGGTGATGACCAGCACGGTGAGCATGCTGATGACGATGCCCACCATCAGCTCCAGCAGGGAGATGCCGCGCTGGGTGCGGGCCGCATGGTGGTGAGGGGGTGTCATGGCGTGTGGCTCAGGGCGATGGTGGAGCGGGTCGTGTACTTGCGCGCCTCGCCGCCGGGCATGGTCCAGGTGACGGTGATGTCCACGTCGCTGCCCGTCGAGCCGTCGGCGATGGCGGCGACGGTGACGGCGGCCCCGCCGCCCGGCAGCGCGGCCTTGGCCTTTTCCAGCCAGCGCTGGCAGGCGGTGGCGGTGCAGCTGCCGCCGCTGATGGCGAAGCCCGCGAGGTTGGGAACGTCGGCCCACATCAGGCCCAGCAGTTCCTGCGTGAGGTAGGCCGCCTCGGAGCGGATGCCGGCTTCGGTCTGCGCGCGGGTCATGCCGGCCTGCAGGCCCAGGATGCCCAGCACGCCCACCACGAACAGCAGGATGGCGACCAGGGCTTCGAGCAGCACGAAGCCGCGTGCGCGCGGGGCGGGGCGGCGGCGGGGTGTGCGGTGGAGGAGGGGCATGGGTGGCTTGGGGGCGTGGCTCAGCACGCGCGCGTGTCGCCCGCTGTGGTGATGCGCGGGTCGCACAGGCGGATGGCGCCGGTGCCGTGGACGAGCACGCTCAGGCTGCGGTAGGTGTGGGTGGCGGGGTCCGCCTTGGAGGCATCGGCGGGGTCGCGCACGTCGATCCTGGCAACGGGGCTGCCGCCGCCGGGGAGGCTGGCCAGGCGGCCATAGCCGTCGAAGCGCACCTGGCTGGCGGCGCTGCCGCCCGCATCCGCCGCCCTCACGTCCATGCCGCCCTGGACGGCGTGCGAGGTGACCAGCAGCGGATCGGCCGTGGCCGACGGCGCGGCATCGCACGCGCCCGCGGGCGAGTTCAGGCTGACCACCCAGGTGCCGCTGGTGCTGGAGAGGGCGCAGCCGCCCGTCAGGTCGGACACCAGCCAGAAGCTGGCGGGCCGGTTGCGGCGGATGGCCTCATCGCGCGCCGTCTGCAGGCCGCTCAAAAGGGCTTCGGCCGTGCCCCGGATGCGCTGGTTCTTCATCCACTCGGCCATGCTGGGCGTGGCCAGCAGCGCCAGGATGGCGACGAGGGTGAGCACCACCATCAGTTCCAGCAGCGAGAAGCCGTGTGCGCGCCTGCGTTGCCCCATGGCGGCCTCCGGCGTCAGCACGCGGCCGAGCGCTCGGCCCAGCAGTTCAAGGTGGTCTGGGCGGTGCCGGCGAACTTGGTGGTCTTGCGCGCGTTCGCCTGGTCGATGCCGTAGTCGTAGCCCAGCGTGGAGCCCTTGCCGGTGGCGGTGAGGGTGTAGCTTTGCCAGTCGCCCGTGGAGCCCTTGGCGCAGGCGAAGGTGAAGTATTTGCTGGTGAGGCCGGCGGTCAGGGTGGCGGGACAGGTGTCGGCGGCCGTGTCCTTGTAGCTGCGGTTGTCCTGGTAGTGCTGCTCCATCCTGAGCTGGAAGCCGGACATCTGCGAGAAGCCTTCCTGCAACTGCCCGCGCCGGATGTAGGCCTGGTAGGACGGCAGCGCCACCGAGGCCAGGATCGCCACGATGGCGACGACGACCATCACCTCGATGAGCGTGAAGCCGTCCGTCCGGCTTGGGCTGCCGGGGCGCTGGAGCGTGCCGCGAGAGGTTGTCATGGCCATGCTGGCAGATGTTTTCCGAAGGGTTCGTAAATGATTTTTACCGCAAATGTAATTGAAATTTAAGTTTTGATACAAGCCTGCCCATACCGTTGCCGCCATGGCAAAAGGAGTTCATGCGGAAGAGGCCCAGGCCTTTTCCGTCCGCTTGAAGCAGGCGCTGGAGGCTGCCGGCGTCCGGCCTTCGCCAGCGGTCGTGGCCAGCGAATTCAACCTGCGCTACTGGGGCAAGAGCATCACGGCGCACACCGCGCGGGCCTGGCTGGCCGGACTGTCGATTCCCATGCAGGACAAGATCCGGACTCTCAGCGAGTGGCTGCACGTCAGCCCCGACGAACTGCGCTTTGGCCCGCGTCCGGGCCCGGTGCTGGCCATGGATTCGGGCGCCATGGAGCGCCAGCTCAATCTGCAGGACCGCCAGATGCTGGCGCAGTACCTTGCCCTGCCGCATGCCCATCGCAAGACCGTGCAGGAGGTCGTGGCGGCGATGGCCGTCGCTGCCGCGCATGCGCAGGCCGCCGCCAACAGGCCAGGCGGTCAGCCGGCGAAGTGATCGAAGGAGGCGTAGCGCCCGGCCAGGGCGCGGCCCTGCGCGTCCACGAGGCGCAGGCCCGGTTCGGCGCGGATGCGGCCGATGCGCGCCACGGGCGTGGCCGCCGCGGCGGCAGCGCGTGCCACGGCCTCGCGCCGTGCGGGCGGGGCGGTGAAGGCGAGTTCGTAGTCGTCGCCTCCGGCCAGCGTGCACTGGCGCAAGAGTTCGGTGTCGAAATGGCCTCTATCGCCCGTGGATAAAGCGCTGGCAGCTATCAATTTAGATACTTCATCCACATCGATCTCGGCACCCACGCCGGATGCGCGCAGGATGTGGCCCAGGTCGCCGAGCAGGCCGTCGCTCACGTCCAGCGCGCTGGTGGCGATGCCGCGCAGCTGCAGGCCCAGCGCCACGCGCGGCGTGGGGGTTTCGAGCCGCGCGCGCGCCGCGGCGAGCATGCCGGCGGGGACCTGGACACGGCCCTGCAGCGCCTCCAGCGCCAGGCGCGCATCGCCCAGCGTGCCGCTGACCCAGATGTCGTCGCCCGCGCGCGCGCCGCTGCGCAGCAGGGCCTGGCCCGCGGGCACTTCGCCGAACACCGTGATGCAGATGTTGAGCGGGCCGGCCGTGGTGTCGCCGCCGACCAGCGCGCAGCCATGCTCGTCGGCCAGGCGCAGCAGGCCGCCGGCGAAGGCTTGCAGCCAGAGTTCGTCGACGCGCGGCAGCGCCAGCGCCAGCGTGAAGGCCAGCGGGCGCGCGCCGCAGGCCGCCAGGTCCGACAGGTTCACGGCCAGCGCCTTGTGGCCCAGGTGCGCGGGGTCCACGTCGGCGAAGAAGTGCCGGCCCTCGACCAGCATGTCGCAGGAGACGGCCAGCTGCATGCCCGGCGCGGGCGCGAGCAGCGCGCAGTCGTCGCCCACGCCCAGCGCCACGCCGCCGCCGGGGCGCACGGGGCGCGTGAAGTAGCGCGCGATGAGGTCGAACTCGCCCACGGTCAGAGGGGCTGGCCCCGAAAGCGCAGCGCCGCCTGGCGGCTGACCTCGGCCAGCAGCTGCTCCTCGCGCTGGCGTTCGCGCAGCCAGCGGGCGTCGTTCTGGCCCAGCGCGGTCTCGCCGCGCAGGATGTGCAGCGCGCCCGAGGCGCCATGGCTGCCGGCGTGGCGCGCGATGTGGTCCAGCGTCTGCAGGATGTGCTCGCGCAGCGGCATGTGCGCGCCCGTGGCCGGGTCCACGTAGACCGCGTCCAGCCCGAAGCGGCAGGCCTGGAAGCGGTTGTAGGTGTAGACGAGGTAGTCGTCCTCGCAGGGCGTGAAGGGCTGCTCGGCCAGGAACCACGCGGCCAGCGATTGCACGAAGCCGGCGAGGGCCGCGGCGCGCTCTATGGTGAGCGGGGTGTCGAACACGCGGATCTCGATGGTGCCGTACTCGGGCTTGGGGCGGATGTCCCAGTAGAAGTCCTTCATGCTCTTGACGACGCCGGTGTGCGTCATCTTGTCGAAGTACTGCTCGAATTCGCTCCACGTGAGCACGCAGGGCGCGCGGCCCGACAGCGGGAACGCGAACACCGAGTTGAGCCGCGCCGAGTCGAAGGCCGTGTCCTGCCCCTGCACGTAGGGGCTGGAGGCCGACAGCGCGATGCAGTGCGGGATGTAGCGGCTCATGCGGTGCAGCATCAGCAGGGCCGCGTCGGCGTCGGGGCAGCCGATGTGCACGTGCTGGCCGAAGATGGTGAACTGCTTGGACAGGTAGCCGTACAGCTGCGACAGCTCCTGGAAGCGCGGCTTGTCGTAGATGCGCCGCTCGTGCCACTGCTGGAACGGGTGCGTGCCGCCGCCGACCACGGCGATGTTGAGCTTGTCGGCGCTCTTGACCAGCGCGTCGCGGATCTGCGTGAGCTGGCCCAGCACCTCGCTGCTGCTGTGGCACACGCCGGTGGAGATCTCGATCATGCTGTTCGTCATCTCGGGCACCACGCTGCCGGGCAGCGGCGTCTTGTGCATCAGGCGTAGCATGTCCTCGGCGTAGGGCGCGAGATCGTAGTCGTGCGTGTTGACGAGCTGCAGCTCCAGCTCCACGCCCAGGGTCAGCGGTTCGGAATGGTGGAAGGCTTCAAGACTCACGGCTGCTCTCTCCAGTGTTGCCGCCGCGCTCGGCCTGCGGCGGCCAGGGCTTGGCGCTCTCCCCGGCGCGGTAGATGGCGTAGGTGGCGATCACGGCGCCCAGCATCTCCATCACCAGGATGGCGGGCAGGGCGATGCGCGCGATCAGCTCGCCCGTGGTGCTCGACGCCACCACGAACTGCGAGGCCACGAGCAGCGCGATGGCCGACATGGGCGTCATCGCGCAGCCCACCCAGAACGCCTGGCGCCAGCTCGCGCCGCTGCCCACGTTGCCCACGCCCACGCCCACGGCCTTGGCCAGCAGGCGCACCAGGATCAGCGCCACCACGCTGGTGGCCACGGGGGCGTTCCATTCGCCCTGGGCCGCCACGGTGGAGACGAGCACGAACATCAGCATGGTGAGCAGCGACGAGGCCGTGCCCATCTGCCGCGGCCAGGCCCAGGGGCGCGGGTGCAGCTGCTTGAGCAGCATGCCGCCCAGCAGCGCGGCCAGCGGCGCCGAGCCGCCCATGTGGGCCGCGACGACGGTGCTGGCCGCGATCAGCGCCAGCAGCAGGATGGCGGTGTTCTCGCTCGTCGGGCTCATCACGCGCAGCGCCAGGCGCATCAGCAGCGACAGCAGCGCGCCCACGGCGACGGACACGCCCAGCACCACCAGCACCGGATACACCTGGCCCAGCAGGCTCGTGGCGGGGCGCTGTATGAGCCCGGCCTGGGCGCTGCCCAGCGCCAGCGCGTACAGCGACGACAGCGTGGCCAGCACGATGGCGCGCTCGGTCACGGGGCCGGCGGCGCGCGTGTCGCTCACCACGCGCGTGAGCACGGCCGGCGACGCGGCCAGCGCCACGATCGCCAGGGGGCCGGCGGCGTGCGCGGGCACGTCGAACCACAGCATGACCCAGTACACGGAGAAATAGGTCAGCACCGATTCGGCGATGCTCTGCACCAGCACCATGGGGTTGTGGCGGAACCAGCGCAGCGGAATGCGCCCGCCGGCCTCGAACAGCACCACGGCCACGGCCAGCTCCACCAGGAACAGGCCGATGCCCTGCAGCGGCCAGACGGCGCCCTCGAAGCCCGCCAGGCCGACGATGGTGCCCACCAGCGAGTAGCCCACCACCTTGGGCAGGCCGCTGTGGCGCTGCACCAGATAGCCCGCCACCGTGGCCACCGCCAGCAGCAGCGCCCACTGCACCGTGGGCAGCCCTGCCGATGGGCGCAGCCACTGCGCCCAGAAGCTCATCAGCTCGTTCATTGTTGCGTGTCCTTCTGTTCGTGCGGGCCGGGCCCGCTGCATGTCTGCGCCGTGTCCGGCGCCGCGGCGCCCGGCGGCGCCTTTCCACGGTCTTTTTACCGACTGTATCTGCGGACCCGCGGCGGTCCCTGTAGGACGGTGCGCAAGGCGGGGCGCCGCGGGCACCTTATCAGATGCTGCGCCGCGGGGGCAGGAAAAAGCCCAGCGGCGCGCTGCGCCAGCGCCTGCGCAGCGCGCGGTAGATGCGCTTGCGGTCCACGCGGCCCACGTTGTGCGCGCGCAGGGCCAGGCGGAAGGCCAGGTAGAAGCTGACGATGACGTTGAGCGCGCCGTTGAACGGCACCAGGGCCACGGCCCACCAGAACGCGGGCAGGTGCAGCGCATCCAGGCCCAGCGTGGCGGCGGCCACGCCGATCTGGCCCGTGGTCAGCGTCACGTGGCGCACCTCCAGCCCCAGGCCGAAGAAGGCGGCGAACGCCGGCGCCAGCCCCAGCATGAAGCCCAGCGAGATGTTCGCCGCCAGGCCCGAGATGTTGCCGCGCAGGAAGCGCGCCCAGCGCTCGGCGCGCCGCCGGCCCAGGGCGGCGGTGATGCGCGGGTTGTAGCGTATGGCCGAGTCCAGCCGGTGCAGCACGAACCAGTTCTCCACCCAGCCGGCGAGGATGCTGGAGGCGAACAGCAGCACGCCGGTGAAGGCGGCGAACAGCACCGAGGGGCCGAGCAGGTGCAGCGCGTCGAGCGTATGCACGGCGTGCTGCGCGTCTATGGCCGGCCGGCCCAGCACCTGGGCGATGAGCAGCGCCAGGGCCAGGGCGCCCGGGAACACCAGCAGCACGTTGCCCAGCACGGCGGCCGCCTGCGAGCGCACCAGGTGCGCGACCTCGTCCACGAAGGATTCCACCGACTCGTCCTCGCCGAGGTCCTTGAGCTTGGCCGCCATGGCCGGCGCGGTCATGGCTGGCTGCTTGGTCGCCACCGTGAAGTGCAGCAGCTGGATCAGCACGAAGCTCGCCGCGTAGTTCACGCCCGCCATGAAGCCGCCCCAGAAGGCCGACAGCGCCAGCGCGTACAGGCCGAACTTGATCAGCGTGGTGAACGCCATGACCAGGCCGCCGCCGGCGGCCTGGCGCACCATGGCCAGGTATTCGCCGCCCGTGCGGGTGATGTAGTGCTCGCCCGTCTCGGCGCTGCGCTCGGCCACCTTGGCCGCCAGCAGCGACGAGTTGGTCGCCACCAGCGCGCGCACGCTGCGGCGCACGCGCCCAACGGTGACCAGGTGCGACATGAGCTGCACCGCGGCCGCGGCGGGGCGCGGCGAGAGCAGGCATTCGAGCAGTTCGCGCACGCGCAGGATGCGCTCGCGCAGCTGGCGCAGGCGGAACACCAGACCCACCGAGATGCCGTTGTCCTCGAAATGCGCGTACACGGTATTGACGGCGGCGCGGCAGGCGTCCAGGCGCTCGCGCAGGCCCTGCACGGCCTGCTGCAGCCGGTCCTGCGTGCGCAGCGGGTGCAGCACCTCCACGCGCAGGCTCTCGGCGTCGCGCAGCAGCGCGTGAAAGGGCTGCTCCTCGCGCGCCGCCTCGCTCATGCGCAGGCGCAGCTCGGGCGCGAAGCCGGTCGCGAGGATCTGGCCCGCGCAGTAGGCGATGGCGTCGAGCAGCGCGCGCTGCCAGTGGTTGGCGCTGCCGTCGTCCTCGTCCCGCGCGGGCAGCAGCACGGCCAGCAGGCGCGCGAGCAGGGCCTCGTCGAGCGCGGCCAGCCAGCGCGCGTCGAACTCGTGGGGCAGGGCCAGCATGAACAGCTCGGAAGCGTCCACGGTGTCGGGGTTGGCGGGCAGCAGCTTGTAGCGCATGCGCTCGGCCAGCTCGCTGGCCATGGACGTGCGCTGCGCGAAGCCGAAGTCGGCCAGCAGCGTGGTGATGTCCAGGTGCTGCGTGAGCGCGGCCCACCAGGCCTGCAGCCGCGCCCGCACGTCGGGCGCGCGCTCGGCGGCCTCCACCAGCAGGGCCACGCGGCCCGTGGCCGCTTCCACGGCGCTGCCGTCGCCGCGCACCCAGCCCAGCAGGGCGATGAGCTGCAGGTGGCGCTGCGCCAGGGGCGCCGTGGGGTCTAGGGCGGCCAGCAGGCGCGCCAGGTCAGGGGTCTTGCGGCTCAATGCAGCACCCGGGACGAAAACGGCTCGCCGGGGGTCTGCGGCGACATGGCTTCGAGCACGAACAGGGCGACGGGGCAGGTGAACGGCTCGCCGTCCTCGGCCACGCAGAAGTAGCTGCCGTGCATGCTGCCGCTGGCCGTGCGCAGGCGGCAGCCGCTGGTGTACTCGAAGGACTCGCCGGGTCGGAGCAGCGGCTGCTGGCCGACCACGCCCAGGCCCTTGACCTCCTGCACATGGCCGTTCGCGTCGCAGATGATCCAGTGGCGCGAGATCAGCTGCGCGCTGACGTCGCCGGTGTTCGTGATGGTGATGGTGTAGGCAAAGCCATACACGCCGTCCGCGGGGGAGGACTGCTCGGGCAGGTACCGGGGCTGCACCTCGGCCTGGAACTGGTACTTCGGCATGGCCGCAATGGTAGCGGCCCGGATGGCGCTGCTGCGACAATCGCGGGCATGAGCCGCACCTACCGCATCGCCCCCTCCATCCTGTCCGCCGACTTCGCCCGCCTGGGCGAGGAAGTGCGCAGCGTGATCGCCGCCGGCGCCGACTGGATCCACTTCGACGTGATGGACAACCATTACGTGCCCAACCTGACCTTCGGCCCCATGGTCTGCCAGGCCTTGAAGCCCCATGCCGTCACGCCGGGCGGCCAGAGCGTGCCCATCGACGTGCACCTCATGGTGCAGCCCGTGGACGCGCTGGCCGAGGCCTTCGCCCAGGCCGGCGCCGACCTGATCAGCTTCCACCCCGACGCCTCGGCGCACGTGCACCGCAGCATCCAGGCGATCAAGGCCCGGGGCTGCAAGGCCGGCCTGACCTTCAACCCGGCCATGCCGCTGGACGTGCTGGACTGGGTGATCGAGGACATCGACCTGATCCTGCTCATGAGCGTCAACCCCGGCTTCGGCGGGCAAGGCTTCATCGACAGCACGCTGCGCAAGATCGAGGCGGCCAGGAAGCGCATCGAGGCCTCGGGCAAGGACATCCGCCTGGAGGTCGATGGCGGCATCAAGACCGACAACATCCGCCGCGTGGCCGACGCGGGCGCCGACACCTTCGTGGCCGGCAGCGCCATCTTCGGCAAGCCCGACTACAAGGCCGTCATCGACGCCATGCGCGCGGCGCTGGCGTGACCGCCGGCGCCGCGCGTCATGGCTCGACCGTGTAGGTCCTGACCGATTCGCGCAGCAGGCCGCCACCATCGACCGAGCCCTGCACGGTGGCCTTGCTGCCCATGCGGGCGATGCAGTCGGACTTGTCCTCGGGCGTCTTGAACGCGTCGCAGCGCGCCAGGGCGTTGTTCTCGTAGGTACTGGCGTCGGAACTGCTCAGCCCGCCCTGGCGCGCGGCCTGGGCCGCGGCCCCGGCCTCGCGAATGCAGGCGGCGCGGCTTTCGGCGGGCTCGCTGGCGCAGGCGGCGCGGTCCGCGCGGTACTGGTCATGGACGCTGGTGGCCGCCTGCGCGGCGGCGGCGCACAGCAGCGCGGCCGCAGGCGCCAGCAGGGTGAAACGGTGGATGTGCATGTAACACCTCCTGGGGAGAATGCGCAGGATGGAAAAAGCCCCAGCATAGGCGGCATCGCGCGGAGCGTATGTCCGCAGCCGGCGCCCGGGCTTGTCGGACTGTGCGCACAGGGCGGGGGGCGGCATTACACTGCGCGCGCCGCGTGCCCGCCGGGCGCGCCCTTCGCATGCAGGACAAGGATTTTTCGATGGTGATGGAGCAAGACCGCCTGGCCGCGCTGCTGGCGCGCACCGATGCGGCGATCGTGGACCTGGACGGCACCATGGTGGACACGCTGGGCGACTTTGCCGAGGCGCTGGGCCGCATGCTGCGCGACCTGCAACTGCCGGCCATCGCGCCCGCGCAGATAGCGCGCATGGTGGGCAAGGGCTCCGAGCACCTGCTGCGTTCGGTGCTGAAACAGGTCCTAACGCCCGATGGACAAGCGTCAGCAGCTATTGAAATAGAAGCAAAGGTGGAGGCGCTGTACCCCCGTGCCTGGGAGCGCTACGAACACCACTACCTGGCCATCAACGGCCAGTTCGCCACCCTCTACCCCGGCGTGGCGGAGGGCCTGCAGGCGCTGCGCGGCGCGGGCCTGGCCCTGGCCTGCCTGACCAACAAGCCCACGGCCTTCGCGCGCCCGCTGCTGCGCGCCAAGGGGCTGGAGGGCTTCTTCGACCATGTGTTCGGCGGCGACGCCTTCGCGCGCAAGAAGCCCGACCCGCTGCCGCTGCAGAAGGCCTGCGAGGCGCTGGGCACGGCGCCCGCGCGCACGCTCATGGTGGGCGATTCGAGCAACGACGCCCAGGCCGCGCGCGACGCGGGCTGCCCCGTGGTGCTCGTGACCTATGGCTACAACCATGGCCAGCCGGTGCAGGCGGTGGACGCGGACGGCTTCATCCATGCTCTGCCGGAGCTGGCTGCGGCGCGCGGTGCTGGGCACGCAGCCGCTCGGTGAGCTCCTGCGCGGGCATGGGCCTGCCGTACCAGTACCCCTGGCCGTAGTCGCAGCCGGCCCGCTGCAGGATGTCGTGCTGCTCGCGCGTCTCCACCCCTTCGGCCACCACGCATATGCCCAGCTGGTGCGCCATGGCGATGATGGCCTGGCACAGCGTGGCGTCCTCGTTGCCCTGGCTCAGCAGGCTGACGAAGCTGCGGTCTATCTTGATGTAGTCGATGTCGAAGCGCTTGAGGTAGGACAGCGATGAGTAGCCGGTGCCGAAGTCGTCGAGCGCCAGCTGTATGCCCGCGCCCTGCAGGGTCTGCAGCCGGGCGTCGGTGTCCTTGTCGGCCTCCAGCAGCACGCGTTCGGTGATCTCCGCCACCAGCGCCGAGCCGGGGAGCGACAGGTCCTGCAGGTGCGCCACCCAGGCCTGCACGCAGTGCCCGCTCGAATTGAGCTGCACGGGCGAGACGTTGACGCTGAGCCTGAACGCGGGCGCGATCTCCTCGCGCCACTGCGCCAGCTGGCACGCGGCCTCGCGCATCACCCAGTCGCCCAGGGGCACGATCAGGCCCGACTCCTCGGCCAGCGCGATGAAGTCGGCCGGGCTGACCATGCCGCGCACGGGCTGGTTCCAGCGCAGCAGCGCCTCGGCCTTGACGGTGCGCCCGCTGCGCATTTCCACGATCGGCTGGTAGTGCAGCGCGAACTCGCCCTCGTCCAGGCCCTGCTGCAGGTCGCGCAGCAGCAGGCGGCGGTTCTGCGCCTCCTGCTCCATGGTGGGCGCGAACTCGCAGAACTGGTTGCGCCCCTGCTCCTTGGCGGCGTACATGGCCAGGTCGGCGTGCTTGAGCAGCGTGACGCCGTCGTCGCCGTCGCGCGGGTAGAACGTCACCCCGGCGCTGACGGAGACATGCACCGTGCTGCCGGACAGCTCGTAGGGCTGGGCCACGGCGTGCAGCACCTTGCGGCAGATGGCGGGGGCGTCCTCCAGGCGCTTGAGGTCGCGCAGTATCAGCGTGAACTCGTCGCCGCCCAGGCGCGCCACCTGGTCGCTGCTGCGCACGCAGGACTGCAGGCGGCGCGCCACCTGGCGCAGCAGCTCGTCGCCCATGTCGTGGCCGAAGGTGTCGTTGACCTCCTTGAAGTAGTCCAGGTCCAGGAACACCAGCGCAAGGGGCAGGTCGCTGGCGCGCGCGCTGTCCATGCTGCGCTGCAGGTCCTGCTGGAACATCTGCCGGTTGGGCAGCTGGGTCAGGTGGTCGTAGTGCGCCTGGCGCCAGATCGAGGCCTCGCGCCGGCGCGCCTCGGTCACGTCGGCGAACAGGCCGATGTGGCTGTGGACGCTGCCGTCCTCGTTGTACGAGGTGCTGATGGTCAGGCGCTCGACGAACTCCTCGCCGTTCTTGCGGCGGTTCCTCATGTCGCCGCTCCAGCTGCCCGTCTCCCTCAGGCTGGTCCACAGGGCCTCGTAGAAGGCGCGGTCCTGGCGGCCCGAGCTGAGCACGTTCATGCGCCGGCCGAGGATGTCCGCGGCCTCGTAGCCGGTGATGGCGGTGAATGCCGGGTTGATGTCCTGCACCACGCCCTGGGCGTCGGTCACCACCATGGCCTCGGAGGTGTGCTGGTAGACCAGGGCGGCGCGGCGGGCGGACATCTCGGCGCGCTTGCGCTCGGTGATGTCCATCACCAGGCCGATGACGGCGGGCCTGCCCTGGAACGTCATGGCCGAGCCGAAGATCTCGATCTCTATCTTCGAGCCGTCGGCGCGCAGCGCGCTTCTTTCATGGCGCGCGCTGTGCTGGTGCGCCGCGGCGCGGGCCGGCGGCGGAAAAAGCCGCTCCATGGGGAAGCGGTCGGACAGCTGCGCGCGCCCGTAGCCCAGTATCTGCGCCAGCTGCTCGTTGGCGTAGATGATGCGGCCGGACTCATCGAGCATGTAGATGCCCGCCACGGTGTTCTCCGCCAGGCCGTTGAACATGGCCTGCATCTGCGCCAGGGCGGAGCGCTCCTGCGCCACGTCCTGCAGCAGCTGGGCGATGTGCGCGGCCGAATGGTCCAGCACCCGCGCCAGTTCGCCCAGCTCGTCGCTGGTGGACAGGCGCGTGCGCGTGCCGTAGCGGCCCAGCGCCATCTCGCGGCATTGCCGGGTCAGGACGTGGATGGGCCGCAGCACGCGGCGCGACAGCAGCGCATAGCCCAGCAGGAGCAGCAGCACGTCCAGGGCGAACAGGGCCAGGCTGCTCATGAGCGCGCGCTGGTGCGCGTCGTCGGCGAATTGCACCAGGCGGTCCATCAGGGCCTCCGTGCGCGCCAGCAGGTGCTCGCTGGCCGCCATGACCGACATCACTTGCGCGCTGGCCATGGGCGGCGCCAGGAGCAGGGCGTCGATGGCCAGGCGGTAGCGGAGCCAGCCCTCGTGCAGGGCTTGCAGCGCGGGCTGCAGGCGGGCGTCCAGCGGCTGCACCTCCAGCCCGTAGGCGCTGCCGCCGTCGCGCAGGGCGGCGTAGGTGGACTCGAAGGTGGCGTAGCGCTCCCGGGGCGTGGGCCAGGAGTCATCGGGGTGCCGCTGCTCGGCCAGGGCTTCGAGCGCTATGCGCTGGCCGAGCATGCGCATCTTCCCGGCCAGGTTCATGGTGGCGGCGAGGTTGTCGGACTGGCGCAGCAGCAGCTGCATGGTCAGCACGTTGCCCAGCGCCAGCAGGGAGACCAACAGCACTGCCCACCGCGCCTTGCTTTGGAGCGTTCGGGGCCAGGGGAGTCTCAGGGATTGGATGTTCACGGCAGAAAAGGGCCCTGCATGGTCGTGCAGGGCCCCGTGGGTGCATTGCGCGGCGGCGTCGCCGCCGCCGTCAAGAGGGAAGGGGTTCGTCGGCCTGGATCAGAAGCTTTCCCAGTCATCGTCGCCGCCCTGCGTTGCCAGGGCGGGGGCGGGCGCCTTGGATGTCTTGGGTGCCTGGGGCGCCTGGGGTGGCTGGGCGGTGGTGCGCGCCAGCGGCCGCGCCGGCGCGCCGGGCTTGGCTGTGCTGCGCGGGACGGGAGGCGCCGCCACGGGGGCGGGCGGCGGCGCCTTGACGGCGTGGGTGATGGCGGTGCCCGCATGGCCCGCGAGCTTGAACACGGCCACGGCCTGCACGAGCTGCGCGGCCTGGGCCTTGAGGCTGCTGGCCGCCGCGGCGCTTTCCTCCACCAGCGCGGCGTTCTGCTGCGTGGCCTGGTCCATCTGCGTGATGGCCTCGCCCACCTGGGACACGCCGCTGCTCTGCTCGCTGCTGGCCGCGCTGATCTCGCCCACGATGTCGGTGACGCGCCGGATGGCGCCGACCACTTCGGTCATGGTCGCGCCGGCCTTGTCCACGAGCTGCGTGCCCTGCTCCACGCGCTCGACGCTCGCGGTGATGAGCTGCTTGATTTCCTTGGCCGCCTCGGCGCTGCGCTGCGCGAGGTTGCGTACCTCGCCGGCCACCACGGCGAAGCCCCGGCCCTGTTCGCCCGCGCGCGCGGCCTCCACCGCTGCGTTGAGCGCCAGGATGTTGGTCTGGAACGCGATGCCGTCGATCACGCCGATGATGTCGGCGATCTTGCGGCTCGCGTCGTTGATGCCGCGCATGGTGTCCACCACTTCGGAGACGACCTCGCCGCCCTGCGCGGCGACGGTGCTCGCGCTCATGGCCAGCTGGTTGGCCTGGGCGGCGTTGTCGGCGTTCTGGCGCACGGTGGCGCCCAGCTGTTCCATGGAGGCGGCCGTTTCCTGCAGCGCGCTGGCCTGGCTCTCGGTGCGCGCGGACAGGTCGCCGTTGCCCTGCGCGATCTGGGCGCTGGCCGTGGCCACGCTCTCGGCGTTGGCGCGCACGTCGGACACCACGCGCGCCAGGTTGTCCTGCATGTGGCGCAGCGCGTTCAGCAGGGCCGCGGCCTCGTCGCGGCCCTGGGCCTCGATGGGCTGGGTCAGGTCGCCCTCGGCGATCTGGCCGGCGCGGCGCACCGCCTGCTGCAGCGGCATGGTGACGGAGCGGCTCAGCACGAAGGCCGCGCCCGCGCCCACCAGCAGCGCCAGCGCCGTGGCGGCGAGGAGGATCGCGCGGCCCTGGGACGCCTCCGCGACGGCCTGTTCACGGGTGTGCTCGTACAGATCCTGCTGGCGCTCCTCCAGTGCGAAGAGGGTGCGGATGTAGGCATCGGACAGGGGCTTGAGCTGGCTGTCCACCAGGGGCCCGACGTCCTCGCCCGCGGCCTTGCGCTTGAACAGGTCGGCGCGTGGCGAGCGGTAGGCCTCGCGGGCCTTGTCGATGTCGGCGAGCAGCTCGCGCCCCTTGTCGGACTGCAGCAGCCGCTCCACCGCCTTGCGCGAGACATCGACGTCCTTGGATGTCTGGTCCATTTCCGCCTGCCAGCTGGCCAGGTGGCTGGTGCCCGAGTCGAGCAGCGCGGCGCGCGTGCGGATCCAGTTCTGGTAGATGCCCTGGCGCCACTGCTGGGCGGCCTTGAGTCGTTCGTTGTCGGTACTGGTGAGCTGCTGGGTGGTGGCCGCCAGGGCCTGTAATCGCCATATGCCGATGCCGGCGATGAGCGCAGTGATGAACAGGACGAGTCCGAAGGACAAGGCCAGGCGCGTGCCTACCTTGATGTTGCTGAGTTGCATGCGTAGCTCCATGATGCCGCAAATTGCAAATAAATGTTTCTTTGATGATGACATGTTTTTACGATTGCAATGCGGTCATAAAACACGGGTCTGCGGGCTTTTTCAGCGTTCCGGGGGCTTTGCTACACTTTCGCCCATGTTCGTTCATCGCACGTTCATTGCAGGTCGCAGCGACCGGGGAGCCTGGCCCTGGCGCAAGCCTGCGAAACTGAACCCCTGATCGCACCTGGGCCGCTCCCAGCGTGCGCCCGTGACTCCGCCCGCAGCTGCGGGCCGTCTCCCGAATGAACCCGCGGCCCGCGCCCGAACGGCGGCGCGCCGCACGAGCTGGGAACTCTCCTCGTGATCACTGAACTCGAATTCAAAAGCCTGGCCCTGGAGGGCTACAACCGCATCCCCTTGATCGCGGAAGCCTTCGCGGACCTGGAAACCCCCCTGTCCCTCTACCTCAAGCTGGCCCACGGCAAGGGCGACGGCACGAACAGCTTCCTGCTGGAGTCGGTCGTCGGCGGCGAGCGCTTCGGGCGCTACAGCTTCATCGGCCTGCCCGCGCGCACGCTGCTGCGCGCGAGCGGCTTCGGCGACGCGGCCAGGACCGAGGTGGTGACCGACGGCCAGGTGGTCGAGACCGCCGCCGGCAACCCGCTGGACTTCATCGCCGAATACCAGAAGCGCTTCAAGGTGGCGCTGCGCCCGGGCCTGCCGCGCTTCTGCGGGGGCCTCGCGGGCTACTTCGGCTACGACGCGGTGCGCTACATCGAGAAGAAGCTCGAATCCACCTGCCCGCCCGACACGCTGGGCTGCCCCGACATCCTGCTGCTGCAGTGCGAGGAACTGGCCGTCATCGACAACCTCTCGGGCAAGCTCTACCTCATCGTCTATGCCAACCCGGCCGAGCCCGAGGCCTATGCCAAGGGCAAGAAGCGCCTGCGCGACCTGAAGGACCAGCTCAAGTACTCGGTGAGCGCGCCCGTGGTGAGGCCCAGCGAGAGCCACCCCGCGCAGCGCAGCTTCGCCAAGGCCGACTACCTCGCCGCCGTGGCGCGCGCCAAGGAGCTCATCGCCGCGGGCGACTTCATGCAGGTGCAGGTGGGCCAGCGCATCCACAAGCGCTACACCGAATCACCGCTGTCGCTCTACCGCGCGCTGCGCTCGCTGAACCCGTCGCCCTACATGTACTACTACCACTTCGGCGACTTCCAGGTGGTGGGCGCAAGCCCCGAGATCCTCGTGCGCCAGGAGGCCACGCCCGAGGGCCAGAAGATCACCATCCGCCCCCTGGCCGGCACCCGCCCGCGCGGCGCGACGCTCGAGGCCGACAAGGCCATCGAGCAGGAACTGGTTCAGGATCCCAAGGAGCGCGCCGAGCACGTGATGCTCATCGACCTGGCGCGCAACGACATCGGCCGCATCGCCAAGACCGGCACGGTGAAGGTGACCGAGGCCTTCGCCATCGAGCGCTACAGCCACGTGATGCACATCGTGAGCAACGTGGAGGGCATCCTCAACGACGGCATGACCAGCATGGACGTGCTGCGCGCCACCTTCCCCGCCGGCACGCTCACGGGCGCGCCCAAGGTGCACGCGATGGAGTTGATCGACCAGCTGGAGCCCACCAAGCGCGGCCTCTACGGCGGCGCCTGCGGGTATCTCAGCTACGCGGGCAACATGGACGTGGCCATCGCCATCCGCACGGCAATAGTCAAGGACGGCACGCTCTACGTGCAGGCCGCGGCCGGCGTGGTGGCCGACTCGGTGCCCGAGCTGGAGTGGAGGGAGACCGAGCACAAGGCCCGCGCGCTGCTGCGCGCGGCGGAACTCGTCGAGGAGGGCCTGGAATGAGCCGCGCCATCGACAAGGTCCGCCACTGCACCACGCTGGCCGAGGTGCGCGACGGCGTGAACGCGCTGGACGACCTGCTGGTGCCGCTGCTGGTCGAGCGCGGCGGCTACATGACCCAGGCCGCCCGCGTGAAGAACGACGAAGGGCTGGTGCGCGACGAGGCGCGCATCCAGGCCATCATCGACCGCGTGCGCCCCATGGCCGAGGCCCAGGGCGGCGACCCTGACCTGATGGAGCGCCTCTACCGTGCGATGATGGAGTGCTATATCGCCTACGAACACGACGAGCTGGCCCGGCTGCGCGCCAAGGGGCTCCAACCCAAGGGAGAGCACGCATGAAGCTCCTCATGATCGATAACTGCAAACAGCGTCCACCGAGGGCTTTTCACGTCCACTGAGGATATGTAAGTTGTTGATTCAAAAGGAATTGATTTCTGCGGAGTTCTACTGACTTCCAGAGCAAGCCAGCGCCGATGTGTGTAATGAAGTGAGTAATGGCAAGCCTTGAGGGCGTTATACACATGGGCTTGACTGTCAGAGCCTTCTGAACTTGTTGGAGGCAGGCAGACATCGGATTATGGTGGCTCCGCCGGTTGCACAAAGGCTAGGGTGAGTGCAAAATAAGTGCATATCTATTGCGTGGAGCCAGAGCCATGAGCGCCGTGCTGCAACAGCCTTTTGTCGAGCAATTCCGCGAGCCGGGTACGCCGTATCTGTCTCCGGCCCTGCTCGGGGATTTCCTCGGTTTCCAGATTCAGGAGTTGGCGGAGCGCGCCCACGTGCACCGCAATACCCCGACCGCCAGGCCCCAGGCGCCACAACTGCAAAAGTACCTTCAGGACATGGTGCGGGTACTTGCTGTGGCTACCGAGATGACCGGCGACGAAAAGCGTGCGGCCTTTCTTGTGCGCAATGAACCGCTGCGCGCCTTCGGCTACAAGACCGCCGATGCCTTGGTTCAGGAGGGGCGGGTCGATGCGGTCATTGCCTATCTGGAGTCGCTTGCAGGCGGTGCTGCTGGATGATTCCAGTCGCGATCCTCGGCGAGGGCAAGGCCGAGGCTTTCTACCGCATCATCTCACCCGCTTATGCTGGCATGCCGCTGTCCGGTATGGGGGCTGCGCGCCAGGGCGGTCGCTTCAATCGGCCCGGCCAGGAAGCCCTCTATCTGGCGATGGATGAAGCCACTGCATTGGCGGAATACAAGCAGGACAACCCGTGGCTGCGTCCGGGCACGATCTGTACGTTCTTTGTCAAAGGGCTGCGGGTGGCGGACTTCAGTGCGGGCTTCGATCCACAGAAGTGGCCGCCATTGTGGGCTGATTTCGCGGTGGACTGGCGAGCGGAGTGGTTCGGTAAATCGGTTGAACCGCCGACTTGGTATATGTCCGAGGATGTGATTGCTGAGGGACTTGATGGAATCCTGTTCCCCTCGCAGGCACGGCCTGACGGCATCAATCTGGTGGTCTACCGGAGTTCTGCAAGGCCCGCGGACCAGTTGCGCGTGTACGACCCCGATGGCGTTCTGCCGAAGATCGCTCCCTTCGCTGGTCACCCATGGACACCCTGACCCTTGGTCCTGGCGCGGCCCTCGTTGCCCGCGATTTCTCCCCCCGCGACGCTGACGATGTCCCTGTCGCGCGCAACGTCGCCGAGCACGCGGTGGCTTACCTTTTTGAGCCAGTGGCGCTGCTTCCCGGGCTGAAGCTGGGCGACATCTTCCGGTTGTTCGAGGCTTGCCCCGAGCTCCATGCCGTCTTTCGCAGAAACTGGTCGTTCGCGGTCTGTGAAGAAGCACGCAAAGGCCCCGTGCCCCGACCACGCCATGACCATGAACAGCCCCGGATTTCGAGGAGGCACCAACTCTTGAGAAGATGGAGCCATGAACAAGTCACCGAAGTTCTCCCCGGAAGTCCGCGAGCGCGCCGTTCGCATGGTGCAGGAGCACCGAGCCGACTACCCGTCGCTGTGGGCAGCCATTGAATCGATTGCGCCCAAGATTGGCTGCGTGCCGCAGACCTTGAATGACTGGGTCAAGAAGGCCGAGGTCGACAGCGGCCAGCGCCCCGGCACCACCACGGCAGACGCCCAGCGCATCAAGGAACTGGAGCGTGAGGTCAAAGAGCTGCGCCGGGCCAACGACATCCTGAAGACGGCCAGCGCGTTTTTCGCGCAGGCGGAGCTCGACCGCCGATTGAAGTCTTGAAGAACTACATCGACCGCCACCGTGATGACTACGGGGTCGAGCCCATCTGCCGGGTGCTGCAGATGGCCCCGTCGTGTTACTGGCGCCACGCAGCCCGGCAACGCAACCCGCAACTGCGCAGTCAACGCGTCCAGCGTGACGAGGGTTTGAAAGCCGACATCCAGCGCGTGTGGCACGCCAACTGGCAGGTCTACGGGGCCGATAAGGTCTGGCTGCAGATGAACCGCGAGGGCATCGCAGTGGCGCGCTGCACGGTCGAGCGCCTGATGCGTGCCATGGGCTTGCAAGGAGCACGCCGTGGCAAGACAGTGCGCACCACCACGCCGGACACATCGGCACCGTGCCCGCTGGACCACGTCAACCGGCAATTCAAGGCCAGCCGGCCCAACGAGCTGTGGGTGTCGGACTTCACCTACGTCTCCACCTGGCAGGGCTGGTTGTACGTGGCCTTCGTGGTGGACGTGTACGCCCGGCGCATCGTGGGCTGGCGGGTCAGCCGCAGCATGCAAACGGACTTCGTGCTGGATGCGCTGGAGCAGGCGCTGTATGACCGCCAGCCAGCAGCCCATGCCTTGACGCACCATTCCGACAGGGGCAGTCAATACGTTTCCATACGCTACACCGAACGCTTGGACCAGGCGGGTATCCAGCCATCAGTGGGCAGCCGGGGTGACAGCTACGACAACGCACTGGCCGAGACCATCAACGGGCTGTACAAGGCCGAGCTGATTCACCGCCGGGGACCCTGGAAGACCAGGGAATCCGTGGAGCTGGCCACCCTGCAGTGGGTGCACTGGTTCAATCACGTCCGACTGCTCACGCCGATTGGGGGCATCCCTCCGGCAGAAGCTGAGGCAAACTACTGGAGGCAACTCGCCGTCAGCGACACCTCGACAGAGGTGTCAACTTAAACCAATCGGCCTCCTTGAAAGCCGGGGCGGTTCACTCGCTATCATCGGGCCAGCGGCAGCAAACGCTGCATAGCAGCCAGTCTCGCCGGAACATGGTGGCTGGACCCTCTTTCAGAGGGATGTCCAAGTGGTGCAAGATCTCCTGCTTCGGTTTGGTGCTCGAACCAGTCTGTTGCCCAGGTGCGAACCATTGTCAAAGTGGCATAGGCTGAGTGAAATGGAACAGGGGCGCGGATGCTACACTCTCCATCGCTTGGAGCAGATGCCTACTCCGGAACCAGTATGGCCTTGCATATCTGCCAATCAAGCTCTCACATCTGACATGATCTGTACTGTCTCGATCAACGTTACCCATTGGTGGCGCTTCCTAGTTGGAAGCGGCACGTTGTTGCGGCCATGAGCCGCTCCTTGCCGCCGGTACCGGTAGGCAAGGTTTAGTCAGATGTCATCCGGCGCGGCGGCTCCAGCATCTAGAGGAGATCGCCAATGTCTTCATCGTTGTCCCAAGTTCGCTACATGTCTTTGCATGGCCATGCGCGGCCTACTCTTGGCTTCGTCCCTTGGCGATGCTTGTCGATGGTGCGCGGCGGGATGGTCGCTGTATGGGGGTAAGCATGTTCGATGCAGATTGCTAGCCGGACGCGCTGTCGTGGTTACGACCTGTTAGAGCCATTTCTGCATGACCCTCAAGGCGTTCGGGTATCTTTTGGCCCATCTTCCCCGTTCGGCGTGTACATAACTGTGTATATCGGAATGCGTGGAATCAGGCAAAAAACAATGTAAATCAAGGACTTACGATGATCAAGCTTTTGATGATCGACAACTACGACAGCTTCACCTACAACATCGTCCAGTATCTGGGCGAGCTGGGCGCCGAGGTGGAGGTGTTCCGCAACGACGAGATTACGCTGGAGGGCATCGCCGCGCGCGCGCCCGATCGGCTCGTGATCTCACCCGGGCCATGCTCGCCGGCGGAGGCGGGCGTGTCCGTCGCCGCCATCCAGCACTTCGCGGGCAGGCTGCCGATCCTGGGCGTGTGCCTGGGGCACCAGAGCATCGGCGCGGCGTTCGGCGGCAGGATCGTGCGGGCGCAGGAGCTCATGCATGGCAAGACCAGCGTCATCACCACCACGCAGAAGGGCGTGTTCGCGGGGCTGCCCCGGCAGTTCACCGTGAACCGCTACCACTCGCTTTCCATCGAGCGCGCGAGCTGCCCCGAGGTGCTGGAGATCACGGCCTGGACGGACGACGGCGAGATCATGGGCGTGCGCCACAAGACGCTGCCCATCGAGGGCGTGCAGTTCCACCCCGAGAGCATCCTGACCGAGCACGGCCACGCCATGCTGAAGAACTTCCTGGAGCAAGCATGATGATCACCCCGCAAGAAGCGCTGCAGCGCACCATCGAGCACCGCGAGATCTTTCACGACGAGATGCTGCACCTGATGCGCCTCATCATGAGCGGCGAGCTCTCGCCCGTGATGACGGCGGCCATCGTCACCGGCCTGCGCGTTAAGAAGGAGACCATCGGCGAGATCACCGCCGCCGCGCAGGTGATGCGCGAGTTCTCGCGCAAGGTGCACGTGGCGGACACGCGGCAGCTCGTGGACATCGTGGGCACGGGCGGCGACGGGGCGAACACCTTCAACATCTCCACCTGCGCCACCTTCGTGATCGCCGCCGCGGGCGGCAAGGTAAGCAAGCACGGCGGGCGCGGCGTGTCCAGCAAGTCGGGCAGCGCGGACGCGATGGAGGCGCTGGGCGTGCACATCAACCTCACGCCCGAGCAGATCGCCGAGTGCATCGCCGAGGTCGGCATCGGCTTCATGTTCGCGCCCAACCACCACCCGGCCATGAAGAACGTGGCGCCCGTGCGTAAGGAGCTGGGCGTGCGCACCATCTTCAACATCCTGGGGCCGCTGACCAATCCCGCGGGCGCGCCCAACATCCTCATGGGCGTGTTCCACGAGGACCTCGTGGGCATCCAGGTGCGCGCGCTGCAGCGCCTGGGCGCGGAGCACGCCGTGGTGGTCTACGGCCGCGACGGGCTCGACGAGATCAGCCTGGGCGCGGGCACGCTGGTGGGCGAGCTCAAGGACGGCGTGGTGCGCGAGTACGAGATCCACCCCGAGGACTTCGGCCTGCGCATGGCCGGCACGCGCGCGCTGCGCGTGGAAAGCCCCGAGGAGTCGAAGGCCCTGCTGCTCGAAGTGCTCAAGGGCGCCGAGGGCCCGGCGCGCGACATCGTCTGCCTGAACGCGGGCGCGGCGCTCTACGCGGCGGGCGTGGCGCCCTCGATCGCCGAGGGCCTGGCGCGCGCGCAGGCCGCCATCGACAGCGGCGCGGCGCTCGCCAAGCTCGACGCGCTGGCCGCGTTCACGCGCCGGCTGGCCGCGGCATGAGCCTGCTCGATGCGCCCATCTGGCGCGACGCGGGCACCTGGATCGTGCTCGGCGTATCGTTGCTGTTCGTCGTCGTGGGCATCGCGATGCACTGCGCCGTCCGCAAGGTGCTGCGCGCGCCGCAGCCCGACCAACCTTCCAGGGACTGAAAAGCCATGTCCGACATCCTGAGCAAAATCTGCGGCGTGAAGGCCGAGGAAGTGGCCGCCGCCAAGAAGCGCATGCCGCTGGCCGACATGCGTCGCGACGCCGAGAGCCGCGTGCTCACGCGCGACTTCGTGGGCGCGCTGCGCGCCAAGATCGGCGCGGGCCAGGCCGGCGTGATCGCCGAGATCAAGAAGGCCAGCCCCAGCAAGGGCGTGATCCGCGCCGACTTCATCCCCGCCGACATCGCGCAGAGCTATGCCGAGGGCGACGGTAAGGTGAGCGCCGCGTGCCTGTCGGTGCTCACCGACCGCCAGTTCTTCCAGGGCCAGCCCGACTACCTCAAGCAGGCGCGCGCGAGCTGCACTTTGCCCGTGCTGCGCAAGGACTTCATGGTCGATCCGTACCAGATCTACGAGTCGCGCGCGATGGGCGCGGACTGCGTGCTGCTGATCGCTGCGTGCCTGGACGACGCGCAGATGGCCGACATGGAGGCCATCGCCCATGGCCTGGACATGGCCGTGCTCGTGGAGGTGCACGACGGCGCGGAGCTGGAGCGCGCCTTGAGGCTCAAGACCCCGCTGGTCGGCATCAACAACCGCAACCTGCGCACCTTCGAGGTATCGCTGCAGACCACGCTGGACTTGAAAAAGCACGTGCCGGCCGACCGCCTGCTGGTGGCCGAGTCGGGCATCCTCGCGCCCGACGACGTCAGGACGCTGCGCGATGCGGGTGTGAACGCCTTCCTCGTCGGCGAGGCTTTCATGCGCGCGCCCGATCCCGGGCTGGCGCTGGCCCGGCTGTTTGCATGAATGCTCCTTGTTTGATAGCTTGTTGCGCTTGATGGATAAGCCTTGGAGGCCATTTCGACCATGAACGACGCGCCGCGCTCCCCCACGCAACTCATGAGCGCCGACCCGGCCGATTGGCCCGTGGCGCCCGGCTGGCAGCCGCTGGTCGATGGCTTCTTCGCGGGCGAGCGCGGCCAGGCGCTGCTGGCTTTCCTGCACGCGCGGCTGGAGGCGGGCGCCGCCATCTTTCCCCCGAAGCCCCTGCGCGCGCTGGAGCTCACGCCGCCCGAGCAGGTGCGCGCGGTCATCCTGGGGCAGGACCCGTACCACGGCCGCGGGCAGGCCGAGGGGCTGGCCTTCTCCGTCGCGCCCGGCGTGCGGCTGCCGCCCTCGCTGCAGAACATCTTCAAGGAAATGCAGCGCGACCTGGGCGTGCCCTTCCCGCCGTTCCCCGACCCCGGCGGCAGCCTGGTCAAGTGGGCGAGGAACGGCGTGCTGCTGCTCAACACCTGCCTCACCGTGGAGGAGGGCCAGGCCGCGAGCCATTCCGGCCGGGGCTGGGAGCAACTGACCGACGCGGTGATCCATCACGTGGCCGACGGCGACCGGCCCGTGGTCTTCATGCTCTGGGGCAGCCACGCGCAGTCCAAGCGCGCCTTCATCCCGCGTGATCGCGGGCACCTCGTGCTCACGGCCAACCACCCCTCGCCGCTGTCGGCGCTGCGCCCGCCCGTGCCCTTCATCGGCTGCGGGCATTTCGGCAAGGCGCGCGCCTTCCGCGAGCAGCACGGCTACTGACTGCCCGGCTACCCCGCCAGACTCTCGCACAGCAGTGCGAGGAAGGCCTGCGCCGCCACGGGCAGGCTGCGGCCCGCGAGGGTCTGCACCTGCAGGTCGCGCAGGTCCATGCTCTGGTCGCCGATGGGCCGGGCCACGAGGGCGCCGGCGGCGACCATGTGGCGCGCGGCGACCTCGCTGCCCACCGACAGCCCGCCGCCGCTCGCCACGAAGTGCAGCATGGTCTTGGCATGGTTGCTCACGAGCACGGGCTCCAGGCGCAGGCCCTGGCGGCTGCAGACGATGTCGATCATCTGGCGCACCGTGGTCTCGGGCGGGGGCAGGGCTAGCGGGTAGCGCGCCATGCGCGCGAGCGTGACGCTGCGCGCGCGGGCCAGCGCGTGGCCCGGCGGCAGCAGGGCCAGCACGGGCGCGCTCTGGCGGTAGGCCACGGCGATATCCTTCTCGGGCGCGCGGCTGAAGCACAGGCCGATGTCGGCCGCGCCGCCGCGCACCGCGCCGGGCACCTGGGCCGTGGGCAGCACCTGCACGCTGAACTGGATGCCCTGGTGCGTGCGCTGGAAATCCGCGCACAGGCGCGGCACGAGCTCGTTGGCGAAGGCGTCGGACGTGGCCAGCCGCACCTGCCCCGCGCGCAGGCCGCGCAGCGCGCCGATTTCGCCCAGCGCGTGCTCGGCGTCCAGCTGCGCGCGCCGCGCGTGGCGCGCGAGGATCTCGCCCGCCTCGGTGAGCACCATGCCGCGCGGGTGCCGCTCGAACAGCGGCGCGCCGAGCTGCGCCTCCAGTCCCGCGATCTGCCGGCTCAGCGCCGACGCGGCCACGTGCAGGTGTGCCGAGGCCTCGGTGATCGAGCCGCTCTGCGCCACCGCGAGGAAGTAGCGCAGCGCGGTGTCTTGCAACTGGTGGGCGCGCATGGGCTGCAAGTATGCAGTGCTTTGCCGTTTCGGCAACGCAGGCTTCCAGAATCGGTGTTGGTCAGAACGCGGACGCTTTTCTAAGATGCCCGGTCTCGAAGCATTCAATAACTGAGGAGCACTGCGATGCGTATCTGGGCCCTGGGCGTGGCGTTGTGGATGGCATGGGCGGGGGCGCAGGCGCAGGCCTGGCCCGACAAGCCCGTGCGCGTGGTGGTTCCGTTCCCGGCCAGCGGGGCGACCGACCTCGTGGCCCGTGTGGTCACGCAGCGCGTGGCGCAGGACCTGGGCCAGCAGTTCGTGGTGGACAACAAGCCCGGCGCGGGCGGCACCATTGGCGCGGCCGAGGCCGCCAAGGCCGCGCCCGACGGCTACACGCTGCTGCTCACCACGAGCAGCACGCACGCCATCTCGCCGCACCTCATGCCGCGCCTGGCCTACGACGCACGCAAGGACTTCACGCCCGTGGCGCACCTGGCCGACGCGCCCAGCGTGCTGCTGGTCACGCCCTCGCTGCCCGCCAAGTCGGTGCAGGAGCTCATCGCCTATGCCAAGGCCCATCCGCGCGCGCTCAACTATGCGTCCAGCGGCAACGGCACCATCGTGCACCTGAACGCCGCCGCGTTCAGCGCCCAGGCCGGCATCGAGATGACGCACGTGCCCTACAAGGGCACGGCGCTGGCCATCCCCGACCTGGCCGCGGGCCAGGTGCACCTGCTGTTCGACTCCCTGCCCACGGGCATGCCGCACGTCAAGAGCGGCCGCCTGCGCGCGCTGGCCGTCACCAGCGAGAAGCGCAGCGCGCTCGCGCCCGAGCTGCCCACGCTGGCCGAGTCGGGCCTGCCCGGCTATGCGTCGGTCACCTGGTTCGGCGTGTACCTGCCGGCCGGCGCTTCGCCCGCGCTGGTCGATCGCATCACCAAGGCCTTCACCAAGGCCATGCAGGCTCCCGAGGTGGCGGCCAGCCTCGCCAAGCTGGGCGTGGAGCCCGCCGCGCCCGGCACGCCCGCGCAGTTCGCCGCCATGGTGCAGGCCGACAGCGCGCGCTGGGCGAGCGTGATCCGCCAGCACAAGATCTCCCTGGAATGACCGCCATGCACCACGACGCAAAGACCCTCGACTGGAGCCTGCCCTACGCCTCGCACCGCAGCGCGGTGATGGGGCGCAACATTGTCTCCACCTCGCAGCCGCTGGCCGCCCAGGCGGGCCTGTCCATGCTGCTGGCCGGCGGCAACGCCGTGGACGCGGCCATCGCCGCCGCCATGGCGCTCACCGTGGTCGAGCCCACGGGCTGCGGCATCGGCAGCGACGGCTTCGCCATCGTGTGGGATGGCAAGGAGCTGCATGGCCTGAACGCCTCGGGCCGCTCGCCCGCCGCGTGGACGCCCGAGTATTTCGCCAAGCTCGGCGGCATTCCCGAAAAGGGCTGGAACGCCGTCACCGTGCCGGGCGCCGTCTCGGCCTGGGTGGCGCTGTCGCAGCGCTTCGGCAGGCTGCCGTTCGCCCGGCTGGCACAGCCCGCCATCGGCTACGCACGCCAGGGCTTCCCCGTATCGCCCACCATCGCGCGGCTGTGGGAGCTGGGTAGGGCCAAGCTGGGCGAGCAGCCGGGCTTCGCCGAATGCTTTTTGCCCAATGGCCGCGCGCCGCGCGCGGGCGAGGTCTTTCGCAGCGAGGCGCACGCGCGCACGCTGGAGCTGATCGCCGCCACCCAGGGTGAGGCTTTCTACCGCGGCGAGCTGGCCGAGAAGATGGCCGCGCATTCGCAGGCCAACGGCGGCGCGATGACCGAGGAAGACCTCGCGGCCCACCAGGCCGACTGGGTGGGCACGGTGAGCCAGCGCTTCGGCGACTCGGTGATCCACGAGATTCCGCCCAACGGCCAGGGCATCGCGGCGCTGATGGCGCTGGGCATGCTGGATGCGCTGGGCGTGGGCGATCAGCCGCTGGACGGCGTGGATAGCGTGCACCTGCAGGTCGAGGCCATGAAGCTTGCCTTCGCAGACCTGCACCAGTACAACGCCGACATAGCCCACATGCGCGTCGTGCCCGCCGACCTGCTGCGCCCCGAATACCTGCGCGAGCGCGCCGCGCTGATCGACCCCGCGCGCGCGGGCGCGCCCACCTATGGCGCGCCGCGCGCGGGCGGCACGGTGTACCTGGCGGCGGCGGACGCGCAGGGCATGATGGTCTCGTTCATCCAGTCCAACTACATGGGCTTCGGCTCGGGCGTGGTCGTGCCGGGCACGGGCATCAGCCTGCAGAACCGCGGCCACGGCTTCAGCCTGACGCCTGGCCATGCCAACGAGGTGGGGCCGCGCAAGCGCCCCTCGCACACCATCATCCCGGCCTTCGCGATGAACGCCGACGGCACGCCGCAAATGGCCTTCGGCGTCATGGGCGGCCCCATGCAGAGCCAGGGCCACACGCAGATGGCGCTGCGCGTGCTGCGCTACGGCCAGAACCCGCAGGCGGCGGCCGACGCGCCGCGCTGGCGCGTGACGGGCGGCAAAGGCGTGGCCGTGGAGCCGCACTTCGACGCGGCGGTGGTGGAGCAACTGCGCGCGCGCGGCCACGAGGTCACGGTGGAGGCGGGCAACGGCGTGTTCGCCTTCGGCGGCGCGCAGCTCGTGCTGCGGCAGGGCGACGTGTACGTCGCGGGCTCCGACCCGCGCAAGGATGGGTGCGCGGTGGCGTTCTAAGCCAAATCGGCCTCCAGCGCTTGCCAGGAAAGGGCTGGCAGCTCTCTTTTCGTGAGTATCAGCGCGTCTCGCGCACCGTGAGCCACGCGCTCGCCGCGCCGCTGGCCGCGATCAGCCCCATGCCCACGAGCGACCAGCCGTCAGGCATGTGGCCGTACACGGCCCAGCCCGCGAGCATGGCGAAGCCGATCTGCGTGTAGAGGAAAGGCGCGATGGTGGCGGGCGTGGTGCGCGCGTAGGCGCGCAACAGCATCAGGTGCCCCAGCGCGCTCGACAGGCCCATGACGAAGGTGCCCAGCCACACCCAGGGGCTGGCGATGTGCGTCCACACGAACGGCGCGCCCAGCGACGTGAGCGCCGTGGCGATCCAGCCCGTGTAGAACTGCGTGGTGGCCGGGTCTTCCTGGCCCGCCATCAGGCTGCTGAGGATCTGGTAGCCCGTGGCCAGGGCCAGCATGGCCAGCGGCAGCAGCATGGCCCAGGTGAAGGCGCCGCCGCCGGGGCGCAGGATGAGCATCACGCTGGCCAGGCCCGTGGCCACCAGCACCCAGCGCAGCGGGCTCACGGGCTGGCGCAGCCACAGCGCCGCCACCAGCGTCACGCACAACGGCGTGGCCGCGACGATGGCCGTGAACTCGGGCAGGGGCATGAACCGGATGCTGAGGAATCCGAACAGGCTGGTGCCCGCGAACAGCGCCGCGCGCAGCATCTGGAAGCGCGGGTGCCGCGTGCGCGGCCAGCGCCAGCCCGTGCGCGGCAGCACCCAGGCCGAGGTGAGCAGCGACTGGAACAGGTAGCGCAGCCACAGCGCCATGAAGAGCGGCACCGTGGCGCCCACGAGCTTGGTGGACATGTCCAGCAGCGCGAAGCAGGCGCACGCGCCCACGGTGAGCGCGATGCCGGAGAGGGCCGAGCGCCGGCGGTTTGCGGAAGCCGTCATGTCAGTTGTTCATGGCGCAGTGCGTGAAACCGGCGCGTGGCGGGCGAGGGCCGCCGCGCAAGGGCCGCCCCGCCGCGCTGAGCAAGCGATCCCCCTGCCCGCATTGCGTAGCAATGCGAGAGCGGGGGGGGGGAGGGCCCGAAGGGCCTCAGGGGTGTGTGGGGTCATTCTTGCGCTCCAGCAGCATCGAGTCTCCGTAGCTGAAGAAGCGGTAGCGCTCCTCGATGGCGTGGCGATACAGCTGCATCACGTGCTCGTAGCCCGCGAAGGCGCTCACCAGCATCATCAGCGTGCTCTTGGGCAGGTGGAAGTTGGTGACGAGGAGTTGGACCACCTGGAACTGGAAGCCCGGCGTGATGAAGATGTCCGTCTCGCCTGTGGTCTGGCCGCTTCGGGCCCACGATTCGAGCGTGCGTACCGTGGTCGTGCCCACGGCCACCACGCGCCCCGCCCGCATGCGGCAGCGCTCCAGCGCGGCGAGCGTGGCCAGCGGCACCTCGTACCACTCGCTGTGCATGCGGTGCTCGGCCAGGCTCTCGGTCTTCACGGGCTGGAAGGTGCCCGCGCCCACGTGCAGGGTGACGCTGGCCCGCTGCACGCCGCGCTCGGCCAGCGCGGCCAGCACCGCGTCGTCGAAGTGCAGCGCCGCCGTGGGCGCGGCCACGGCGCCTGGGGCGCGCGCGAAGACGGTCTGGTAGCGCTCGGCGTCCTCGGCCTCATCAGGGTCGTGGCCCGCGTTCTGCTGGCGTTCGATGTAGGGCGGCAGCGGCAGGTGGCCGTGGCGCTCCATGAGCTCCCAGGGCGTCTCGCCCGCAGGGCCGTGCAGCGCGAAGCGAAACAGCGGGCCGTCGGCGTCGGGCCAGCGCGAGAGGAGCGTGGCGTCGAAGCCGCCCGCCGCCTTGCCGCCGGCCATGTGCACCGTGGCGCCGGGCATGGGCTTCTTGCTGACCTTCATGTGGGCCACGACCTCGTTGCCGGCGAGCACGCGCTCGATGAGCAGCTCCAGCCGGCCGCCGCTCGCCTTCTCGCCGAACACGCGCGCCTTGACCACGCGCGTGTCGTTGAACACGAGCAGGTCGCCTTCGCGCAGCAGCGCGGGCAGCTCGTGGAAGATGCGGTCGGAGGGTGGGGCGGCGCGCCCGTCGAGCAGGCGCGAGCTGCTGCGCACGGGGGCGGGGTGCTGGGCGATCAGCGCCTCGGGCAGGGCGAAGTCGAAGTCGGAGAGCGTGAAGGCGCGGGGGCTGGTGGACATGGGGCTTGAGGGCCGGACGGGCCCGTGCCAAGAGGATGCGGGTGGACGAAAAAAGGCCGCGATTTTCCCACGCCCTTTGAATAGACGCTTACCAGGGGCGCTCGGGCAGTCCCGACCAGATCTCGTTGAGGTCGGGGAAGTTCCACTGGGCCGGGTTTTCGCGCCCCACGATCTTCTCCGCGCAGCCCGGCGCGGACAGATCGACGATTTCGGGCGGGATGCGCAGGTCGGACTTCGTCGAGAAGAAGACCTTCACGCGCGGCGCGAGGAGCGAGCCGCCGTTTTGCTCCGTCACCACGCCCAAGCGTCCCGAGGCCAGCCGCACCAGCGAGCCCACGGGGTAGATGCCGATGGTCTTCACGAAGGCCTGCAGCAGCCGGCCGTCGAAGTGGTCATGTGTCCACTCGGCCATGCGGCGCAGCGATTCGGAGGGGTCCCAGCCGTTCTTGTAGGGCCGGTCGGAGGTGATGGCGTCGTACACGTCGCAGATGGCCGCCATGCGCGCGAGCACGCTGATCTCGCTGCCCTTGAGCCGGTGGGGGTAGCCCGTGCCGTCGATCTTCTCGTGGTGGTGCAGGCAGGCGTCGAGCACGGCCGGATGCACGCTGCTGGGCTGCAGCATGGAGTGCCCCGCCTCGGGGTGGCTGCGGATGATGGCGAACTCTTCGTCGGTCAGCTTGCCGGGCTTGTTGAGGATGTGCAGCGGGATGGCCGCCTTGCCCAGGTCGTGCAGCAGGCCGGCCAGGCCCGCCAGGCGCGTGGCCTGCTCGTCCATGCCGATCTGCCGCGCCAGCGCCACCATGAGCGCGCACACGGCCACCGAGTGCATGTAGGTGTAGTCGTCGGCCGTCTTCAGCCGCGCCAGGCTGATGAGCGCGCCGGGGTTGCGCATGACCGAGTCGGAGATCTCGTCGACCATGCCCTGCGCGGTCTGCGTGTCCAGGGCGCGGCCCATGCGCGCCTCGGCGAACATGGAGACCACGGCCTTCTTGGCGCTGGCGCAGATCGACGCGGCGCGGCGCAGCTCGTCGGACATCGCGCTGGGCTTGAGCGCGTCGTCCTTGCCCAGGTCGATCGGCAGCTCGGCCTGGTTGTTGCCCGCATGGTGCAGCTCGGATTCGACCTGCGCGTCGACTTCCTCGCGGGACACGGCGGCGGTGCCGGGCGTCACGTCCAGGCCCTTGGAGACGTCGATCCAGACCTCGCGGATGTTGGTCTTGCGGATCAGCGCGAGGTCTTTCGGATCGGTGAGCAGAAAACGCGAGCGCCAGAAGGGATGCTCCATCCAGGAACCGCAGAATTCGTGCAGATACATGCCCAGGACGAGGTGCCGGACATCGATGCGCTTGAGCATGGGGACAGTGAAAAAGCGGGAACGAAAGTGCCGGTGCCGTGGCAGGGCGGTCCCGCCCGCCCCGGCCCGGCTGTGTATCGGAATGTACAACACTCCCCCCTCCCCCCCGCGGGCCCTGCCCGTGCGGGGTGCAGGTCCTCGGCAAAGGGTGGCGCACGGCGTGGTAGCCTTTTCGCGTGCCCCGCCCCGCCGCATCTCCCTCCGCCCGCACCCCTGCGCCCAGCCCGGCCCGCAAGGCCCTGGAGAAGCTGGGCCTCACGCGCGACATCGACCTGGCCCTGCACCTGCCGCTGCGCTACGAGGACGAGACGCGCATCACGCCGATCCGCAGCGCGCGCGAGGGCGAGACGGTGCAGGTCGAGGGCACGGTGACGGCCAGCGAGATCCAGATGCGCCCGCGCCGCCAGCTCGTGGTGACGCTGGAGGACGGCACGGGCAGCTGCGAGCTGCGCTTCTTCAGCTTCTACCCCTCGCACCAGAAGGCCATGGCCGTGGGCGAGCGCCTGCGCGCGCGCGGCGAGGTCCGGGGCGGCTTCTGGGGCCGGCAGATGCTGCACCCGGCGTTCCGCAAGGCCGAGGGCGCGCTGCCCGCGGCGCTCACGCCCGTCTACCCCACGGTGGCGCAGCTGCCCCAGGCCTACCTGCGCCGGGCCGTGGCCAGCGCGCTCGCGCGCGTGGACCTGCCCGAGACCCTGCCGCCGGGGCTGGAGCCGCCGCTGGCGCGGTTCGACAGTGAAAATGGCCTCCATCGCCCATGGGGACTGCGCGAGTCGCTCCTTTTTTTGCACAACCCCGCCCCCGACGTGGCGCTGGCCACGCTGCAGGACCACAGCCACCCGGCCTGGCAGCGCCTGAAGGCCGAGGAGCTGCTGGCGCAGCAGCTGTCGCAGCTCGTTTCCAAGCGCGAGCGCGCGCGCCTGCGCGCGCCGCGGCTGAGCCCCGCGCCCGGCGCGCAGGCGCTGCACGAGCAGCTGCTGGCCGCGCTGCCCTTCAGCCTCACGGCGGCGCAGCGCCGCGTGGGCGAGGAGATCGCGCGCGACCTCGCGCGCGCCGTGCCCATGCACCGGCTGTTGCAGGGCGACGTGGGCTCGGGCAAGACCGTGGTGGCGGCCCTGGCCGCCGCCCGCTGCATGGACGCGGGCTGGCAGTGCGCGCTGATGGCGCCCACGGAGATATTGGCCGAGCAGCATTTCGCCAAGCTCATCGGCTGGCTGGCGCCGCTGCTGGCCGCGCGCGGGCGGCAGGTGGCGTGGCTTGCGGGCGGGCAGAAGAAGAAGGAGCGCGCCGCTATGCTCGAACGCATCGCCAGCGGCGGGGCCGCGCTCGTCGTGGGCACGCATGCCGTGATCCAGGAGCAGGTGCGCTTCCGGAACCTGGCGCTGGCCGTGATCGACGAGCAGCACCGCTTCGGCGTGGCCCAGCGCCTGGCGCTGCGGCAAAAGCTCCAGCACGATGGCATGGAGCCGCACCTGCTGATGATGAGCGCCACGCCCATCCCGCGCACCCTGGCCATGAGCTACTACGCGGACCTGGACGTCTCCACCATCGACGAACTGCCCCCGGGCCGCACGCCCATCGTCACCAAGCTCATCGCCGACAGCCGCAAGGACCAGGTGGTCGAGCGCATCGGCGCGCAGGTGGCCGCGGGGCGGCAGGTGTACTGGGTGTGCCCGCTGATCGAGGAGAGCGAGGCGCTGGACCTGTCCAACGCCACGGCCACGCACGCGGATCTGAGCGAGGCCCTGCCCGGCGTGACCGTGGGCCTGCTGCACTCGCGCATGCCGTCCGCCGAGAAGAAGGCGGTGATGGAGGAGTTCAAGAGCGGGCGCATGGGCGTGCTGGTGTCCACCACCGTCATCGAGGTGGGCGTGGACGTGCCCAACGCCTCGCTGATGGTCATCGAGCATGCCGAGCGCTTCGGCCTGTCGCAGCTGCACCAGCTGCGCGGGCGCGTGGGGCGCGGCGCGGCGGCCTCGGCCTGCGTGCTGCTGTACTCCACGGGTGACAGCGGCCGCCTGGGCGAGACGGCGCGCGACCGCCTCAAGGCCATGGCCGAGACTACGGACGGCTTCGAGATCGCGCGGCGCGACCTGGAGATCCGCGGCCCCGGCGAGTTCCTGGGCGCGCGCCAGTCGGGCGACGCGCTGCTGCGCTTCGCCGACCTGGCCACGGACACGGCGCTGCTCGAATGGGCGCGCGCCGCGGCGCCGCAGATGCTGGACCGGCACGCGGCGCTGGCGGCCCAGCATGTCCAGCGCTGGCTGGGCGGAAAGGCGGACTACCTGAAGGCGTGAAATCCACCATGCAATGCGGGGCACGGCATTGCACAATTGGCCGCCATGACCCTCACAGAACTCAAATACATCGTCGCCGTCGCGCGTGAAAAGCACTTTGGCCGCGCCGCCGAGGCCTGCTACGTTTCGCAGCCCACGCTGTCGGTGGCGGTGAAGAAGCTCGAGGACGAGCTTGAGGTCAAGCTGTTCGAGCGCAGCGCGGGCGACGTCACGGTCACGCCGCTGGGCGAGGAGATCGTGCGCCAGGCGCAAAGCGTGCTGGAGCAGGCGGCCGAGATCAAGGAGATCGCCAAGCGCGGCAAGGACCCGCTGGCCGGCCCGCTCACCCTGGGCGTGATCTACACCATAGGCCCCTACCTGCTGCCCGAGCTGGTGCGCCACTCCATCGCGAGCACGCCGCAGATGCCGCTGATGCTGCAGGAGAACTTCACCGTCAAGCTGCTGGAGATGCTGCGCACCGGCGAGATCGACTGCGCCATCCTGGCCGAGCCCTTCCCCGACACCGGCCTGGCGATCGCGCCGCTGTACGACGAGCCCTTTCTGGCGGCCGTGCCATCCAGCCACCCGCTGGCCGAGCGCAAGAACGTGTCGGCCCTGGAGCTGAAGAACGAGACCATGTTGCTGCTGGGCGCGGGCCACTGCTTTCGCGACCATGTGCTGGAGGTCTGCCCCGAGTTCGCGCGCTTTGCCAGCAATGCCGAGGGCATACGCCGCACCTTCGAGGGCAGCTCGCTGGAGACCATCAAGCACATGGTCTCGGCCGGCATGGGCGTGACCCTGGTGCCGCGCCTGTCGGTGCCGCGCGACGCGCTGCACACCGGCGTGCGCCGGCGCAAGAGCGACGACGCGCATATCCGCTACCTGCCCATCAAGGAGAGCGACGGCAGCGCCCCGCCCATGCGCCGCGTGGTGCTGGCCTGGCGCCGCAGCTTCACGCGCTACGAGGCCATCGCCGCGCTGCGCAACGCCATCTACGCCTGCGAGCTGCCGGGGGTCAAGCGCCTGAGCTGAAGCGGGCCGCGTTGGCTATGCCCGCAATTGCCACAAGTCATGGCGAGGCAGCCCTGCTGCGCTACAGTCTTTATCAAGTCAACCGAAGGAGAAAGCACCATGGCCAAAGCCGCAAAAACCAGCAAGACCGTGAAGACGCCCGCTTCCGCCCAGGGCATTGCCGCCCCGGGCATCCGCATCGGCATCAGCGACAAGGACAGAGCCGCCATTGCCCAGGGCCTGTCGCGCCTGCTGGCCGACACCTACACGCTGTACCTGACCACGCACAACTTCCACTGGAACGTGACCGGCACCATGTTCAACACGCTGCACACCATGTTCATGGAGCAGTACACCGAGCTGTGGAATGCCGTTGACCCGATCGCCGAGCGCATACGCGCGCTGGGCCATGTGGCGCCGGGCTCGTACGCGGCGTTTGGCAAGCTGTCGTCGCTGGACGACGTACCCGCCGATCCGCCCAAGGCGCTGGAGATGGTGCGCATCCTGGTGCTGGGCCACGAGGCCGTGGCACGCACCGCGCGCGAGCTCTTTCCCCTGGCCGACAAGGCCTGCGACGAGCCCACCGCCGACCTGCTCACCCAGCGCATGACGGTGCATGAGCAGACGGCCTGGATGCTGCGCTCATTGCTCGAAGATTGATAGCGCGTAGCGCTTGATATATAAGGGCTTCGGCCCTTTTTAGTTGATCGCCGATCCGGACCTGTCGCCATGCCGCCGAAGCGTACTACTGGTGCGGACACCAGCACTGACGCGAACCATGGCAACGCATGGACACCTACGGCACCCCTGGCACGACACGCATTTTGGAGGAGTGGATGCGGCCCATGCCTTTACCCGGATTGATGGTGTTCAGAAAGAAAGTGCATTCCTGATCGCGGGCACATCAATCAGTTTTGCGCCTAGCTCCCTTGCTCCATCGACTGTCAAATGTCCACCATCGTAGGACAGCAAGCGGCCATCAGCGGTAAACACGCGGCACTCACCGCTCGTCCCCACGGGCGTTCCACATATTAAATCCGACACATTTACGAAGTGGGTGGCGTCAACTGTTTGTGCCAGTTGACGGTTGATCATGCGGCTGGTTTCGGAAATTTGGTTCTGCAGCTGATGCCGCTTTGGTGCTGGTGTTGCAAGCATTTTCTTGATGTTTATAGCGCCAAAATTCTTAGTGCCGAAAATAACGAATTTATCGCCAAATGTTCTTTCCAAGTTAGCCAGACTTTCCGGTAGTAATGCAGCATCCCATGCTTGCCAATCGGATGCAACCCAAACCTGGTCGCTTTGCCGTATGAGTTCCTGTACTGTTGCTTGATTATACCGGCCGTCTTGGCGGCACAAAACAGGGTAGGAGTTTGTCACTTGGTCTTCGATGCTGCGTGTCAAGAATAAGTTGCCGCAACCTGCCGCGATTTGATGCGTGGAAACCTGTACTCTATTTGCAAGTGGCCCTTCATAGATGGCATTAACTAAATCTTTTGCAAAACTGTCGCCTATGACCATGAGCTTGATGCCATTGCCGCCTGGTGCGAACGGGGCGTGGTGACGAGCGTCAAATCGCGTGCGTACATACGTACCTTGGTTGCTGGGCGAGATGGACGCCAGGTAGCGATCATCGGGGTTTAGCCGGTCAATAAAGCCATTGAGCACATGCCCTGAAACGCCTGCCAGCAACATTGCTAACGATCCGAAGCCGGCGAACAAGAAAATTCGATTTCGAGGGATGGAGCGATTACGTCGGAAAGGTGTTTCGACATATCTCCAACTCAGGTAGCCTAGAACCAGAGACGACACTGCCAACGCCCCCAAAGTCAACGTGGCCGAAGCCGTCAAACCAAGGTGACGAGCAAACGAAAATATCGGTTGATGCCATAGGTAGGCGCTGTAACTGATCAAGCCCACAGAGACCATTGTAGGCTGGCACAAAAATTTGCCCACCCATGTCTCCGGCTTGGCTCCGATGATCATCAGTGCTGTTCCAAGCGTTGGAATAACCGCGTGTAATCCCGGGAAAGTGGTTCTTGCATCAAAGCGAAAAATGGCATATGCCACTGCGATGAGTCCGACTGCCGACAAAACATTGCTCTGTGTTATGGATAGTTGCTTGCGCGAATCATCAGCGAGATGGAATGCCACCAACGAACCCAACAGCAACTCCCAGGCCCTGGTTGGCAAAAGGAAAAATGCCGCAATAGGTTTGTTAAATGCGCCCCACTCTGCCAAAAACAAGCTGACAACGGCTATCGCCAACAATACGGGGACGATCAGCTTTCGTTTCCAACGCCACATCAAAAGCAGCAAGATCGGGAAAAACACATAGAACTGCTCTTCTACCGACAAGCTCCATGTATGAAGCATTGGCTTTAATTCGGCTGCCCCGTGAAAATAGCCACTTTGCGACCAGAAAAACATGTTAGACGAGAATGTCGCAACGGCAATCAAACTCTGGCCGAATTCCTTAAGATCTGATGGAAGTAAGATGAAAAATGCCGCAGGGGCGCAGATCAGCACAACCAAAAAGAGTGCAGGTAGATGCGTCTGATGCGCCGCTCGTAAAAATCAGCAATGGAAAATGTGCCGCGTTTGATATCGCTCATCACAATACCGGTTATCAAATAACCGCTGATGACGAAAAATACATCAACACCTACATATCCGCCAGAAAACAAACCGAACCCCGCATGGAAAAGGATCACGGGGATGACCGCCAGTGCTCGGATTCCGTCAATTTCTCGCCTGTAGTTCATTGTTTGCCTATGCTGAAATAATCAAGAGACTGGACTGCACCAATTTCGGTTCGGTTGCCCATGTAGATGCAACGCTGACAGGCTCCTCGTCGTTTCGTGTGGAAGTTGCAAAGCTGGGGCAGATGGCGTGGGGTGTCTCGCCGCCATGAATTGACCGGGTCAAGGCTGGACGTAGTCCACCCGCAGGGCCCGACCTTGATGCGGTCAAATCATGGCAAACCATGGGCAAAGGCTTGTCGAATCAACATGTTGAGGCGACAAGCCTTGTGAAGCCTTGACTGCTGCTTTGGGCACGATCATGTTTCCAATATTGTCGTCCAATGTCAGCTCTTGTACTCGAAGGCACCCCGCCGCACTTGGCAATTATTGCCAAGTCCCACACGAAACGGCATAGAGCCCGCTGACAGAGGGCAATAGTAAGGCCACCATGGCGTGGCAGCGGCGGCGGCGATACCAAGATGCTGCACCAAGGCCTGGCTGCACCTGATCCCACGCGGGATGCCGCGTAGCGGATGGCGTATAAACACGGCCTCTTGTTTGTTCGTTCCTTGCTGTCAAGTGCCTGCATGTCTGCCGTTATCGCGCGTTCGCGCATTTCCTTGTATTTGGACCTGATCCGCTTCAACCGCCCCGCCGGCTGGCTGGTGCTGGTCTGGCCCACGCTGGTGGCGCTGTGGGTGGCGGCGGGGGGCTTTCCGGGCTGGCATCTGCTGACCGTGTTCGTCGCCGGCACGGTGCTCATGCGCAGCGCCGGCTGCTGCATCAACGACATTGCCGACCGCGGCTTTGACCGCCATGTGAAGCGCACGCAGGCGCGCCCCATCACCAGCGGCCTGGTCAGCGTGACCGAGGCGGCCCTGCTGGGCGCGGCGCTGGCGCTGGTGGCCCTGGCCCTGGTGCTGACCACGCGCTGGCAGGCCGTGGCCTGGTCGGTGCCGGCGGTGGTCTTCACCATCCTGTATCCGTTCACCAAGCGCTTCTTTGCCATGCCGCAGGCGTTTCTGGGCATTGCCTTCAACTTTGGCATCGTGATCGCCTTTGCCGCGGTGACGGGCGGCGTGCCGGGCCAGGTCTGGGTGCTGTGGCTGGCCAACATGTTCCTAGTGCTGGCCTACGACACCGAGTACGCCATGGTGGACCGCGACGACGACCTGTTGATCGGCATGAAGACCTCGGCCATCACGCTGGGGCGCTTTGATGTGGCCGCCATCATGCTGTTCTTCGTGGCCTGCCTGGCGCTGACGGCGGCGGTGCTGGCGCCCTATGGGCTGGGCTGGCCGCTGTGGCTGGGCCTGGGCCTGGCGGCGGCCCAGGTGCTGTGGCATTACCGGCTGATCCGCACGCGCACGCGCGCGGGCTGCTTTGTCGCCTTCAGCAAGAGCCACTGGATTGGCGCGGCCATCTTTGCCGGCGTGGCCCTGGGTTTCGCGCTGCGCTGAAGGCGTTCAGCAGGGCGTGGCGCCGGGCATGTTCAGGCAGATGGCACCGTCCACGGTCTGGCCGTCGAAGCTGGTGCTGTCAAAGGCGTTGCTGCGGTTGCCGTCGGCGTCGCTGGCGGTCACACGCACCAGGTATTGCCCGGCGGGCAGCGCCCCCAGGTTCAGCAGCGTGCGGCCCGAGACCGGCGCGGGTTGCAGCACCAGGGTGCCGTCGGCAAAGGCCGGCTGGCCGGCCACGGGGCGCGCCACCTGCACCTGGTAGCTGATGGGCTTGCCCTGGGGGTGGAAGGGCGCGGGCCAGCCCCAGTCCAGCTCCAGGCCAGCCTTGTCGCTGGCCGCCAGCCAGTAGGGCATGGGGCGCTGCAGGCTTTGCAAAAAGAAGCCGTGGTTCTGGCCGATCACGGTTTGCAGGCGCTGGTACTCGGCCGCCCATTGCTGCATGGGTGTGCCCTGGCCCTTGGCGTCCAGGTTGCCGACATCGGGGGCGCGCGCCAGGATGGGCTCGACGATGGGACGGTAGCCGTCCAGCAGCTGCTTGACGGCGGCATCGGTGAGGTATTTGCCGCGGATCTCCTCGACCGCCGCCTGGAGCAGGGCCAGGTTGCCGGGCGCCGAGAGGAAGCGCCTATGCAGGGCGCTGTCCCACCAGGAGCTCAGCCCCCGGTTCCACGACGGATAGGCCGCGGCGCCGGGCTGCTGGGCATAGCCCAGCGCGCCGTCGTAGTCCCAGGGCAGGAAGTAGAACTTTTCGCCGCCCAGCGGCTGGTACAGGCCGAAGTTCTGGTTGGCCGTGTCCCAGTTGCCCAGCAGGATGGCGGTGGCCAGCCAGGCCAGGTAGTTGTTGCGGTCGAAGTACCGCGCGAACGTGGCCTGGAACGGTGTCTCGTCGCTGTCCAGGGCCTTTACGGCATCGACGATGGCCTGGTGGTTGCCCGCGTCGGACTCGATCTCCAGCAGCTGTTCGAAATCGGGCCCGGCCTTGCCGCCGGCAAGGGTCTGCAGCCGCGCGTCGGCGTTGAAGTTGAACGAGGCCACCTTGTAGACGTTGGAGCCGGCCGCCCAGCCGCGGAACGCCAGGTAGCTTTTGCCGCCGAGCTTCTCGACGTGGGTGTACAGGCCCATGGGCCGAGGCCCGGCGCCGTCGGCCGCGTCGTAGCGGATGCCGACGAACTGGGTGCGCAGGCTTTCGTGGTAGGGCACGGTGCGCATCAGGTCGAAGGCCAACTTGTTGCGCACGCGTGTCAGGTCGTAGGGGTGCTTGTTGAGGTTCAGGGTGTCCTCGCCCCACCAGGCGGCGCCCTTGTCGAACTTCACGCGGTAGGACTTGAGCGTGGCCTCGCGCGTGCTGCTGCCGCGCATGCGCATCTTGGCCGCGGCATTCACTACCTGCCCGTCGCCGCTGGTGGCCAGCACCTTGATCTCGGGCTCGCAGTTGTCGGTCTTGTTCTCGTCCAGGTCCACCGTGTCCAGCGTCACCATGCCGCCAGGGTAGCTCGGCGGCGGGCTGGCCAGCTGCTGGCAGCTGTCCTTGCCCGCCAGGTACCAGCCGGGGCCTGAGACCGGCGTGGGCTGGTAGCCCAGGTCCAGCGTGAGCAGGGCGGGCGTCGCGTAAGGGTAGAGGCCCTGCGCGCGCGGCAGGTCGTCGGGCCCGGGGGCGAACGGGGCCTTGCTTTGCGGCGGCGGCTCGGGCAGGCTCTCGTAGTCCCCGCCGCCACAGGATGCCAGGGCCAGGCAGGCGCCGAGCACGGCGGGATGGATCCGGAGGGAGGGTCGGCAATGCACGGGTAGCGCCTGGGTCGGGTTGGAGGGGTGGCCGCGGCAGTCATGGCGGCCTTGCCGGACGGGGAGCGGTCCCCCCGGGGCGGATGTTCGCTGCGGCCTTCAGCCGGCGCTGCCGAACTCGTCGCCGAGTTCGCGCGCGCGGTTTTCCGCGGCGTCGAGCGCGCGCATGAAGCGCTGCGCCACCTCGTCGGTCTCCATGGACTGGATGGCCGCATGCGTGGTGCCGCCCTTGGAGGTGACGCGCTCGCGCAGCACGGACAGGGGCTCCTCGGAGCGGCGCGCGAGCTCGGCCGCGCCGGCGAAGGTGCCCACGGCCAGCTGGTGCGCCTGCGCCTGCGTCAGGCCCATGTCCACGCCGGCGTTGGTCATGGCTTCGAGGAAATAGAACACATAGGCTGGGCCCGAGCCCGACAGGGCCGTGACGGCGTCCAGCAGCGACTCCTGCTCCACCCACAGGTAGGCGCCCGTGGTGGCCACGACCTGCTCCACCAGCGCGCGCTCGGGCGCGCCGACGCGGCCGGCGCGCGCGTACAGGCCCGTTATGCCCTGGCCGATGAGCGCGGGCGTGTTGGGCATGGCGCGCACGATGCGCTCGCTGCCGAGCCAGCGGGCGATGCTGTCCGTGCGTATGCCCGCCGCCACGCTCAGGTGTAGCGCGCGCGTCGTGTGCGGCGCCACCTGCAGCGCCGCCTCCTTGAAGGTCTGGGGCTTGACGGCCCACACCACCAGGCCGGCGCGCGCCAGCGCCGCCGTGGCCGCCGGCTGCGCCGTGATGCCGAACTGCTGCTGCAGGGCGGTGCGCGTCGCCTCGAAGGGCTCGACCACCTCGATCTGGCTGGCCGGCAGGCCTTGCCGGATCAGGCCGCCGATGATGGCGCTTGCCATGTTGCCGCCGCCGATGAAGGCGATGGGGGGGAGGAAGAGGGTGCTGGCTGTCATGGTGGGCGATGGGAAGAAAAAGCGTCAGGCGAGATTGTGCGCCTGTGCATGCTGTCAAAAAGCATAGCTGCTAGCGCTTGCCATCTGGTGGTTTTACATGATTTTTATCGAAAATCGAATACTGGCAAGCGCTAGTAGCTATGCTTCTTGAGTGCCTCAGGCCCCTGGCGCGGGCAGCACCGCCTGCGCCACGGCATGCTCCCAGCGCGCCATGAGCGCCTCGGCCTGGTCGCGCGGCAGGGTGGGCACGAAGCGGCGTTCGGCGCGCCACAGCCGCGCCAGCTCCT
Organism: Alicycliphilus denitrificans K601; assembly: GCF_000204645.1. Lineage (NCBI taxonomy): Bacteria > Pseudomonadati > Pseudomonadota > Betaproteobacteria > Burkholderiales > Comamonadaceae > Alicycliphilus > Alicycliphilus denitrificans. The sequence continues at coordinate 4,567,828 of NC_015422.1, read as the reverse complement.
CCTGGCTGGCGTAGACGCCGCTGGACAGGCCCGCCAGGTAGGCGGCGCCGAGCGCCGTGGTCTCCACGCAGGCCGGGCGCACCACGGGAATGCCCAGCAGGTCGGCCTGGAACTGCATGAGCAGGTCGTTCACGCAGGCGCCGCCGTCCACGCGCAGCTCGGAGACGGGCGCGCTGCCGGCGGCCACGGCGTCGCGGCTCATGGCGCCGAGCAGCGCCGCGCTCTGGTAGGCGATGGATTCGAGCGCCGCGCGCGCGATGTGCGCGAGCGTGGTGCCGCGCGTCAGGCCCGTGATGGTGCCGCGCGCGTCGGGCTTCCAGTACGGCGCGCCCAGGCCGGTGAAGGCGGGCACCATCATCACGCCGCCCGAGTCGGGCACGCTCTCGGCGAGCGCCTGCACCTCGCTGCTGGCCGGGATGGCGCGCAGCCCGTCGCGCAGCCACTGCACCACGGCGCCGCCCACGAAGACGCTGCCTTCGAGCGCGAACTGGGCTTGCCGGTCCGGCTGCGCCGCGCTGGTGGTCAGCAGGCCGTTCTCGCTCTTCTGGAAGCTGCCGCCCGTGTGCATGAGTATGAAGCAGCCCGTGCCGTAGGTGTTCTTGGCCATGCCTGCGGAAAAGCACGCCTGGCCGAACAGCGCGGCCTGCTGGTCGCCGGCCACGCCGCCGATGGCGATCGCGCCGCCCAGCAGGCCGGGGTCGGTCGCGCCGAAGTCGCTGGCGGAGGGCAGCACCTCGGGCATGAGCGCGCGCGGGATGCGCAGCAGCGCCAGCAGTTCTTCGTCCCACTGGTTGGTGTGCACGTTCAGCAGCATGGTGCGGCTGGCGTTGCTCACGTCGGTGACGTGGCGGCGCCCGCCGGTCAGCTGCCAGATCAGCCAGCTGTCCACCGTGCCGAAGGCCAGCTCGCCGCGCTCGGCCTGCGCGCGGGCGCCGGGCACGTTGTCCAGCAGCCATTGCAGCTTGGTGGCCGAGAAGTACGCGTCGATCAGCAGGCCGGTGCGTGACTGGATCAGGCCGGCATGGCCCTGCGCGCGCAGCCGCGCGCACGCGGGCTCGGCGCGCCGGTCCTGCCAGACGATGGCGTGGTGTACGGGCTGGCCCGTCGCGCGGTTCCACAGCACCGTGGTCTCGCGCTGGTTGGTGATGCCCAGCGCGTGGATGCCGCCCGCCGACAGGCCCGCCCGCGCCAGGGCCTCGCGCGCGGTGGCGAGCTGGGTGCGCCAGATCTCGCGCGGGTCGTGCTCCACCCAGCCGGGCCGCGGGTAGATCTGCGGCAGCTCCTGCTGCGCCTGCGCCACCACGCGGCCCTGGGCGTCGAAGACGATGCTGCGCGAACTGGAGGTGCCTTGGTCGAGGGCGAGCAGGTAGGTCATGGCGCGGGTCGGAAGAAAGAATCAGGCGATGGTGCACCGCACCTGCGCCTCTTGGAGCAGGGCGGGGAAGGGCTCGGGCGGCGGCGCGTCGGTGAACAGCCGGTCGATCTGGTCGAGCGTGGCCAGCTGCACCATGGCCGGGCGGTTGAACTTGCTCTGGTCGGCGGCCAGCCAGACCTCGCGCGCCTGCGCGACGATGGTCTGCGCCACCTTTACCTCGCGCAGGTCGAAGTCGCGCAGCGTGCCGTCGCTCTCGATGCCCGAGATGCCGATGAGCGCGATGTCCACGCGGAACTGGCGGATGAAATCCACCGCCGCCTCGCCCACGATGCCGCGGTCGCGCGCGCGCACCACGCCGCCGGCCACGATCACCTCGCAATCGGGGTTCTCGCACAGGATGGCGGCGACGTTGAGGTTGTTGGTGATGACGCGCAGGCCCCGGTGCTGCAGAAGTGCGCGCGCGACGGCCTCGGTGGTGGTGCCGATGTTGAGGATCAGCGAGCAGCCCTGCGGCACCTGGGCCGCCACCGCGCGCGCGATGCGGGCCTTGCCCTCGGCGTTGAGGCTCTCGCGCTGGGTGTGGGCCAGGTTCTCTACGGTGGAGCCGGGCAGGCGCACGCCGCCGTGAAAGCGCGCCACCAGGCCCTGCTCGGCCAGGCGCTGCACGTCGCGGCGCACGGTCTGCAGCGTCACGCCCAGGGCCTCGGCGAGATGCTCCACGCTGGCGCTGCGGTGCTCGTGGACATGGGCCAGCAGCTGGAGTTGGCGGGGATTGTGGTTCACGGTCGGCGGCGGCGGGGTGAGGGGTTCACAGTGTCACATAAGAAGAAATATAATCAAAAAGGAAAATAAACGAAAATATTCGAACATCTGCGGCCCGCGAATGGCGCCGCGCGAAGGCCGGTATGAACACTCCAAGCCAAGACCCGCCCCTGACCACCGACCGTGCCGAGCTGCTGGCGCGCCTGGCCCAGCCCCGCACCTACGACCTGGCGGTGGTCGGCGGCGGCGCCACCGGCCTGGGCGTGGCGCTGGACGCTGCAGCCCGGGGCTTTTCCGTGGTGCTGGTGGAGTCGCACGACTTCGCCAAGGGCACCTCCTCGCGCGCCACCAAGCTCGTGCACGGCGGCGTGCGCTACCTGGCCCAGGGCAACATCGCCCTGGTGCGCGAGGCGCTGCACGAGCGCACCACGCTGCTGCACAATGCGCCGCACCTGGCGCAGCCGCTGGCCTTCGTCATGCCCTCGTACAAGCTGTGGGAGACGCCGTTCTACGGCGTGGGCCTGAAGATGTACGACGCCCTGGCCGGCCAGGCCGGCCTGGGCGCGACCGAATTCCTCGGGCGCATGGATACGCTGCGCTGCCTGCCCACGGTGCGCGCCGAGGGGCTCAAGGGCGGCGTCAAGTACTGGGACGGCCAGTTCGACGATGCCCGCCTGGCCCTGGCCCTGGCGCGCACGGCCGCGCAGCGGGGCGCGCTGCTGGTCAACTACTGCCCCGCGCGCGGCCTGCTGCACGAGGGCGGCAAGCTCGTCGGCCTGGTCTGCGAGGACGCGGAGACCGGCCGGCGCTTCGATCTGCGCGCGCGCGCCGTGGTCAACGCCACCGGCGTGTGGGTGGACGAACTGCGCCAGCAGGACGGCCAGGCCCTGGGCCGGCCCGTGCGGCCCATGGTCGCGCCCAGCCAGGGCGTGCACATCGTCGTGGACCGCGAATTCCTGCCCTCCGACCACGCCCTGCTCGTGCCCAAGACGGCGGACGGACGCGTGCTCTTTGCCGTGCCCTGGCTGGGCAAGCTCATCCTGGGCACCACCGACAGCCCGCGCCAGGACCTGGCGCGCGAGCCGCTCGCGTTCAAGGAAGAGGTCGATTTCATCCTGAACGAGTCGGCCAAGTACCTGCGCCGCGCGCCGCTCCCCGAGGACGTTCGCAGCATCTGGGTGGGTCTTCGCCCGCTGGTCAAGCCGCAGGACGACGAGGGCGGCAACACCAAGGCCATCAGCCGCGAGCACACGGTGCTGGCCAGCGCAAGCGGCCTGGTCACCGTCACCGGTGGCAAATGGACCACCTACCGCGCCATGGCCGAGGACGTGCTGAAAAAATGCTTCGACGAGGGCCTGCTGCCCGCGCGGGCGGCCGGCGTCACCCAGCGGCTGCCCCTGGCAGGGGCGCCCCTGGAGCCGCCGCGCCGGCGCATGTGCGATGCGCAGGGGCTGCACTCCTATGGCCTCGACGCGGCTGCCGTGCTGCAGCTGCCTGGCGCGGACCAGTGGCTGGCCGAAGGCCTGAGCGAGGCCATGGTGCGCTTCGCGGCGCGCCATGAATACGCGCGCACGGTGGAAGACATGCTGGCGCGGCGCAGCCGCCTGCTGTTCCTCGACGCGCGCCTGGCCGCCCGGCTGGCCCCGCGCGTGGCGGCCATCCTGCAGGAAGAACTGGGGCGAGATCCGCAGCTGGCGGCCTTCCAAGCCCTGGCGCAGCAGTACCAGCACCTGCCCGCCTGACCGTTTTCCTGGTGGGTGCTTGACTTCGCTTTCCGCTACGGACATAATGCACGGCTTCGCGTGAAATGCGCGAGGTTTCTGCCCAGTGGAAGCGCTGCGAAATGGTTCGCGGCGTGGACGACGGGCCCAAGACTGACTGGCTGCTCGCAGCCCTCGAGAAGACTCTGGGGCTGTCGGGATGTGCTGGTGCAAGTTGGGAATATTGAAATGATCCAAACAGAATCTCGGTTAGACGTTGCCGACAATACCGGCGCGAAGTCCGTCCTGTGCATCAAGGTGCTGGGCGGTTCCAAGCGTCGCTATGCAAGCGTTGGCGACATCATCAAGGTGAGCGTGAAGGAGGCTGCACCGCGTGGTCGCGTCAAGAAGGGCGAGATCTACAGCGCTGTGGTCGTTCGTACGGCGAAGGGTATTCGCCGCGGCGACGGCTCGCTCGTCAAGTTCGATGGCAACGCCGCCGTGTTGCTCAATTCCAAGCTGGAGCCCATCGGCACCCGCATCTTCGGCCCCGTGACGCGTGAACTGCGTACCGAGCGCTTCATGAAGATCGTGTCCCTGGCTCCCGAAGTTCTCTGAAGGACGGGCCATGAACAAGATCCGCAAGGGCGACGAAGTCATCGTGATCGCTGGGCGCGACAAGGGCAAGCGCGGCACGGTTACGCTGCGCAAGGATGACTCCCATCTGGTCATCGAAGGCATCAACCTGGTCAAGAAGCACGTCAAGCCGAACCCCATGAAGGGCACCACCGGCGGCATCGTGGAAAAGGCCATGCCCATCCACCAATCCAACGTGGCCATCTTCAATGCCGCTACCGGCAAGGCCGACCGCGTGGGCATCAAGGTGCAGGCCGACGGAACGCGCGTGCGCGTGTTCAAGTCCAACGGCGCCGAAATCAAGGCGGCCTAAGGAGTCCATATGGCACGACTGCAACAACTCTATCGCGAAAAGATCGCTCCCGAACTGATCAAGCAGTTCGGCTACACCTCGCCCATGCAGGTCCCGCGTCTGACCAAGATCACGCTCAACATGGGCGTGAGCGAGGCCGTGGCCGACAAGAAGATCATGGACAACGCCGTGGCCGACCTGACCAAGATCGCAGGCCAGAAGCCCGTGGTGACCAAGGCCAAGAAGGCCATTGCCGGTTTCAAGATCCGCGAAGGCCAGGCCATCGGCTGCATGGTGACGCTGCGCGGCGCGCAGATGTATGAATTCCTGGACCGCTTCGTGACGGTCGCGCTGCCCCGCGTGCGCGACTTCCGTGGTATCTCCGGCCGCGCTTTCGACGGCCGTGGCAACTACAACATCGGCGTCAAGGAACAGATCATCTTCCCCGAGATCGAGTACGACAAGGTGGACGCCTTGCGCGGCCTCAACATTAGCATCACCACGACGGCCAAGACCGATGAAGAGGCCAAGGCACTTCTCTCGGCTTTCCGTTTCCCGTTCAAGAACTAAAGGCAGCGTATGGCTAAAGTAGCTTTGATCCAGCGCGAACTCAAGCGCGAAAAACTGGCCGCCAAGTACGCCGCCAAGTACGCGGAACTGAAGGCCATCGCCGGCGACGCCAAGCGCAGCGACGAAGAGCGCGAAGCCGCTCGCCTGGGCCTGCAGAAGTTGCCTCGCAACGCCAACCCCACGCGCCAGCGCAACCGCTGCGAAATCACCGGTCGTCCCCGCGGCACCTTCCGTCAATTCGGTCTGGGCCGCGCCAAGATCCGTGAACTGGCATTCGCCGGCGACATCCCCGGTGTCACCAAGGCCAGCTGGTAAGCGCAGCAGGAGAGATACAACATGAGCATGAGTGATCCCATCGCTGACTTGCTGACCCGCATTCGCAATGCGCAAATGGTGTCCAAGGCCACCGTGTCGGTGCCTTCCTCCAAGGTGAAGGTCGCCATCGCGCAGGTGCTGAAGGACGAGGGTTACATCGACGGCTTCGAAGTGAAGGCCGACGGTGGCAAGTCTGAACTCCAAATCACCCTGAAGTACTACGCCGGTCGCCCCGTGATCGAGCGCATCGAGCGCGTGAGCCGTCCCGGCCTGCGCGTGTACAAGGGCCGCGACTCCATTCCGCAAGTCATGAACGGCCTGGGTGTGGCAATCGTCACGACGCCCAAGGGTGTGATGACCGATCGCAAGGCGCGCGCTACCGGTGTCGGTGGCGAGGTGCTTTGCTATGTCGCTTGACGTGGCATTGAGGAGAAGACTGAAATGTCCCGTGTAGGTAAATCCCCGGTAAGCATCCCCGCAGGCGTGGATGTGTCCATCAAGGACGACCAGATCAGCGTCAAGGGTTCGGGCGGCACGCTGTCGCTCGCGCAGAATGCGCTGGTGAAGGTGTCCAGCAACGACGGCAAGCTGAGCTTCGAGCCGGTCAATGATTCGCGTGAAGCCAACGCCATGAGCGGCACCGTGCGCCAGCTGGTGAACAACATGGTGCAGGGCGTCAGCAAGGGCTTCGAGAAGAAGCTCACGCTGATCGGCGTGGGTTTCAAGGCCGCTGCTTCCGGCAGCAAGCTGAACCTGAACGTCGGTTTCTCGCACCCCGTGAACTTCGAGATGCCCGCCGGCATCACCGTGGCCACCCCCACTCCGACCGAAGTCGTGATCAAGGGTGCCGACCGCCAGGTGGTGGGCCAGCTGGCTGCCGAGATCCGCGCCGTTCGTCCTCCCGAGCCCTACAAGGGCAAGGGCATCCGCTATGCGGATGAGAAGGTCGTGATCAAAGAGACCAAGAAGAAGTAAGGAGCTGCAGCATGTTGACCAAGAAAGAGCAGCGTCTTCGTCGTGCCCGCCAGACCCGCATCCGCATTGCCCAGCAAGGCATCGCGCGTCTGACGGTCAACCGTACGAACCTCCATATCTACGCCAGCGTGATCTCTGGCTGCGGCACCAAGGTGCTGGCCAGCGCCTCCACGGCCGAGGCCGATGTGCGCAAGTCGCTCGGCGGCTCCGGCAAGGGTGGCAACACCGCCGCGGCCCAGATCATCGGCAAGCGCATCGCCGAAAAGGCGAAGGCCGCCGGTATCGAGAAGGTCGCGTTTGATCGCGCAGGTTTTGCGTATCACGGCCGCGTGAAGGCCCTGGCTGAGGCGGCCCGTGAAGCCGGCCTGCAGTTCTAAGCGGAGCGGATAAAAATGGCGAAATTTCAACCCAAGGTGCAAGACGAAGGTCGTGACGACGGTCTGCGCGAGAAAATGATCGCGGTCAACCGCGTGACCAAGGTCGTGAAGGGCGGTCGTATCCTCGGCTTCGCTGCACTGACCGTGGTCGGCGATGGCGACGGCCGCGTCGGCATGGGCAAGGGCAAGTCCAAGGAAGTGCCCGCTGCCGTGCAGAAGGCCATGGAAGAAGCGCGTCGCAAGATGATGAAGGTGTCCCTCAAGAGCGGCACGATCCATCACAACGTGACCGGCCACCATGGCGCCGCCGTCGTGATGATGGCTCCGGCCCCCAAGGGTACCGGCATCATCGCCGGCGGCCCGATGCGCGCCGTGTTCGAGGTGATGGGCATCACCGACATCGTGGCCAAGAGCCACGGGTCGTCCAACCCCTACAACATGGTTCGTGCAACGCTGGACGCCCTGGCCAATTCCACTACGCCGGCCGAAGTGGCCGCCAAGCGTGGCAAGACGGTCGAAGACCTGTTTGCCGCTTGATTGGGAGGCTCAATGACAACGCAACAAACCATCAAGATTCAATTGGTGCGCAGCCCCATCGGCACCAAGGAATCGCATCGCGCCACGGTTCGTGGCCTGGGGCTTCGCAAGCTCAACAGCGTGAGCGAACTCAAGGACACGCCTGAGGTGCGCGGCATGATTAACAAGATCAGCTATCTGGTCAAAGTCCTCTGAGAGGTTGATGATGGAACTCAATAGCATCAAGCCCGCAGCAGGAGCCAAGCACGCCAAGCGCCGTGTCGGTCGTGGTATCGGCTCCGGCCTGGGCAAGACGGCCGGCCGCGGCCACAAGGGCCAGAAGTCGCGTTCGGGCGGCTACCACAAGGTCGGCTTCGAAGGCGGTCAAATGCCCATGCAGCGTCGCCTGCCCAAGCGCGGCTTCAAGTCGCAGTCGCTCAAGTTCAATGCCGAGATCACCCTTTCGGCGCTGAATGCGCTCGACCAGGCTGAGATCGACGTTCTTTCCCTGAAGCAGGCCGGGCTCGTGCCCGCCCTGGCCCAGGTGGTGAAGGTCATCAAGAGTGGCGAACTCACCAAGGCCGTGAAGCTCACGGGCATCGGTGCCACGGCGGGTGCCAAGGCCGCGATCGAAGCGGCTGGCGGCAGCCTGGCCTGATTTGGTTCTGAAGAAAGGCATCTGTGGCTACTAACGCAGCTCAACTGGCAAAAACCGGTAAGTTTGGTGATCTGCGCCGGCGACTGGTGTTCTTGTTGCTCGCGTTGGTGGTGTACCGCGTGGGGGCGCACATTCCCGTTCCGGGAATCGACCCCGCACAGCTGCAGCAGCTGTTCAGTGGCCAGCAGGGCGGCATCCTCAACCTGTTCAACATGTTCTCGGGTGGAGCGCTTTCGCGCTTCACGGTCTTCGCGCTGGGGATCATGCCGTACATCTCGGCATCGATCATCATGCAACTGATGACCTACGTGCTTCCCACGTTCGAGCAGATGAAGAAGGAAGGGGAGGCGGGTCGCCGCAAGATCACGCAATACACGCGCTACGGGACCGTGGGCCTCGCGGTGTTCCAGTCGCTGGGCATCGCGGTCGCTCTCGAAAGCTCGGCCGGCCTGGTGCTGAGCCCCGGCTTCGGCTTCCGGATGACGGCAATGGTCAGCCTGACGGCTGGCACCATGTTCCTGATGTGGCTGGGCGAGCAGATTACCGAGCGAGGTTTGGGCAACGGCATCTCCATCCTGATCTTCGCGGGTATCGCGGCCGGTCTGCCCAGTTCCATCGGTGGCTTGCTGGAGCTGGTGCGCACGGGTGCGATGAGCATCCTGGCGGCCATCTTCATCGTGATCGTCGTGGCGCTGGTGACCTACTTCGTCGTGTTCGTCGAGCGTGGTCAGCGCAAGATCCTGGTGAACTATGCGCGCCGCCAGGTCGGCAACAAGGTGTATGGCGGGCAATCGTCCCATCTGCCCCTGAAGCTGAACATGTCCGGCGTGATTCCGCCGATCTTCGCCTCGTCAATCATCCTGTTGCCGGCGACGATCGTGAACTGGTTCAGCGCTGGCGAGTCCATGCGCTGGCTGCGTGACATCTCTGGCGCCCTGACGCCCGGGCAGCCGGTGTACGTGATGTTCTATGCGGCTGCCATCGTGTTCTTCTGCTTTTTCTACACGGCGCTGGTTTTCAACAGCCGTGAAACTGCAGACAACCTGAAGAAGAGCGGGGCCTTCATCCCCGGCATTCGGCCAGGCGAGCACACGGCGCGCTACATCGACAAGATCCTGGTACGCCTGACGCTGGCCGGTGCCGTGTACATCACCTTCGTGTGCCTGCTGCCCGAGTTCCTGATCCTGAAGTACAACGTGCCGTTCTATTTCGGCGGCACCTCGTTGCTCATCATCGTCGTGGTGACGATGGACTTCATGGCCCAGGTGCAGAACTACATGATGTCGCAGCAGTACGAATCGCTGCTGAAGAAGGCCAACTTCAAGACGACACCAGGTACCTGATTCCGACGTGCCTTTGGTAAATGCGCTATAGTGGTGGGTTCGCCAGAGAAACAACGGTTTATTGATGCCCTTCGATCCATCGCGGGCACGTGTTTTGTGTTCCGCGCAGTGGGCCGGGACGATTGGACAAGAGTTTAGGAGAATGCAATGAGAGTTTCGGCTTCGGTCAAGAAAATCTGCCGCAACTGCAAAATCATCCGCCGCAAGGGCGTGGTGCGCGTGATCTGCACGGATCAGCGCCACAAGCAGCGCCAAGGTTGATTGGGAAATATTAGAGGACGCACATGGCTCGTATCGCTGGTATCAACATCCCGCCCCATCAGCACACCGAGATTGGCCTGACGGCCATCTACGGGATTGGGCGCACCCGTGCTCGCAAAATCTGCGAAGCATGTGGAATCGCTTATTCCAAGAAGGTCAAGGAATTGACCGACGCCGATCTGGAGAAGATTCGTGACCAGATCGCCCAGTTCACCATCGAAGGTGACCTGCGCCGTGAAACCACGATGAACATCAAGCGCCTGATGGACATCGGCTGCTATCGCGGCTTCCGCCATCGCCGTGGCCTGCCCATGCGCGGCCAGCGCACACGCACCAACGCCCGCACCCGCAAGGGCCCGCGCAAGGGTGCAGCGGCACTGAAGAAGTAAGATTGAAAGATCCATATGGCCAAGTCTCCCGCCAATAACGCTGCGCAGCGCGTGCGCAAGAAGGTTCGCAAGAACGTGTCGGACGGCATCGCCCACGTGCACGCCTCCTTCAACAACACCATCATCACGATCACCGATCGCCAGGGCAACGCACTGTCCTGGGCTTCCTCGGGTGGTCAGGGTTTCAAGGGCTCGCGCAAGTCCACTCCCTTCGCAGCGCAGGTGGCCTCCGAAGTGGCGGGTCGCGCCGCCATCGAACAGGGCATCAAGAACCTGGACGTCGAAATCAAGGGTCCTGGCCCCGGCCGTGAATCTTCTGTGCGCGCGCTGGGTGCCCTGGGCATCCGCATCACGTCCATCTCCGACGTGACGCCCGTTCCGCACAACGGCTGCCGCCCGCAAAAGCGCCGCCGCATCTGATTTTTTTCACTAAGCCCACCGCCACCGATCGCCTGGTGCGATGGTGGCTCCCGCAGTCCGCTGCGGAAGCAGACAATTCAAGGATATAGAAGTGGCACGTTATCTCGGCCCCAAGGCCAAACTCTCCCGCCGCGAAGGCACCGACCTGTTCCTCAAGAGCGCCCGTCGCTCCATCGCCGACAAGGCCAAGTTCGACTCCAAGCCTGGTCAGCACGGCCGCACCTCCGGTGCCCGTACCTCCGATTACGGCCTGCAGCTGCGCGAAAAGCAGAAGGTCAAGCGTATGTACGGCGTGCTGGAGAAGCAGTTCCGCCGTTACTTCGAGGCCGCAGAGCGCCGCAAGGGCAACACCGGCGCCAACCTGCTGGCCTTGCTCGAGTCCCGCCTGGACAACGTCGTGTACCGCATGGGCTTTGGCTCCACGCGCGCCGAGGCGCGCCAGCTGGTGTCCCACAAGGCGATCACGGTCAACGGCCAGAGCGTCAATATCGCCTCCTACCTGGTGAAGACCGGTGACGTCGTGGCCGTGCGCGAAAAGTCCAAGAAGCAGGCGCGCATCGTCGAGGCACTGCAGCTGGCCCAGCAAGTGGGTATGCCGGCCTGGGTCGAAGTGAATGCCGACAAGGTGGAAGGTACCTTCAAACAAGTGCCCGATCGCGACCAGTTTGGTGCAGACATCAACGAATCCCTGATCGTTGAGTTGTATTCGCGTTGATCCATAGCCGTTACGTTGGCGTAACCCGTTCCTGAACCGCGAGGCATCGCGGTTTAGGTGCTTCATCAGCCTTACCGGTGTAACGAGCTGGGGGCATTGAGAGGAAGTCTGCATGCAAACCAATTTGCTGAAACCCAAGGCAATCAATGTCGAACAACTTGGCCACAACCGCGCCAAGGTCGAACTGGAGCCTTTCGAGCGTGGCTACGGCCACACGCTGGGCAACGCCATCCGGCGTGTCCTGCTCTCGTCCATGGTGGGTTACGCAGCAACCGAGGTGACGATTGCCGGTGTCTTGCACGAGTACTCGTCCATCGACGGTGTCCAGGAGGATGTGGTCAACATCCTGTTGAACCTCAAGGGAGTGGTGTTCAAGCTCCATAACCGCGACGAGGTCACGCTGAGCCTGCGCAAGGATGGCGAGGGCGTTGTGACCGCACGCGACATCCAGACGCCCCACGACGTCGAGATCGTCAACCCCGACCACGTGATTGCCACCCTGTCTGCCGGTGGCAAGCTGGACATGCAGATCAAGGTCGAAAAGGGCCGCGGCTACGTGCCGGGCAATCTGCGCCGTTTCGCGGACGAATCGACCAAGTCGATCGGCCGCATCGTGCTGGACGCGTCCTTCTCGCCCGTCAAGCGTGTGAGCTACACGGTGGAGAGTGCCCGCGTCGAGCAGCGCACCGATCTGGACAAGCTGGTCTTGGAGATCGAGACCAACGGTGCCATCTCGGCCGAAGAAGCCGTGCGTGCGTCCGCCAAGATCCTGGTCGAGCAGCTGGCCGTGTTCGCCCAGCTCGACGGCGGCGAGATCTTCGAAAGCCAGGCCACGGGCGCGCGGGCGGCCAGCGGCGCCACCTTCGACCCGATCCTGCTGCGTCCCGTGGATGAGCTCGAACTCACGGTGCGTTCGGCCAACTGTCTCAAGGCCGAGAACATCTACTACATCGGCGACCTCATCCAGCGCACCGAGAACGAGCTGCTCAAGACCCCGAACCTGGGGCGCAAGTCGCTCAACGAAATCAAGGAAGTTCTGGCTTCGCGCGGTCTCACGCTGGGCATGAAGCTGGAGAACTGGCCGCCGGCTGGTCTCGACAAGCGTTAAGTTATAATTTTCGGTTCCCTGACGGGACCAGTGCCTCGGGCAGTACCTGATACGGCTGCCCGATTTAATTACTCATAAGGAAAGCACCATGCGCCACGGACACGGCCTCCGTAAACTGAACCGCACCAGCTCGCACCGCCTTGCGATGCTGCAGAACATGATGAACTCGCTCATTGAGCACGAGGCCATCAAGACCACGCTGCCGAAGGCCAAGGAACTGCGCCGCGTGATCGAGCCCATGATCACCCTGGCCAAGGAAGACTCCGTCGCCAATCGCCGCCTGGCCTTCAACCGCCTGCGTGACCGTGACAGCGTGACCAAGCTGTTCAACGACCTCGGTCACCGCTTCAAGGCCCGTCCGGGTGGCTACACCCGCATCCTGAAGATGGGTTTCCGCGTGGGCGACAATGCGCCCATGGCTTTCGTCGAGCTTGTCGATCGCGCCGAGGAATCGGGTGATACGAGCGCAGAAGGCTGAAAATTCGGATATAATTTAAGTCTGCCGCGCGATGGAGCAGTCTGGTAGCTCGTTGGGCTCATAACCCAAAGGTCGGAGGTTCAAATCCTTCTCGCGCAACCAATATTCAAGCGGTTTCCGATGAAAGTAAACGCCCACTAACAAGTGGGCGTTTTTGTTTGTAGCCCAACCATAGCCTTGCTGTAGCCATTCGTAGCCTATCAGTTTGGTCGATTGGTTCCATGCGACCATTAGGCATGGTTCTGTTTATGGTTGTGAGATACCTGCCCGGAGACTAGCGCGCAGCGATGTTCGGCGACGACCTGAGGGCAGGTGTCGCACAAGCCTCGGTGGAGGAAACCGCGGAGCACACCCCAGTGGGTGTTCAGGGCGCCCGCGCTATGGGGATAGTGGTGGGCTTGAGGCGGTCATTGTCGGTGTTCGGCTGCGGCATACAGACCCTGAATGGTTCAAGCCGATCCGTCGCAGTGCGGCGCTGCGCATGCCGCCGTGCATGGCAGTGGCTGCACGCGGCCGATGGCTGCAGCGGGCACGCAGCGACCCGGCCGGTGCGCACGGATCGACCATCGGCATCGAGTTCAAGGGGGCGCTAGAGCCGGTCATGGGAGTGGCGGTGCGCGGATTTCTGCACCTCGGGCAAAACTCTGAACGATGACCATGGCATGGCCGCAGTGCCGGCAGATGAAGGTGGGACGTGCGGTAGGAAGGTCGGCACTGACGTCTGCGTTGCCAGCCGTGGCGAGTGGCACTGGCACCCCAGGCAAGAGTTCGCGCGCTGCGGCCAGGCTGGCCTTGCGGCAGCCGTTGGCCAGCAAGCCGTAATGCCGAATGCGGTGGAAGCCCCCGGGCAGCACATGCAGCAGGAAGCGGCGCATGAATTCCTGAGGCGACAGCATCATGATCTTGTGGCGCGTTCTGCCCTTGGAGCGGTAGTCCTTCCAACGGAACGTCACGCCACGCTCGTCCCGTGCAAGCAATCGGCTGTTGGAGATCGCTACCCGGTGGGTGTAGCGCGACAGATAGGCCAATACCGCCCCGGGGCCGGCGAAGGGCCGTTTGGCATAAACCACCCACTCGAGCTTGCGCAAGGGTGCCAGCCAGGTCTTGAACGCCCGCGCGTCGGCCAAGGCGGCATGCTCGCCGAAGAACCGCAGCGTGCCAGCGTCGTGCAACCGCACAAGCTCCTCCAGAAAGCGCCGCCGGAGCAGACGCGAGAGCACCCGCACCGGCAGGAAGAAGCCCGGCCGGCACGCCACCCAGGTCTTGCCATCGGCCGCGATCCCGCCACCGGGCACGATGCCATGCACATGGGGATGGTGGGTCAGCGCCGAGCCCCAGGTGTGCAGTACCAGCGTGGCGCCGATCCTGGCACCCAGGTGCTTCGGATCGGCGGCGATGGTCAGCAAGACCTCCGCGGCCAGATCGAACAGCAGCCCGTACAGCAGGGCCTTGTTCTGGTACGCGAGGTCGGCAATGGGCGCCGGCAGCGTGAACACCACGTGGTAGTAGTCCACCGGCAACAGATCGGCCTGGCGTGCGTCCAGCCAACGCTGTGCAGCGGCGCTCTGACACTTGGGGCAGTGCCGGTTGCGGCAGGAGTTGTAGGAGACCTGGTCTGTGCCGCAGCCCTCGCAGCGCAACACGTGTCCTCCCAGCGCCGCGCTGCGGCACTGTTCGATGGCCGACATGACCTTGAGCTGGCCCAGGCTCAGGTGACCGCGCTGGGCGGCACGCCACGCCGGGCCGTGTTGGCGGAAGATGTCGGCGAGCTCCAGGATGGGCCGCTGCACGAGAGTGACCTCAAGCGGGCGGCATGGGCTCCAGCGGGCCGATCACCTCACGCAGCAAGTCGGTGGCGACGTGGGCGTAGATCGATGTGGTCTCCAGCTTCTTGTGTCCCAGCAGCACCTGGATGACGCGGATGTCGACCTTGCGCTCCAGCAAATGCGTGGCGAAGCTGTGGCGCCTATGCCGAATACCAGGCAATGCCGCATGTAAGCGGCGTGGCACGAGCGGGCCCAGTCGAGCTTGATCGCATGCACGCTGGGCTCCGCGGCATAGTTCTCGGCGTCACAGCGACTGCAGGAAGGCCAACAGTTTGTCGTCAGGCCGAAACCGCCCAGTCCTGGTGCCCAGCGGTTGGACCTTGTCGAGCGCGGCCTGTTTGATCTGCAGGTTGGCGTCCAGATAGATCTGCGTCGTCTCGATGGATTCGTGGCCGAGCCACATGGCGATCACAGTGCGGTCCACGCCCGCTTGCAGCAATTCCATCGCCGCCGAGTGGCGTAGCACATGTGGGGTCACGTGCTTGCAGGCCAGCGACGGGCAGCTCTGTGCAGCCCGGGCGACGTGCTTGGACACCAGGTGTTGCACGGCATCGGCGCTCAGGCGCGTTCCACGCGCGCTGCAGAAGACCAAGTCTTGTTCGGCGTCGATCTCACGCAGCAGCGCCCGCAGGGCTTGGGCAGTCGCCTTGGTCAGCGGCGTGACACGTTCCTTGCGGCCTTTGCCGATCACGCGCACATGCGCGCCGACGCCAAGCTCCGTGTCGTCGCGCCGCAATGCGGTGAGTTCGGACAGGCGCAACCCCGTCTGCACCGCCAGCAGCATCAGCGCGTGATCACGCCTGCCCGCGCGTGTCTGGAGATCAGGTGCGTGCAGCAAAGCGTCGATCTCCTCGCGCGCAAGAAAGCCGATCTGCGCGCGTGTGCACCGCTTGCTGGGGATGGCCAGTACACGCTGGATCTGTGCCGCGTGCGTGGGCAGCTCGAACGCTGCATAGCGGAAGAACGAACGAATCGCCGTCAGGCGCAGGTTGCGGCTCGCAGCGCTGATGCCGCGGGCAGACTGCAAGTCTTCCAGAAACGCGGCGACCAGCGAGGCATCGATCTGCTCGAAGGTCAAGCGCTGCGGCTGCACCCCGATCCGACGCTGCGCGAAACGCAGCAGCAAGCGAAAGCTGTCACGGTACGAACTGATCGTATGCGGGCTGGCCTGGCGCTGGCGCATCATCCGATCCGTGAAGAAGCCCTGCAGCAGAGCCTGGAACCCTGGCGTCGTTGTCATGGCCGATCCTCCCAGCGTCGTTGCACACGGTCCATCGCCAGCGTCAACAACTGCGGGTGGGCGCTCAGGTACCAGTAGGTGTCGGCCACATGGACGTGCCCGAGGTAGGTCGACAACACGGGAAGGCGCCGCTCGATGTCTTGCTCTGATCGGTACCAGTTCATCAGCGTCTCCACTGCGAATCGATGCCGAAAATCGTGTAACCGGGGCCCATGGCTGTCGGTCGGACCCCGCAGACCGACCGCACGCGACAGGTGGTAGAAGGTGCGGTGCACGTCGCCACAATCAAGCGGGTGACCAGTGCGTGTGACAAAGAAGTGCGGTGACTGACAGTCGCCCAGATGTTCGGCACGGCACCGGCGGTAACCGGCCAGCACCTCACACGTCGAGGCGTGGATGGGCACCAGTCGAGACTGGCCGAACTTGGTGCCGCGCACCGTCAGCACGCCGGCGTCCAGGTCGACATCGTCCAGCCGCAAGCGCAGCGCCTCGCCGATCCTCAGGCCGGTCACGCTCAGCAGACCCAACAGCGTGTGGTGGGTTCTGTGCCGCAAGCCCGAGACGGGTGGCAGTTGGAGCGCCTGAGCGAGCAGGCCAGCGATCTCCTCGGATGCATACAGGTAGGGTCGCGCACGCCCGGGGCGAAACGGCAAAAGGCCTGGCGCAGGAACCTCGGTGGCCGGATCGCTGGCGCGGTGATGGCGCGCGAAGCCGCGCACGTAACCCAGTCGCTGCGCCCAGTTCGCCGGCTGGGACTGCTGAGGTTGCTGTGCCCACTCCAGGGCAAGGGTCGTGGTGATGTGTTCGGCTTGCCTCAGGGCCATGAACGAGGCGAACTCGGTCAACCGCGCGCCGGCGTCGCGCAACTTGAACCCCAGGCTGCGGCGCAGCGCCAGATAGTCCTGGATCGAATCGGCCAGCGGCTTCATGACGTGCCTTCCGGCCTGGGCAGGGCCAACCCGCGCAGCGCGCCCAGATCGACCTTGGCGTAGATCGTGGTGGTCTGCACATTGCGGTGGCGCAGGATCTGGCCGATCTCGCCAAGGGACGCGCCGTCACCAAGCATCTGGGTGGCCAGGGAGTGGCGCAGCAGATGCGCCCCATAGAACGGCGCGTCGATGCCGGCGCGCTGCAGGGCGCGGCGCACGATGCAACTGACAGCGCTGGGCCCGCGCAGCGGCTGGCGTGGTGCGCGCGCACAGATGAAGACGTTGCGTGCTGAGCATGGCGGACGCCCCTCGCGCAGGTACTCCGCCAATGCTGCGCCGACGTCCGCCGGAAGCGGCAATGGGTCGCATCGCAATGCCGGTCCACGCACACGAATTGCGCCTTCATCCCAATCGAGGTCCTCCAGCGTCAGCGCAACGACTTCGCCGGCACGCAAGCCGAGACGGGACAACAGCATCAGCACCGCGTAGTCCCGGCGACCGATGGGACTTCGTCGATCGCAAGCAGCGAGCAGGCTTTGCACTTGCACGGCCGAGATGGTTCGCGGTAGCCCTGTTCGCGACCAGTTCGCGACCAGTTCGCCACGGTCGGCACGCTGGCATGCAAGTCCGCACCGATCTGCCCTCGGTAGCGCCCATACTGCAGGAACGAACGCAACGCCGACGTCATCGCTTGCGCCTGCTTGGCGTGGTTCAAGCGAGCAGCCTCTGCTTGCACGAACCGCACGACATCGGCCGGCGTGAGAGCGCCCAGCTGCACCTCCGCTGCGCCAAACACGTGCCTGAGGAACCGTCCGACTGCATCACCGTACAGGCGGATCGAAGCCTGGGTGAGGCCTCGCTCGTCCCGCAGATAGCTCACGAACTCCTGGAGCGCTTGTTCGACTGGGGAGGCCAGAGTCACTACGTCGGTATGGCCTGTCAGTCCGTCGCCCTCGATCAAGCCGATGAACTCGCGCAGCGTATGGACATCGCCGCGCCTTCGGCGCCGCTGTGTCCAACGTTCGTTGAGGTATTCGGCCACACGGTCAGCACAGGTGCCAGGACTGCGTACCGGGCGTTGATCGAGCCACACGGCGAAGTCCTTGACCAGACCAAGGGATGCCTTCATCGAGGCCGGGCGATAACCACAGGCACGGCGTCGTTCGGCGAAAACGGCCACGAACGCCATGGAAGAACTGCTGTGCGCCGATTGGCGAGGGTGCTCGAAGGTCTGCGTCACGATCATCTCCAGTCGCGCCACCAAGCGTGGCTGGAGACAAAGCTATGCCGAACGCCGTCCACCATCATCAGCAGGCCATGCTGCTTGCCGCGGCTGACGCGGCATTGCCTAGTATTCGGCATAGTGCCTCAGCGTGTGCGTGGACACGCGCTTGTCGATGCCGGCCGCCTCGGCCGCGGCGTGCACGGCCCGGTTGAGTTGGCGTGCGGTGAGCGGATCCGTCGGGTTCATGCCCGGGAACAGCCAGCCACCGGGCAGCATGCGGCCCTGGGCGTGGGCGATGCGCCACCATACGCGCAGGCGCTGCAGCAGCACCGGGCTGAGCATGGCGTAGCGGTCTTTGCGGCCCTTGCCCTGTTCGACGCGTAGCGTCATGCGCTCGCCGTCCACGTCGGTTACCCTCAGGCCGATGACCTCGCTGGCACGCAAGCCGGCGCCATAGGCCACTGACAGTGCCGCCTGGTGCTTGACGTTGCGCGCCGCGGCGATCAGGCGCGAGACCTCCTGCGGGCTGAGCACCACCGGCAGCGTGTGCGGCAACTTGACCGGCTGCATCCGGGCCATCAGCTTCACGCGCAGCAGTGTGATGTCGAAGAAAAACCGCAGACCGGTCAGCGTGGCGTTGAGCGTCATGGACGAGGTGCCCGAGTCGACCAGGTGCAGCTGGAAGTTGCGCAGATCCTCCACGGTGGCCGTATCGGGCGGGCGGTGCAGATATGCGGCCAGCTTGCGCACGGCGCAGATGTAGGCGTCCTGGGTGCGAGGTTCCAGTTTGCGCAGGCGCATGTCTTCGAGCATGCGTTGACGCAGCGGGGTTGCCGCTGAAGTGATCGTGTCCATGGTTGCAGCTCCGTCGATGGACGAGGCGGGATTGCCTCGCTCCCAAACGGTGCCGCAACTCGGGGATGGAGCGCCCAGGCGTCACGCGGAGCGCCTACCGCGAATACGAAGGGACTTCCCACCTCCCAGCAGCGGTGTCGAAGCGCCATGATTGCGTCGCGATTCTCAACTGAAACCGCAAAGGGGAATCCCATGAACGAGATCACAGGAGTACGGATTGCGCGCGTCGGCGTTGACCTTGCCAAGCAAGTGATTCAAGTCCACGCGGTGGATGTATCGGGCCAGCGCGTGGCAGCGCGGGCGATTAAGCGTGAGCAGTTCTTCGCCTGGTGCGCACAGTTGCCCGCCGGTTGCGTGGTTGCGATGGAGGCCTGCTCGAGCGCGCACCACTGGGCACGCAGGCTGCGCGCTCAGGGGTTGGAGCCGCGGCTGATCGCGGCCCACTTCGTCACCCCGTATCGCATGGAAGGAAAGGGCGGCAAGAACGACGCCACCGACGCTGCGGCGATCTGCGAGGCGGCGTCGCGACCGAGCATGCGCTTCGTGCCGGTCAAGACATGCGAGCAGCAGGGGGTGATGAGCCTGCACCGGGTACGCGAAGGCTTGAAGGAAGAGCGCACGGCCTGCATCAACCAGATCCGCGGTGTCCTGACCGAGTTCGGCTTGGTGTTTGGCAAGAGTCCCAAGGTCTTGCGCGCCGTCTTGAGCGACATCATCGAAGACGCGGGCAACGAGCTCAGTACGACGGCGCGCCTGGTCCTGCAGCGCGCATTCGAGCACTGGCGCGAGCTCGTCGAGCACATGCGGTGGTGCGACCGCCAGGTCGGACAACACGCGCGGTCTAATCCGGCGGCCAAGCGCGCGGCCAAGGTCATCGGAATTGGCGAACTCGGGGCATCAGCGCTGACAGCCGGCGTGGGTGACTTCACGCAGTTCAAGAGTGGCCACCAATTCGGCGCCTAGCTGGGTTTGGTGCCACGCCAGGCTTCCAGCGGCGGCACGATTCACCTTGGGCGCATCACCAAACGCGGCGATGACTACCTGCGCACGCTCCTGATCCAGGGTGCCAAGGCCGCAGTCATGAGCGCCGACAAACGCGACGATCCGATCTCGCGGTGGTTGGCGCAGCTGACGGCGCGCGTGGGCTGGCAAAAGGCCTGCGTGGCCATGGCCAACAAGAACGCGCGCATCCTTTGGGCGGTGATGACCCGCGAAGAGGGCTTCAACTCCGAGTACGTCAGCATCAAGCCACAGGCCAAGCGGCAGGCCGGTAAAGCGGCCGTAGACCCCGCACCGATCTGCAACGCCGGCGTGGCCTGAACGCTGTAAGTCACACCATCCGATCAACTTCGCAACAAGTTCAACGCGTTTCCTCTTCCAGCCAAGACGTGCAATCGAAGATGCATTTGACAGGTCAGACCGGCAGCTGGTGAGCTCGGTAAACCGTGCGGGGCGGCAATCGCGCCCAACACCGTACCGCGAATGGAGTCCGGCTGAGCGGTTCGTATCTGGGCCCGCGCCGCGATGCGCAACAAGGCCGTTTGTAGATGCAAGCTCCACTGTCGGCAAGGCCCCCCGCGCGGCCTGGTGCGTTTCGGTGTGCCGATGGACGCGTTGCGGTTTTTGTTGCGCAACCTGTGATCGGAGGCCGAGGCAGTTTCAATCGATTGAGACATTGGTCGCCGCAATGCTCCCTTTCCGAGTAGGTGAAAGCAAAGGGTTAACCCGAATGGCACTTACTTTGTCGCCCAATCATGGCCGTAGCGCTTGACCTGGCTGCGAGCGTGGGCCCTGGGTGTCTTCAGCCAAGGATAGGGTTTTGGCCGTCGCTTTCGCATGCGAGGTTCGATGCGCCCTGGCCGACTGCCCACTTTGGTTTGCGCGATCAACGCGAACAGCCGCCCGCCATCGTGCGCGGCCGACAGCCCTCGCGCCACCCACTCGGTCCACAATTGCACCGTGTGCTTGAAGCTCAGCGCGCGCGGGTCTTTGCCGGCCTTGCTGGCCGCCTGCGCCATGAGCAGGCGGATCACGTTGTAGGCCAGCAGGTGTGCCCATAGCTGCTTGGCATTCATCTCGGGCGTCTGGCAGCGCAGCACGTCCATGCCGGTGGTGGTCTTCAGGTTGCGAAGGTCCAGCTCGACGTTCCAGCGCCGCGCGTACAGCTGCGACAGATCGTCCTTGCCGATGCGCCGGTGCTCGCGCAGCGTGGTGACCAGCACCTGATGGTGGACCTTGCATTCGCGCAACTCAAGCTCCTCGGGCGCGTCGGCGTACTGCTCGGGCGTCATCCATTGCGGACGGCCCTTCGGCTTGGGCCAGCGCACGATGTGGTCGCGCGTGCCCAGCGCGTGCCCCCGACGAAAGTCCGTGATGCGCGCGCCGTTTTGCTCGAACAACACGTCCACGCCGGCCGCCATCAGCGTGGCAATCAGGAAGTAGTTGCAGTACAGCGCATCGGCCAGCATCACGTCGCCCGGGCGCAGGTTGCCAAGTACCTGGCGCACCAGACTGAGCTCGCCGCTGCCTTTTCCCTGGTGCGGCCCGATGGCCGCATCCAGCGCCGCGCCCGTGGCCAGGCAGATCACCACCACCAGCCGCGCCAGCGGGAACCCCACGCCCTTGGCCTGCGTGCTGGGCTGGGGGTACACGGCCTGGTTCTCGGGGGTGTCGGGCATGGACAGTCCGGTGCCGTCCACCAGCTTGACCGCTCGGCCACGCCACAACCAATGCGCATGGGCCTTCTCGCTGACCAGGCGCCCGGTGTGGCGTGCCAGAGTGCTGACCATCTGCAGCGGCAAGCGCTGGCGCGCTCTGCAATAGCCACCGGTGCGAACACTGCACGCGCGCAGGCCATCGGCCGCACGCTGCGCAGCCCAGCCGTTGACCGCCTTCTGGCACGATCCATCGGCCTCCAGCGTCTGGCGCATGAACATGGACAGCGCAACCGTCGGCGGATACAACCGCTCGCGGTGTTCGGGCAGCAGCGCCTCGGTGGTGTGCAGCAGTTCCTCACTGGTCAGCACATTGAAGAACTCCACCGCATCGGTCGACTTCGAGCGCCGCGCAATGCGGCCGCGGCGTTGATGCAAATCGCTTCGCGCTTTACGATCCATGCTGGCTGGCCTTCGCAGAGATGGGTTGGGTGTTTCGTAACCAACCATCCTATCGATCCAGGGTCAGCCACCCCCCCTTTGCTTTCAAGCACTTACACGATCGGCCGCAATGGCCGCAGCGCTAAAGTAAGTGCCATTCGGGTTAACCCTTGACTCCTAACCCGATTACACCGAAATTGAGATCACCCCCAGTAAAGTTGGCAGGCGCGATGGCGTGATGCCATCGGACAAGGCGATGCGCAACTGATCGTGAAAGCCGACAGAGGCCGATCTCACACTGTCACAGGCCTGCTCCAAAGCGGTGAAGACACGCGGAACACTTTCCAGAAAACGCTGACCGGCCCTCGTCAATCGTGTGCTACGCGTTGTGCGGATGAAAAGAGGGATCCCAAGCTCTTCTTCTAACTCCTTGATAGTACGAGACAGTGGAGACTGATCGATATGCAGCCGGTCGGCAGCGCGAGCAAAGTGAAGCTCGTCCGCTACAACCAAGAAACAACGCAGGTGCCGGAATTCCATAGTAGTTGGTGCCATCCCTATATTAGTTTCGAGGAATGCTTCCGAAAGAAAATATGAGATATCCCGTGCAATGTGTGACACTTAACATCGTTGCATCACTCCTCGAACGAGAAGCTACTCATGCCACAGTGGTTTGCGCAACTCCTCTCAATTTTCATGGCGCCCGTCCGTTAATGCTTGGCGCCTCACGATCGAGGTTATTTGACTGCCGCCAGCTTCAGTGCGTCGGCCCATTCGGGGCAACGGCGGCTCTCCAGGGGCCCATCAAAGCTCGCGTAGTTCGATTTGTCCACAATCGTCGCCTTGAAGACAACTTCGGCCGGCACGCCCTGCTTGCGTACGGCACGAATGGCGGCCATCGTTCCAACGCAACCCTGCAGGAATCCGTTGTAGTCGCCAGACGCAAGCAGCTTGCCACTCTTGATGGCGTCGATTGCCTCCTGGGTCCCGTTGATACCCACAACAAGTGCCTTTCGATTGGAACCCTCCAAGGCTTCGATGACACCACTGGCCATCGCATCGTTGGCAGCCATGATGCCGTCAACCTTCTGATGTGTCTGCAACAGGTTTTCGGTCACTTGCAGCGCTGTCAGCCGAACAAAATTCCCGGGCTGGCTTGCCAGGAGCTTGACCTTCGGGAACTCCTTGAGCGCATCCTGGAAGCCGCGCACGCGATCAGAACTCGTGAGCGAGCCCTTGACGCCTTCAAGAATGATCACGTTGCCTTCACCGCGCAGAGTTTTTAGGAGGTGCCTGCCGGTCACGACGCCAAGGTCGTAGTCGCTTGAACCCACGAATACGGCCACCTTGCCGGACTCTGTACGATCTGTCACCGTGACCACGGGGATTCCCGCGTGGTTGAGCTTTTCCACGCCTGCGGAGATGGCCTTGTAATTAACCGGAATGAGCACCGCGGCGCTTGGCTTCTTCACGACCATATCGTCGATCTGACTCATTTGCTCGGGAATGCTATCCGGTTTGGTTGGCACGTACTGAACCACCTTCGCGTTCATCTGTTTTGCGGCCGTCTCGGCCGCCGTACGGACAACCTGAAAATACGGATTGGTCTGGTTCTTGGTGAAGACGGCGATGGTTTCGCCACTCTGGGCGGCTGCCTGTATCGGCAGTGCGACACTGATGGTCAGCATTGCTGCGGCGGTAAGGGATGCTCTGAGCATAGTTGTCTCCTTGAAATTGGGAACATCGGCCTGGAGGATTCATCGATGGCGCCGGCCAAGCGCATCGAAGAGAACTGACGCAATCACGATCACACCGGTAACGATGGGCTGCCAGCTGGCGCTGATGGACAACAGGTTCATACCGTTCAGGACAACGGCAAGGACAATGCAACCCAGCAAGGTGCCCGTGAGGGTGCCCAAACCGCCAAAAAGTGAGGTTCCCCCAATGAGGACGGCCGCAACCGCTTGCAGCATGAGTGAATCACCGATATCTGCTTCCGCCGAGTTCAAGCGCGCCAGAAAGACCAATGCCGCCAAGCCAGCCATGGCACCGCTGATGACATAGACAAGCGCCACGCGACGATTGACGGGTATGCCGGACAAGCCTGCGGTGGTTGAGTTGGCGCCGATCGCATAGATTTGCTGGCCCAAGGTAGTACGCCTAGTGAACACCGTGCCCAACAAAAGGAATGCGAGCATGATGTAGACGGGAATCGGGATACCCGCGGCAAAACCGCTGCCGATGTACCGCACTTCGCTTGAGAAACCATGAATGGTGGCGCCGCTCATGTACCAATACGCAATGCCCTGGACGATCCACAGCATCCCGTAGGTCGCAATGAAGGCTGGCACACGCAGTACGCAGATAACAAAGGCATTCACTGCACCAATTGCCAGTCCACTGCAAAGCGCTACTGCTGCCCCCGCCAACAAGGAGCCGGTGGACTGAATCACCGTAGCAGCAAGGCATGCGGACAACGAAACGTTCGCACCAATCGACAGGTCAAGCCCACCAGCGATGATGACGATGGTCAGCCCCGACGCGACGAGGAAAAGCAGGCTCGCCTGGCGAAGAATGTTCAGTAGATTGCCGGAGCTGACAAAGGCGTCGGCGAAGTTGCCGATAACCAGGCCGATAACACCCAGAGCCAATAGGCGCAATGCAATGATCCGGGACTCTGGCGACCCGCTGGAGAGGATGTTGTTCATCGGCGAGACTCCATGGCAAGGGCGGCGATGACGAGGACACCAATGGCAGCCACCTGGATCGATGTTGGCAATGCAACCAGGTTCAGGCCATTGCGCAACACCGTAATGAGGATGACGCCCAGCAATGTTCCGAAGAGCGTTCCGCGGCCTTTCACGAAATGCGTCCCGCCCACCACCACCGCTGCAATCGCGTCGAATTCCATGCCCTGCGCAGCGGTCGGATTTCCGCCATTGATGCGTCCTGCAAGCAAGATGCCCGCGATGGCGGCATAAACAGCAGCAAGCACATACACGAGCACAAGACGAGGAAGCACCCGTTTTCCAGCCAGCCTCAGGGCCTCGGCGTTACCGCCCAGCGCGATGACCGACACGCCGAAGCGTGTATGTTTCAATAAGAAGTGGAATAAGCCGTAGGTGCCGACAGCGATCCACACGGGTATGGGAATCCCCATCCAGGTGCCGCTCCATGCGGCTTGGGCGGTGGTGCCGAGCCCAATCAGATCCCGCTCCTCCGCCATAAGCAGCGCAAGACCCGTGGCAATACCCATTGTTCCCAGTGTCGCGACAAACGGCGGAATTCCCAACAGACCAATCAACGACCCGTTAAGCGCGCCGACCAGCGCGCCGACGGCAACGCATGCAAGGATCCCTGCGCCCACCGAACCCGTGCTCTTGACCACGATGGCGAAGATCACAGTGCACAAGGACAGCAGAGCGCCCAGCGAAAGATCCAGGCCTTCGGTCATGATGACGAAGGTCATGGGCAGCGCCAGCAGCAGGAGCAGCGTTGCCTGACTCGCGACATTGAGCAGGTTGCCCGTGGTGAGGAAATTTGGAGCGGATCCCGAGAGCACCGTCAGAAGAATCACGAGCGCCCAAGCGCAGCCTGGAACGTCGCGAAGCAGAGGGGAAAAGCTGGGTTTGGCTTGTGTAATTTGCACGTCACTTTCCTCCCATTGCCAGACTTACGAGGCTGCTTTCCGATAGCTGCTCGTGGGGTACCTCCCCCACGATACGCATGTCTTTCATGACGTAGGCGCGGTCACAGACGCGAACGATCTCGCCCATTTCGGAGCTGATCATCAGTACCGCGCGCCCCTGCCGTACCAGGCCACCCATAAGGGCGAAGATTTGCTCCTTGGCACCCACGTCAATGCCGCGCGTAGGCTCATCGAAGATGAAGAGCTCGGCATCGTCCAGAAGCCATTTGCCGATGACGATCTTCTGCTGATTGCCGCCCGAGAGCTTGCCGGCCGGCTTGCGTGGGCCGGCCGTGGCAATCGAGAGTTGCTCGATCTTCGAGCGTGCAAGGCGATCTGCCCGCGATGGGACGAACCAGCCAGCGCGGAAGTGGCGCGGCAGCGAAGTGGCGATCAGGTTGTCCCCGACGGTGCGTTCGAGTGCCAGCCCCTGGCGCTTGCGATCCTCCGGAATCAGTGCCAGACCTCTGCGGCGCGCATCGGCGGGCCCTCCCGCGAATGGCATGCCACGAATGGTGACCGTACCGGCCGCCACGGGATCCGCACCGAAGATCGTGCGCACGAGTTCCGTGCGTCCGGAGCCGACCAGGCCGGCGATCCCCACGATTTCGCGGGCCCGCACCTGGAGCGAGGCCTGCGCCAGACCGTTTGTGCCCGCCAGGTTCTCCACCTGAAGCACGACATCCCCTGGCGAGGGTCGTTCCCCTCGCGAGTAACTCATGTTCACCTTGCGGCCGACCATCAGCGACACCAGTTCATCGGGCGTCGCCTGGTTGGCCGTAAGGGTCGCGACCATCTTGCCATCACGCATCACGGAAACACGGTCGCCGAGCGCGAACACCTCGTCCATGCGATGGGAGATATACGCCATGGCCACACCCTGCTCGCGCAGGTCTCCCACCAGCTTGAAGAGCTGCTCCGCTTCGCGAACCGAGAGCGCCGCGGTCGGCTCATCGAGCACCAGCACCTTGGCATCCTGGGACAAGGCCTTGGCAATCTCGACGACCTGATGCTGAGCAACGCTGAGGTTCTCCACCATCGCCCGGGTATCGATGTCGCTGCCCAGGCGCTGCAGCAGTGCGGCCGCTTCGCGGTGCATGCGCGCATGGTCGATGAGACCGGGAATGTGGCGCATCGGCTCGCGCCCCAGGAAGATGTTTTGCGCGACGTTCAAGTAGGGAACGAGTGAATACTCTTGAAAAATCACGGCTACACCGAGCTTTCGAGCATCCGCCGCCCCGCGCACCGCAACTTGCCGCCCCTGGTACTCGAAATGGCCTTCGTCCGCCTTGTAGGCACCGCACATGATCTTCATCAGGGTCGATTTGCCAGCCCCGTTCTCCCCCATGATCATGTGCACCTCGCCTGGCCACAGCGACAGCGAAACATCCTGCAGCGCACGCACCCCGGGAAAGGATTTGCCAATGCCGCACAGCTTGATGAGGGGTGCTTGTGCATTGGCCGAGATAGACCGATCCGCGCGGGTGGCCAAGCTCATGTCATGTCGCCTTCGCTCGTCCACAGCCGCAGACGTTTTTTGTCCAGCTTGCCCACGCTGGTCTTGGGCAGCTCATCCACGAATTCAATGCGCTCGGGGATCGCAAACCGCGGAAGCAGACCCTGCGCCACATGGGACTGGAGCAGTTCGCGCAGCGCTGCCTCCGCTTCTGCAGCGGACAACGGTGCTGCAGCGGCAAGCTTCACGAATGCCCAGGGTCGCTCGCCCCACTTCGCATCAGGAATGCCGATCACTGCAGCCTCATCCACGGCAGGGTGCTCGCGCAGTTTTGCCTCCAGATCCAGACTGGAGACCCATTCACCACCGGATTTAATGACGTCCTTGAGTCGGTCGACGATGCGCACTGCGCCGTCCATGTCGATAGTGGCCACGTCGCCGGTATGCAGATGGCCGCCTTCCCACAGACGCCCGCTGCCCGTCGGGTCATCGAAATAAGCCTGGGTCAACCACGAAGCGCGTGCGACCAGTTCCCCCTCCGTGGCATCGGGCTGACGATCCTCACCCTCGATCTGAAGTTGCACCAGTGGCACCGGATGGCCGACACGGCACAAGCGCTCTGGATAGGCAGACGCCTCCTGAGCGTTCGTCCGCGCAAAACACAGCACCGGACAGGTCTCCGACATGCCGTAGCCTGCGAACGGCTGCAGGCCGCTCTTCATCGCGCGTCGAGCCAGTGCCGGCGCCATCGCCGAGCCGCCAACCATGACCTTCCACCCATGCAGACTCTGGCCCTGACGCTCTGCTTCATCCAGCACCATCTGCAACACTGTCGGAACGCAGTGCGAGAAGGTGACCCTCTCCGTTGCGATCAGGCCAGGAAGCGTCAATGCATCGTATCGGCCGGGGTAGACCTGCTTCAATCCGAGCAGGGTAGCTATATACGGCATGCCCCAGGCGTGAACGTGGAACATGGGGGTCAACGGCATGTACACATCGCCTTGTCGCAGGCTCTGGTAGTCGTCTGCGGCGGCCAGGGCAAATCCAACGGCAAGCGTGTGCTCCACAAGCTGCCGATGGGTGTAGGTCACGCCCTTGGGAAGGCCTGTGGTGCCCGTCGTGTAGAAATGCGTGGCGACGCTCTCCTCATCGACGTCCGGGAATTCGAAGGAGGCATCGGCACTTTCCATCAATGCGTCGTACTGGCCGTCCTCGCCCATCACCAGCAGTTCTGGGATGACCGCCGCGCCCGCGAAGGCTTCTTTCAGCAGGGGAACTAACTCGGCAGCCGCCAGCACCAACCGAGTCCCGCTGTGTTCCAGCGTGTAGCGCAGCTGCTGCGCCGACAAGCGGATGTTCGCGGTCATGAGCACCGCCCCCAGCATGGGCACCGCGAAATAGGCCTCCAGATAGCGGTGCGTGTCACGGTCGAGCATCGCCACGCGCGTCCCCGCCGAGACTCCGAGTGCGCAGAGGACAGCCCCCAGGCGTCGCACCCGCTGGTCTAGTTCGGGATAGCCAAAGCGCATCCCGCCATGCGTGATGATCTGCCGATTGCCACCAGCCGCCACGCCGCTGGCCAGCACGGTGCCGAGGGTCAAGCCGCACCTGCGGCCGTTTGGGGGGGGACGGCTTACATCCATGTCAGCACCTGCCCACCGTCAACGGGCAGCGCCACGCCCGTGATGTAGCTTCCCGCCTCTGAAGCGAGCAGAAGCGCCGCCCCATCGAGCTGTTCGGGTTTGCCAAAACTGCGCATGGGAATCTTCTTGCGGATAGCCTCGGCAAAGCCCTTTTCTTCGAACTGGGCATGCATTTCCGTCTCGAAGTTGCCGGGACACAAGGCATTGACGCGGACGTTGCCGCTGGCCAGCTCCAGCGCCATGATCTTCGTCAGGTGGATCAGTCCGGCCTTGGCCGCCCCGTAGCTGGCCAGCGATCCCCCCGCACGCAGGCCGGATGTCGAGGCGACATTGATGATGCAGCCGCCCCCACCAGCCACCATGCTGCGCGCGGCCTGCTGAGCCATCAGGAACGCCCCTCGAAGATCCGTGTCGAACACGGTGTCGATACGCTCGATTTGCTGTTCTATGAAACGCTCGGTGTACAGCACTCCGGCGTTGTTGAACAAAATATCCACGGCTTGACCGACTTGCCGCTCGGCCGCTGTCCAGGCATCGGCAATCGTTTCCGGTCGGGTCACATCCAAGACGACCGCTTGGGCTGCCAGTCCTTCGGCGCGCAACGCAGCGGCCGCCTCCTCAATGCGGTCGAGCCGGCGCGCGCACAGTACGACCTTGGCGCCGGCTTGTGCGAAGGTTCTTGCGATGTGCAAGCCAATGCCGCTGGAAGCTCCGGAGATCAGGGCCGCACGCCCCTCAAGGCTGAAGAGTTGCTGCGCGTTCATAGAATCACCTCGAAAAGTCCCGCTGCGCCCATGCCGCCGCCCACGCACATAGTGACAACGACATGTTTGGCTCCGCGCCGGCGCCCCTCCAGCAGGGCATGGCCCACTAGGCGCGAACCGCTCATGCCGTAGGGGTGGCCGATCGCAATCGCACCGCCGTTGACATTGAACTTATCCGGGTCGATGCCCAAGCGATCCCGGCAATAAAGCGCCTGGCACGCAAACGCCTCATTGAGCTCCCACAAATCGATGTCGTCCACGGAAAGCCCGTGCTGGCGCAACAGCTTCGGCACCGCGAGCACAGGGCCAATGCCCATTTCCTCAGGCGCCAGTCCTGCCACGGCGATTCCCTTGTAGATGCCCAGTGGCTTCAGGCCACGGCGTGCTGCTGCCGCGCCTTCCATTAGGACGCAAGCGGATGCCCCGTCGGACAACTGGCTGGCATTGCCAGCGGTGATGCTGCCGCCTTCAATCACCGGTTTGAGTTTGGCCAGGCTTTCGAGCGTGGTGTCAGGGCGTGCCCCCTCATCCTTGTCGAGCGTCACATCCTTGAAGCTCGTAGCGCCGGTCTCCTTGTCCTGCAGCCGCATGCGCGCAGTGACGGGAATGATCTCATTGTCGAAGAGGCCGTCGCGCTGTGCCTTCCCTACGCGTTGTTGGGAAAGGAGCGCGAATGCGTCCTGCTCGGCCCGGGTGATTGCGTACTTGGCGGCGACAAACTCTGCCGTTTTCAGCATAGGCATATAGGCATGGTGAACCTGCGCCACCACGGCAGGATCGGCTGCAGCCGACGCCGCGTCGAAGTACGACTTTTGCTCGGCGCTGATGTTCTCCTGGCCGCCGGCGACCACGACCTCCATACCATCGACGATGATCTGCTTGGCCGCTGTCGCAATCGCCATCAGGCCAGAGGCGCACTGCCGATCCATGGTTTGGCCAGGCGCAGCGACGCCAAACCCTGCGGCAAGCGCGCCGTTGCGTGCCAGGTTCATCCCAGCAGTGCCACTGCTGAGCACGGTGCCGATCACGACGTCTTCGATCTCGTCCGCATGGATGCCCGAGCGCTCAAGCGCCGCTCTCAGTGCGTGCGCCATCAGCGTGGGCGATTTGATGTCGTTGAATGCCCCTTTGTAGGCTCGCGCGATGGGCGTGCGGGCCGTGGACACGATCACTGCTTCTCTCATGGGTTGCCTCCCGCGTGTGCTGCCAGCATGGCTGCCGGCGTCCAGTAGTTCCAGATATTTCCCTGCGTGCTGCCGTAATGCGACAGGCGCTTCAGCAGATGTGCTGCCCCGAGGCGTTCTCCGTGGTACATCGGCCCGCCAAGAGCCTGTGGAAAGCCGTAGCCCGTCAGCCAAACCACGTCGATGTCGGATGACCGGGAGGCGATCCCTTCCGCCAGGAGGCGGTAGCCTTCGTTGATCAGCGGCAGCATGCAGCGCTCAACGATCTCTTCGGAGGAAATGTCCTGCCTTTGCTTCACGTCATGCCGGGCAGCCATGGCTTGCACCAGCGAATGTGTATCCACATCATCTGCGGCGACGCGGCCCTCATACCGATAGAAGCCTTCCCCCGTTTTCTGCCCATGCCGTCCTACGGATGCAAGGTGACGCGACACGATGCGGTACAGGGGATCCTCTGGAAGACGGCCTTCCTTTGCTTGCTCTTCCACGACCTTGGCCACGACATCCACACCAGCCAGATCCATCATTCGGCAAGGTCCCATGGCCATGCCGAATCCCTCGATGGCATGGTCGATCTGCGAAGGCGACGCCCCTTCCAGAAGCAGCGACTCGACCTCTCGCAAATAAGGTTCAAGCATCCGATTGCCGACAAAACCCCAGCACACACCGGTGATCACGGGAACCTTGGCAATGCGCTTAACCACCTCCACGACGGTGGCCAGCGTGTTTGCAGAGGTGCCCTTGCCGCGCACCACCTCCACCAGCCTCATGATGTTGGCTGGACTGAAGAAGTGCAGCCCCACAAAGTCGGCAGGCCGGCCACTGGCCTGCGCCAGACGATCAATGTCCAGGGTCGAGGTATTGCTGGCGATGATTGCACCGTCCCGGCAGGCCCGCCCCAGGCGCTGTGCCATTTCAAGCTTGATTTGCATATCCTCGAAGACGGCCTCCACCACGAGATCGCACAAGCCGATCTCGCCTTCGTTGCGGGCTGCCTGGATCAGCGCACTGCGGCCAGCCGCCTCAGCAGCTTTGAGCTTGCCTCGATCCATCTGCCGCTGGTATTCAAGGCGAATGGCTTCCACCGCCGTGTTCGCCTTTTGTTCCGTCAGTTCGAGCAAGCGCACAGGAATGCCTGCGTTAGCGAAGCTCATTGCAATGCCACGCCCCATGGTTCCGCCGCCAACGACGCCAACCGTCGAGATCTTCCCAACTCCTGATGCGCCGGGAGTGTCCAACTTTCCTGCCGCGCGCTCAGCAAAGAAAACATGCCGCAACGCCGCTGACTCAGGAGACTCCAGACATTGGGAAAATGCCTCTCGCTCCAACGCCATTCCTTCGTCAAATGACTGCCCAACCGAGGCCGCAACGCATTCGATGACTTTCAAGGCAGCCTTGCTTTTCGCACCCATTGACGTCGCTCGACTTCTTGCCTTCTCGATCTCCGCCTGGTTGTCCTTGCCGGCGCCTGGAACCTGCATGAAACGAGTGGCGTGCCCTACGCCATCGCCTGCTTGACGGTTCTTTATCAAGCGGATTGCCGAGGACACCGGATCGTCATCGACTACCAGCTCAACCAAACCGATCAATGCGGCCTCCTTGCCATTGATCGGTCGCCCGGAAAGCATCATCTCGAGTGCTTTGCTGACGCCGACCAGGCGGGGCAAGCGCTGCGTGCCACCAGCGCCTGGAATGACGCCAAGAGAGATCTCCGGCAAACCGAGCCGCGCTTGCGCAGAAGCCACCCGCGCGTGGCAACCCATCGCTAGCTCAAGCCCGCCGCCCAGGGCGAAGCCATGGATGGCGGCCACAACCGGCTTGTCGATCTCCTCGATCAGGGCAGTGACTCGCGCCGGATCCTCCCCAGCTCGGAAAGAGCCCGCCGGCCCACCGAATTCCCCGATATCCGCGCCGCCGCTGAACCCTCGGCCAGACCCCGCCAGAACGATGCCGACAATGGCCTCCTCTTTCGACAGCGACTGAAGGGCGTTGTAGAGATCACCGCGGACCTGCGCCGACAAGGCATTGACCGGGGAATTCTGGATCCGAACGATTGCGATGCCGTCGCACCGCTCAACATGAACTAACTTTGTCATAGGAAGAACTCGTCTTTCATTTCAAGCGTGGTGCCTGGCAGTGATGTCAGCAACTCGAACTGCACGTGAACCAGAGGCAATTCGGTTTCGAAGTAGTGGCGTGCTGCCTGCAACTTGCCGCGGTAGTAGTGCAAGGCATCGGAGCCCTTGTCCGCCGTGTGAAGCGCTTGATGCGCCACGCGCGCCTGTTTCAGCCAGATCCATCCCTGCGTCACTCTGCCGAACGCATCGAGATATTCGGTGGCATGAGCAAGGGCGAGGTCTGGCTGCGACGACTGTGCCGCGACGAGCTTTGCCGTGACCGCCTCCAGACCATCTGCGCCTTGCCGCAGCGCCTGCGCCAAAACCTGGAGAGGCGCTTCAGCAGCGTCGGACTCCTGGCGCATGAGGTTCAAAAATGCGCGAAGCCCCACCCCATCTGCTTGGCGCACCTTGCGGCTGAGCAAGTCGAGGCCATGGATTGCCTCGGTGCCTTCATGGATGGGATTGAGGCGCTGGTCACGGTAGAGTTGCTCTACCGGGTACTCCCGCGTGTAACCAGAGCCGCCCAGCACTTGGATCGCCATGTCGTTCGAGCGGCATCCGTAGCGGGACGGCCACGACTTCACGACCGGTGTCAACAGGTCGAGCAGATGCCCCGCAAGCTCGCGGCGCGTCTGATCTGGATGGCTGTGCTGATCCTCGAACCAGGCGCTGGCTTGCAGGCACAGCGCCAGCGCCCCCTCGGCATACGCCTTTTGCGTCAGGAGCAGACGCTTCACATCTGCATGCTCGATGATCCGGACTTGGGGAGACAGCGGGTTCTTGCATGACGGCAGGCGCCCCTGAGGCCGCTCCCGTGCGTACGCGAGCGATTCGGTGAATCCGCGGTAGGCAAGGCACGCCGCGATCAACCCTACCCCGATACGGGCTTCGTTCATCAACTGGAACATATGAGCGAGGCCCCGGTTCGGTTCGCCCAGCAACCATCCTGTGGCTCCACCTTTCTCACCGAACGAAAGAACCGTGGAGGTGGTGTTGCGCCACCCCATCTTGTGCAGCAAGCCGGCCAGGGCTACATCGTTGCGCTCGCCCCTGCTTGCGTCAGCGCGCGGGATGAACTTTGGCACAAGAAACAGCGAGATCCCCTTCACGCCAGCCGGCGCACCCTTGATGCGTGCCAGCACCATGTGCACGATGTTGTCGGAGAAGTCCTGATCGCCGCCCGAGATGAACATCTTGTGCCCGGAGATGCGATAGCTGCCGTCATCCGCCGGCTCGGCCACGGTCTTGATGTCTCCAAGCGCAGAGCCCTGTCCGGGCTCCGTCAAGGCCATCGTTCCTGCGCAAATGCCGCTGGCCATGAGCGGAAGGTAAAGACGCTTGAGTTCCTCGCTGCCGAAGGTACGCAGCAGATTGGCGGCTCCGATGCTCAGGAAGGGGTAGCCCATGGTGGCCACATTGGCCGTGAAGAAGTGGGCCATCGCCGCGCGAAAAACAGGCTCCGGCAATTGGATTCCGCCTTCCTCGGCATCCCAGTGAGCACTGAGGAACCCGGCTTCGGCGAATGCACGCCAAGCCTCGCCCGTTTCGGCGATCGTGTGGGCAGCACCCTCCACGAACTGCGGTTCATTGGCATCGCCTTTTGCATAGTGGGGTGCAAAGTAGTCTCCGGCAAGCCGTTCGGCCGCAGACAGTACGGATGCATAGTCCTCTTTAGACTGGCCGTGATATCGGTCACGGCTCGTCAACGAATCGGCTTTCAGACACTCATAAAGCTGGAAATCCAGCTCGCGCGACAGGACACTCATTGGGCTACCAGATTGAAATCAGCACTTCTCCGGAGCGATCGCTCCGGAGGCCATGGGAAGGCTCGCTCAGCGAGCACCTGCGCAGAGGTGCTCGGCGGCGAACTCGGCAGCAAGGCCGCCCGCGACGGCGAGGTCGTTCTGCTTGGAGTACAGGCTCATGTGCGAGACCTTGGGCAGGACGGCAAGCTTCTTGTGCGGTGAAGGGATACTGTTGAACACACCGATTTCCAGATCCCACAGCGTGATTTCGTCGCCCTCGGCCACGACCATCAAGGTGGGCGTGTTGTACAGCCGCTTGGCAAATGGCCCCACGTCGTAGGACAGCAGCAGCTCCGTCGATTCGATCGTGCTCCAGTGCTCGTGGCGCGGCGCCTCGCGCTCCTTGATGTCGTGGAAGATGGTGTGGATCGAGGGGAACGGCCAGGTGCTCAGCTCGGCGAAGGGCGTGAGCGATGACATCGGCATGCGCCCGCCGGCCGTTCCGCTCTTGGTGCGCTCGCGCCGATCGGTCAGCATCAGCTCAGTGAGCTCGTGGAAGCGCTGCGAGCCATGCACGCGTCGCATGTTCTCGTAGCCATCAACTACCGGGATGTTGGAGATCACGCACTTCACGCGCGGATCGGTCGCGCCGACCACCAGCACGTGACCGCCAGCATAGGAGATGCCCCACACGCCGATACGGTTGCCATCAATCTCCGGCAGCGTCTCGGCAAAGGTGATCGCGCTCTTGTAGTCCTCAATCTGGGCTGCGGGATCGATATGCTGGCGCGGCATGCCTTCGCTCGCGCCCATGCAGCGGTAGTCGAACATCAAAACCGCAACGCCCTTTTGCACTATCGCCTTGGCGTAGTGCGGCATCACGATCTCCTTGACGTAGCACCAGCCGCCGCCCATCACCAGCAGCGGGAACGGACCATCGCCATCGGGCAGAACCAGATCGCCACGCACCTTCACGCCTTCGCTCAAAAACTCAACCTGTCGCTGGGTAGTCATCGTATCTCCATGTTTGACTAGCGGCCCGTCACCCCACGTCACGAGCCATGCGCGCAAGTGTAGCTGTACGTCTGACCAAACATATAGATAGGGAAAACCCTTGCAAATCTTTCACTCAGAACAGTTCCGCCTTGCGTGCACATGCATGCTTGATCATTTGCACCCAGTGATGAAGGAAAGGGCCATATACAGCAGGCCTTCTCTACGACGGTGTAAGCCTT
Organism: Alicycliphilus denitrificans K601; assembly: GCF_000204645.1. NCBI lineage: Bacteria > Pseudomonadati > Pseudomonadota > Betaproteobacteria > Burkholderiales > Comamonadaceae > Alicycliphilus > Alicycliphilus denitrificans. Next base: position 4,531,933 of record NC_015422.1, on the reverse strand, counting down.
ATTGGCGACAACAGAGAACAACGTTATTGACAGATACCTACCACAGGAGAAGTGGCCAAGCATCTTTCACTCAGTCATCCAGGGACAAGCAAACCTAGTGGAAATCCTATTTATTTGCTCATTTGTACAGTTAGAATTTTTTCATCCATCATTGGCATGGAGAAATTGAATGCAACGAAGAACAGTAATCGCAGCCGGCCTAATCAGCACGGTTGGGCTTGCGCACGCACAGTTGACGAGCACGCGCGTGGCGAGGATCGTGGTGCCTCTGGGCACAGGAAATCAATTCGACACGAGCGCACGCGTGCTCGCCGACGCCCTGAGCAAGGTATCGGGGCACACCTTCATCGGCGACAACAAGCCCGGAGGTGGATGCAGCATTACCATGATGGAGGTCGCCCTTAGCACCGGCTTTGTGTTGTGCGTCAGATCCGACGCTCCCTACAGGTCGGCCCAAGACCTCCTGAGCGCGGCTCGCGCCAACCCTGGCAAGCTGAGCTTCGGATCGTTCGGCATCGGCAACACGACACACGTGGTCGGCGCCCATTTCCCAAAAGGAGCTGGCATGGAACTGCTGCACGTCCCATACAAGTCGCCCATCAGTGACTTCCTTGGAGGCCACGTCGATTCCGTCTTTATCGGTGAATCGATCGTCCGCGGTTTGATTAAGGACGGAAGAATTCACCCCCTGGCAATATCCGCTGCAAAACGCTCGCCAACCTTGCCTGATGTCCCGACCTTCGAAGAGCTAGGCATCAAGGATGTGGACGTCCCCGCGTGGTCTGCTATCTTCGGCCCGAGGGGTATGACAGTGGATCAAACCCAGCAGTTGTTCCGGCACGTCCAGCAGGCAACCAAGATGCCCGAATACCAAGCGAACGCGAAACTCACGGGCTCAGAGGTCGTCTTGATGCCTCCGGAAAAGTTCGTCAGCTACCTTGAGTCCGAGTACAGGCGGATGCAGCAGGTGCTGCCGCCGCTGGGCATCAAGAGGAAATACTCGCCCGGGAGCGAACTTTCGTTCGTTCAATCGTCAAAGAACGCAGCGGCAGCAGCCAGACTGAGGTACATCAATACATGAAAGATGCCAACATCCTAGCGGATGACGAGGAGCAAACCTCCACCCGAGCCAGCCGGCCCGGAGTGGAACGGGCCCGTGGCCGGAAAGCCGGCGAAGCGACCCGCGAGAGGATGCTTGATGCGGCGGAGGCCTTGTTCGCCAAGGACGGCTATCACGGCACGTCAATGCGCGAGGTGGCCGATCGCTCCAACGCCCGCATCGCGCTGGTCACCTATCACTTCGGGACCAAAGACACGCTGTTTGACAAAGTCGTCGAAAGGCGCGCCTCCTACATGGCACTTCAACGGATCAGGGCCCTCGACAAGGCACGCAATCGTGCCGGCAGCGACCCGATTCCAGTGAAGGATTTGGTCGAGGGGTACGTCTTGCCATTTGTCGAGCGCAGCACCAACGGCGGCCAAGGCTGGAAAAACTATTCGCTGCTCGTCGCAAGGCTTGCAAATTCGCCGGACGGGGCCAAAGTAATCAGCGATCACTATGACGCTGTTGCTCGGCAGTATCTGGCGGAGTTTCGTCGATCGCTCCCACAGGCGGAAGAAGAAACTGTCTATCAGGCCTTCAGTTTCATGGTAGGTGCGATGGTCGGCCTGGTTGCAGAGCCAGGTCGTGTCGAAAACCTTTCCAGTCGGCGCTTTGTGACGTCGGATCTGCTGCGCGCTTATGCGAACCTGTTGCCGTTTCTTGTTGGTGGCTTTGACTCGTTGCCGCGTCACAGCTAACAAAGCATGTTGGACACATTCCGTTAGTCGTTCCTATCTGGAACGCCGCCCGGCCAACGACTACCAGAACTATGAGACCGGCCACAGCGTGCTGCAGCGCAGCCACTTCGTCGGCGAGGTGCGTTGCTGGGCCGGTGGCCTGGCCGAGGGCTGCCGTGACGCGCTGGTGCTGTGGGGCAATGTGCTGGTAGACGGCCACAACCGCTTCGGCATCTGCCAAACGCACGGCCTGCCCTTTCAGACCGTGCAAAACACCCGCTTTCAGAGCGTCGAAGACGTGCACCTGTGACCGAGCTGGAGGCCGAGAACGAACGCCTGCGCCAGCAGGTCAAGGCGCTGCAGGATCTGCTGGCCGAGGCGGCGTAGGCTGGGTCAACCACACACCAAAACGCTCGCCCAACCGCTGCAAGTCCTCTAACGTATCCACATCGGTGGTGCAGCGCGCATGGCTGAGCTCCAACCGCTGCACCTGCTGCGGATGGGCGCGACGCCAGGCCGAGAGGCCCTCGGCCCCCGTGCCGGCCAGCACCTCGCGGCGCAGCTGCGCATCCAAGGCAATCGGGTGCCCGGGCTCCCCCGCATGCTGCGGCACCAGCAGCTGCACACCGTTTGCACGCCTGTCCCAGGCGGTGAGCAGGGCGGCTATGTCCTCGGCCTCAAGCAGTGGCTGATCGACCAGCAGCACCATCAATGCCGGCGCTGCATCCGGCAGCACCGCCAGCCCCAGGCGCAGCGAGCCACCGGGGCCGGCGTCGGGCACCGGATTGGTCACCCAATCCAGCCGCACGCACTCTGGCGCGGCGATGCGCCGCAGTTCCTCGGTAATGTGCGCCGCATGGTGGCCGAGCACTACGACGATGTGGCGCACGCCAGCCTGCACCAGCAAGCGGATCTGGCGCGCCAGCAGCGTCTCACCGCCGCGGCGCAGCAAAGCCTTGGGCTGATAGCCCATGCGCCGTCCGGCGCCGGCGGCCATGAGCACGGCACCGAAACCCTGCTGCATCACGGCAGCTGGCAGGCGGATCCGGGGCTAGCGAGCTGCTGCTGGTTCTTCACATGGGCCACATCCAGGTCGCGCGGCAGGGACACGCCATTCTTTACGGCCAGCACCTCGGCCATGACGCTCACCGCGATCTCGGGCGGGGTCTTGCTGCCGATGTAGATGCCGATGGGCCCGCGCAGGCGCGCCAGGCCCTGCTCGGTCTGGCCCAGATGCTCGATCATGCGTTCCCGCCTGGCCTGGTTGTTGCGCCGGCTGCCGATGGCACCGATGTAGAAGGCGGGGGTCTCCAGCGCCTGCAGCAGCGCCAGGTCATCGAGCTTGGGGTCATGCGTGAGCGCCACCACGCAGGAGCGGGCATCGGGCGCAAAGCTGGCCACCGTATCGTCAGGCATGGTGGTCAGCAGACGCACGCCGGGCACGCTCCAGCTGCCGCCGTATTCCTCGCGCGGGTCGCAAACGGTGACGGCAAAGCCGCAGAACTGCGCCATGGTGGCCAGGTATTCGCTCATCTGGCCGGCGCCGATGATGAGCATGCGGTATTCGGGGCCAAAGGTGTTGGTGAGCAGCTGTCCATCCAGCGCCAGATCGGCCGGGCTGTCGGAGGGCTCCAGCGTCACCTGGCCATCGGAAAGCCGCAGCTTGCGGTGCATCAGCCGGCCGGCGTCCAGCGCCTGCACCAGCGCGGCCAGGCTGGCGGCGTCGGGGTCGAACTCCAGCAGCAGCTCCAGCGTGCCGCCGCAGGGCAGGCCGAAGCGGAAAGCCTCTTCGGCCGTCACACCGTACTTGGCAAACTGGGGTGGGCCGCTGCGCGGCAGGGCGTCCTTGGCCGCAGGATGGGCGTAGCGGGCGATCAGGTCATCCTCGATGCAGCCGCCCGAGACCGATCCCATCACCGCCCCGTCTGCGCACAGGGCCATGATGGAGCCCACCGGCCGCGGCGACGAGCCCCAGGTGCGCACCACCGTGACCAGCAGCGCCTGCTTGCCCGCAAGTCGCCAGTCGCGCAGCGCGCGCAGCACGGTGACGTCCAGGTTTTCCATGGCTATGCCTCCTCGGCGGATTCGGCAGCCTCGTCGCCACCGCCCTTGAGCTTGGACCACATCTTCTTCAAAGCACCGGGCTTCTTCTCGGGCTCCTCCTCGGCCGGGCCGTGACGGCGGCGCATTTCTTCTTCAAAGCGCTTGAAAAAACTCTCGGCCATGGCCTTGGCCACGCCGTCGATCAGGCGCTGGCCCACCTGGGCGATCTTGCCGCCGACGGTGGCGTGCACCTGGTAGCCCAGCTCGCAACCTTCTTCCTGGGGCGTGAGCGACACCTGCGCACTACCCTTGCCAAAGCCGGCCACGCCGCCGTTGCCCTCGAAATTGAGCCTGTAGCTGTTGGGCGCATCGACATCGGCCAACGCAATGCCCCCCTTGAACTTGGCGGCCACGGGGCAGACCTTGATGGCGTTGACCAGGGCATAGGCGTTGTCGCCCGTGGCCTCGATGCTGTCGCAACCGGGGATGCAGAGCTTGAGCACCTCGGGGTCGTTCAGCGCCTGCCAGGCCTGCTGCTGGGTAATCGCCAAGCGGCGTGAGCCTTGCATTTCCATGGTCTTGTCTCCTGTGTTTATTGCTTCATGAGCCTGGCGATGGCGTCGGCCAGCTGCTGCAGTTGGGTGATGTTGTGCACCGCCAGCATGGCGTCGGCCGCCTGGTGCAGCACGGCGGCGCCGCGGGCGCTGGGTTGGTAGCCGTCAAAGCGCAGCAAGGGGTTGAGCGTACCAGGCGTTCCACCAGCTGGTATTCGCTGGCGCTGAGCGCGGAAAAACGCGTCGAACAATTCGCGGAACACCAGGCGATCCTGGGCGCGGCTCACCAGCACGGCCTCCAGCGCCGTGGCCATGTCATCCTTGCGCGCCACGCCCACCAGCTGCACAGCCTGCTGGGCCAGGGCCATGCGTGCCGCATCCACGGGCACGCCGGCGCGGCGCAGCGCGCGGCCAAAGGCCGCCAGGTTGCCGGCCAGCTTGCCGCTGCGCGCATCGCCCAGTTGCGGGACGCGTTGCTGCCCTGCGTTTGCGGGTGGCACTGGCGGCGCGGCAAGGGTATCGGGCATGGTCGGGCCGGGAATATTCAGATACCGGCAGCTTGCAGGGCCTGCTCGGCCAGCGCACTATCCAGCGCCGCCACGTCGTCGCGCTGCTTGAACAGGATGCCGGCCGTGTCCACGACGATTTCGGGGTCGAGCGTGACGGTGTCGAGCGCCACTAGTGCGCGCGCCCATTCGACCGTCTCGGCAATGCCGGGGGCGCGCTGGAAATGCCTGGCATGGGCGCCGGTGCGCAGCTGCTGCACGAAGGCCGCCACCTGGTCGGCCAGCTGCTGCGGTGCCTGGGGCACGAGGGTGCGCACGATGGCCAGCTCGCGCTCGCGCTCGGGGTAGTCCAGCCAGTGGTAGAGGCAGCGGCGCTTGATGGCGTCGCTCAGGTCGCGCGTGCGGTTGCTGGTGAGTATGGTCACCGGCGGCACGGCCGCGCGTATCGTGCCCAGCTCTGGGATGCTGACCTGGTACTCGCCCAGGTATTCGAGCAGGAAGGCCTCGAAGGGCTCGTCGGCGCGATCCACCTCGTCGATCAGCAGCAGCGCGCCGGGCGCGGGCGCCTCCAGCGCCTGCAGCAGCGGGCGGCGCACGAGGTAGCGCGGCTGGTAGACCTGTTGCTCCAGCGCGTCGGTGCTAGCGGTACCTTCGGCCGCGCGCAGGTGCAATAGCTGCGCAGCGTAATTCCACTCGTACAAGGCCTCGCGCTGCTCCAGGCCGTCAAAACACTGCAGGCGCAGCAGTTCGCGCGCCAGCACCCGGGCCAGGGCCTTGGCCAGTTCGGTCTTGCCCACGCCAGGTTCTCCCTCCAGCAGCAGCGGGCGCTGCAGCTTCAGGGCCAGAAACACCGCCGTCGCCAGGCGCCGGTCGGCAAAGTAGCCCTTGGCCTGTAACGCTGCGGCGAGTTCGTCGATGGAGTTGCAGGCGCAAGGGGGGCTGGTGGGCATCAGATTGACTTCAAAAACAGGAGCTGCTTGCGCTTGCTTGATAAGGGTTAGAAGCCGAAAATTCCTGATTAGACAGAATGGTGCTTACTTTGTCGCCCAATCATGGCCTTAGCGCTTGACCTGGCAGCGCACTTAAGATCGAGCGCAAGGGCCGCAGCGCTAAAGTAAGTGCCAGTCGGCCGCTCCGACGTGAGGGTGTCGGATGCGAAGATGCGGCTCGATCAGCGAGCTGCACCGAGCTGTTCGGCGGCGAATTCGGCGGCTAGGCGACCGGCGATAGCGAGGTCATCCTGCTTCGAGTACAGGCTCATGTGCGACACCTTGGGCAGGACGACGAGTCTCTTGTGAGGCGAAGGAATGCTGTTGAACACGCCGATCTCCAGATCCCACAGCGTGATCTCGTCGCCCTCGGCCACGATCATTAACGTGGGCGTGTTGTACAGGCGCTTGGCAAACGGCCCCACGTCGTAGGACATCATCAGCTCGGTCGACTCGATCGTGCTCCAGTGCTCGTGACGCGGAGCCTCACGCCCCTTGATGTCGTGGAAGATGGTGTGGATCGAGGGGAACGGCCAGGTGCTCAGTTCCTCGAAGGGCTTGAGTGAGGACATCGGCATCCTGCCGCCGGCCGTTGCGCCCTTGGTGCGCTCACGCCTGTCGGCAAGAATCAGTTCGTTGAGTTGATGGAAGCGTTGCGAACCATGCACGCGACGCATGTTCTCGTAGCCATCAACCACCGGGATGTTGGAGATCACGCACTTCACGCGCGGATCGGTGGCCCCTACGATCAGCACATGTCCGCCGGCGTACGAGATGCCCCACACGCCGATGCGTCCCGGATCAATCTCCTTGAGAGTTTCACCGAAGGTGATGGCGCTCTTGTAGTCCTCGACCTGTGCGGCGGGATCGATGTGCTGACGGGGGGTGCCTTCGCTGGCGCCCATGCATCGGTAGTCGAACATCAGCACCGCCACGCCCTTCTCGACGATGGCCTTGGCGTAGTGAGGCATCACGATCTCCTTCACGTAACACCAGCCACCGCCCATCACCAGCAGCGGGAACGGCCCCGCCCCATCGGGAACGACCAGGTCGCCCCGGACTTTCACTCCTTTGCTCAAGAACTCGACTTGTCGTTTCGTGGCCATCTTGGTCAATCTCCAGAAGTTTGCGGTGCCGGCCCTGACTTGGGACGGGTTCTGTATATTGTCTGTACGACTGCCCAACTGTCAAATTGGTAGAAACCCGACCAGGCGCGACTTGAGGCCGCAAAAACCGTCATGGCCAGTGCCGGTTTCCATGGCGTGGTCGCCGATCGCCGCAGCCAGCCGCATGCGTCACCAACGTCGTCGGCGCCGATTCGACCCCGCTCTTCTCCGCTCAGCCCCCGCCCACCGGAGCGCGTTTCACTATGAGTGAGAACGGGGGAAAAGACCGTGGACATCTACCCTCGCATAGGAGCCACTTCAGGTCTGAACGGCTGAGTCGAAAGGCCACAAGCGCTGATCTGTGGAGGTCACGCCAGATAGCTCGGATGCTCGAACGCTGGTACGCCGCGCATCTAGTGAAAACCCCAGTTCTTCATGGTCATTCGTACAGTTACGATTAATTCAAGTCGCCGATGTAAACCTCATTGCACAACGGCGCTCGGCAGTCATGCATTCACACACCAAAGACCACTAGGAAACCATGAAACCTGCACATTTCGACTATGCGCGTCCGCGCACGCTCGACGAAGTCTTGCATCTGCTGGCTTCACGCCCCGGCGATGCCAAACTCATCGCTGGCGGTCAAAGCTTGGTGCCGATGATGAACTTCCGGTTTGCGCGACCGGAGTTGCTGATCGATGTCAACGCGCTGACCGACCTCGATTACCACCGCCGTGAGGGCGATGCCCTTTGCATCGGTGCCTTGACGCGCCACGTGACGCTGCGCGACAGCGCCTTGGTTCGCGAGCTGTGCCCGTTGATGGCCGAGGCCTATCGGCATGTGGCCCACGTGGCGGTGCGCAACCGGGGCACGCTGTGCGGGAACCTCTGTCATGCGGACCCGGCCTCGGAGATGCCCGCAGTGATGCTGGCCACCGAGGCGACCCTTGTGGTGCAAGGGCTGTCGGGTCGGCGGCAGGTGCCGGCCGCCGATTTTTTCCAGGGTGTCTATGCTACAGCACTAGAACCCGACGAGATGCTGGTCGAGGTTCGCATCCCGGTGGGGCAAGCACGCCTCGGCCATGGATTCGAGGAGGTGTCGGTGCGCAAGGGCGACTACGCCCTCACTCTGGTGGCGTCGCTCCTGGGGATTCGCAATGGCCGCATTGAAATGGCAGCCGTCGCACTGGCGGGTGTCGCCGACCGTGCGATGCGTGTGCCCACGCTGGAAGCCGGCCTGCTGGGCAAGATGCCCTCCGACGCGCTCTTTGCCGAGGTGGGTGCGGCCGCGTCGCTGGCACTCATTCCGGCGGACGTAGACCACGCCGATGCGGAGTATCGGCGCGACCTGATCCGTACCTTGGTGCCGCGCGCCCTGACACGTGCCGCCGAGCGAGCAGCCTTTCAACCGACCGCTTAACGACGCGGCGCAACGCAAATAGGAGAAACCTCGATGAGCGAGCAGAAGTACCCCATCAAAGTAACGGTCAACGGCCGGAAGATCGAGCGCGAAGTGTCGGCGCGCATGCTGTTGTCCGATTTCATCCGCCAGGAACTCCAACTCACCGGCACCCATGTCGGCTGCGAGCACGGCGTCTGCGGCGCCTGCACGGTGATCCTCGACGGCCGCACCACGCGCTCCTGCCTCACTTTTGCGATTCAGGTCGACGGCGCCGAGATCTCGACCGTCGAGAGCCTCGGCACGGTGAACAACCTTCACCCGCTTCAGTCGGCCTTCTGGGAGAAGCACGGGCTTCAATGCGGGTTCTGCACGCCCGGCATGCTGCTGACGGCCAAGGAATTACTCGCGCGCAACCCAGACCCGACGCGCGAGGAAGTGGCCGAGGCGATCTCGGGCAACCTGTGCCGTTGCACGGGCTACCAGACCATCATCGACTCGATCATGGCTGCAGCCGAGACGCTGCGTAACGCCGCGGAGGTGCAAGCATGAATGCCAAGTACACCCCCGACGTGACAATCCCGCCTTCGACACAGCGCGAGGGCGTGCGCAGCGAGCCGCGCTGGATCGGCAAGAGCATGAAGCGCGTCGAAGACCCGCGCCTGCTGACCGGCAAGGGCAAGTACATCGATGACATCGTGTTGCCGAACATGGCCCACGCGGCCCTGCTGCGCAGCCCGTACGCGCATGCCCGCATCAAGTCCATCGACACCTCGCGGGCGAAGGCGCTGCCTGGCGTGATCGCCGTCGTCACCGGTCGCGAGATGGCAGAGAAGACCGGTCCCACCGTGACATTCTCGAGTCCGCCGGTGGTGCAGCACGCGATGGCCGTCGACAAGGTACGCCATGTCGGCGAGACCGTAGCGGCGGTGGTGGCCGAAGACCGCTACATCGCCGAGGATGCCCTCGAACTGATCGACGTAGAGTTCGAGGAGCTTCCCATCGTCACCGACCCGCTGCTTCAGGCGCAAGCACGAGGCGATGCAGTGCTCCATCCAGAGCGCGGCGAAAGCAACGTCGCGATGGATCGCACCTTTACCTTCGGCCCGGTGGATGACGACTTCGCCCGCGCCGATGTCGTAGTCAGGCGCAAGCTTCGCTGGAATCGCTCCGAGGCGCAACCGATAGAGACCAGTGGTGCGATTGCAGATTACGACGAGGGAACCGGCAAGCTGACGGTGCATTGCAACACCTCAATGTACAACTACGTCGGCTGGCTATGTGCGGCGTCGCTCGGGATTCCGGCGACGCACCTCAATCTCGTGCCGGTGATCGCCGGCGGCAGTTTCGGCTCGAAGCTTTTCCTTCACAAGATCATCGTTCTGACGGCATCGCTTTCGCGGATAGCAGGGCGGCCAGTCAAGTTCATTGAGGACCGCCTCGACCACATGACCGCTGCGGACGTGCATGGCTGCGATCGCGTCTACGACGCCGAGCTCGCGCTCAAACGCGACGGCACGATGCTGGCGCTGCGTTATACCGTTGTCGACGATTACGGCGCGTACCTGCAATACGGCTATGGCACGCATGGCAATACATTCGCCCAGATAGTCGGGCCCTATCGCATCAACAGTGTTCAGGGACGCGTCATTGCGGTGCTCAGCAACAAGGCTCAGCAGGGTGCCTATCGCGGCTTCGGTTCGGAGGTCTCCAACTTCGTGATTGAGCGGCTGACCGATGCCGCTGCGCGGGAACTCGGCCTCGACGTCGTTGAGATCCGACGCCGCAACTTCATTCGGCCCGAAGAGTTTCCATATCTGATCCCGACCGGAAACCTCTATGACAGCGGCAACTACGAGAAGGTGCTCGCAGAAGCGCTGCGTATGTTCGACATGGAAGGCTGGCGCGCCAAGCAGGCTGCGGCGCGTCGACAAGGGCGCCACATCGGCATCGGGCTCGTCACCTGCCAGGAACGCAGCACGTTCAGCGCGACCGAATTCTGGTCGCTGAATCCACCCGACCAGGCCGGCTTCACCCTGACCAGTTCACCGGAAGCGGTGTCGATGCGAATCGACCCAACGGGCAAAGTCTTCGTCAAGTTGAACTCACCCTTCTGGGGCAACAGCCCCGAGACCATGGCGACGCAGATCGTGGCCGAGGCGCTGACTGTGGAGCCGTCCGACATTTCGATCGGGTATGCCGATACCGATAGCGGCTTCAACGGAACCGGACCCGGTGGAAGCCGCTATACCGTGATGCTCGCGGGCGCGGTGGTGACCGCGGTGAAAACGCTGCGAGGCAAGCTGTTCAAGCTGGCTGGTCACATGATGGAATGCGCCGAAGGCGACCTCGAACTGCGCAACGGCAAGATCGGCGTCAAGGGCGTTCCGGCCATGGAAAAGAGCGTCGCCGAAGTGGCGATCGCTTCCCACTACTTCCGACTGAGCTTCCCCAATACACCGGAATTTGCGAGCGGCCTGGAGACCACCGCGGTATACGACCATCCGCTGACGACCATGCCCGCCGCGGATCGCAGCCACCTCGGCATCTACTACCCGATCATGGGCCACATGGCCCACGCGACGGCGGTCGAGGTGGACTCGGCCACCGGCAAGGTGTCGATCCTCGACTACGTGGCCGTGCACGACTGCGGGACGGTGGTCAACCCGATGACGCTTGACGGCCACGTCCGCGGCGGCACGGCACAGGGAATCGGTACGGCGCTGTACGAGCACTATCGCTACGACGAGAGCGGGCAACTGCTGACTGCTTCGCTGGCTGACTACCACATGCCGACGGCGCACGAAATGCCAGCCGACATTCGAATCGGCCACGTCGAAACGCCGTCGCCGTTTACCGAGTTCGGCATCAAGGGCGGTGGCGAGGGCGGTCGCATGGCAACGCCCGCCGTCCTGGCACAGGCCGTGGAAGACGCGCTGTCGCCGTTCGATGTGCGCATCGACGAAGTCCCTTTAACTCCGATTCGCCTGCGCGAACTCGTTCGCTCGGCGGGCAAAACCTGATCTGAGGATTGGAAATGAACTTGACATCAATTTATAGAGGGTACGCAAATGGATTTGCGCGGGCAGCATAGTATTTCCGCCAGTCAAAACCAAGTGTGGCTGGCACTCAATGACCCGAAGATTCTGAAGGAGTGCATCACGGGGTGCGAGTCCGTAGATCGGACGGGCGATGAGGAGTTCGCTGTGCGACTGGTTGCGGCAGTCGGTCCCGTGCGGGCCAAATTCCAAGGCCGTATCGTCTTGTCCGATCTTGTTCCCCCCGATTCCTACAAACTCACGTTCGAAGGGCAAGGTGGGATGGCAGGGTTTGCCAAGGGCAGCGCGGCCGTCGATCTTCAGCCCGACGGCCAAGGCACCTTGCTGCGCTATGTGGCGACCTCACAAGTCGGCGGGAAGTTGGCGCAAGTCGGATCCCGCCTGATCGAAGGGGCAGCCCGAAAAGTGGCGGACGATTTCTTTTCAACCTTCGAGGGCATCCTCAAGGGTTCCGATTCCGGCACTGGCGAAGGGCGCGAGTCTGCGCTGAGTACGTCTGCTTCCGTGATCAAGTCCTCCTCTGGCACTGCTTGGACACCGTCCAGGGTATCGATCGGCGTTGCCGTTTTGATCGCCCTTGGTGCTGCCCTTTATTGGTACCTGAGATAGGAATGCTCAAGCTTTCTAGATAACCGTCAAACCCGTACCAGCCCCGGCACGATGGCCGCTGCACGGGCAATCCCTTTACCCACACGTTCAACTGAAGGATATAGATGATGACGACTAAACCTAATGCCGAGACCGTTGCCTCGAGGCGTGGATTTCTAAGAGCAACGACGGTCGCCGCAGCGGCCTCTTCGTCGCTTGGCGTACTCACGATGACCGACGCACAGGCCGCCTCAGCATCATTCAGTGCCGAATACGACATCGTGGTTGTCGGTAGTGGCTGCGCCGGGCTGACCTCTGCGTTGTTCTCGCGCTGGCATGGCAACAGCGTGGTCGTGCTCGAGAAAGCCGCGGCATTGGGCGGCACAACGTTCAAATCAGCATTCTGGTACTGGGTGCCGAACAATGTCCCGATGAGAGCAGCCGGCATCGCGGATCCCAAGCCGGATTTCCTGAAGTACGTCGCTCGTGTCACTCGTCCCCAGTTCTATGATCCGGAGCATCCCACATTGGGGCTCACCCAGTGGGAATACGACATGTGCGAAGCCATCTACGACAGCGCGTCGCCTGCCGCGGAGCTTCTTGCGCAGAAAGGCGCTCTTCCCTATCGGCACGTTCCCTTCGCCACAGACTATTTCTCTGAACTGCCCGAAGACAAGGCGAAATCCGGCCGAGTGCTGACTCCGAAGGACGGCTCACCAAGCATGGCCAATGGCGGTCAAGTAGCCATCCGCACCCTTTCCACGGCGGCGAGGCGCGATGGAATCGCCTTCAAGACGGGACATCGCGTTCAGCGTGTCATCTTGAACTCCAAGGGAGAGGCGATCGGAATCGAAGCCCTGAAGGACGACAACAGCGTCGTTCGCATTCGGGCAAGGAAAGCCGTGATCTTCGGGTCAGGTGGCTTTACGCACGACCCTGAACTTCGATCCAACTTCCTCAATGTTCCGGTCTATGGCGGTTGCGCCGCGTTCACCAACGAAGGTGACCTCGTTCGCATCACCAGCTCGCTTGGAGTCCAGCTCAGGAACATGAATCATGCGTGGCTGTGTCCGGTCACTTTCGAAAAGGCGATTGGCCGCGATGGTTCGATGTCGGGCATGTTTTCGGTCGCTGGCGATTCCATGATCTTCGTAGACAAGCGGGGCAAGCGCGTCGTCAATGAAAAACTCAACTACAACGAGCTTTGCCAGAAACTATTCGAGTGGGATGGGGCCAAGGTCGAGTATCCCAATCTCGTGTTGATCTCCATCTGGGATCAGCGTTCCCAGGATCACTCAGCCTCCAATGACTATGGGAGCGCCATCGTTCCCCCAGGAGCGGACGATCGCCACGTCATCAAGTCGGACACGCTTGATGGACTGTCGCAGCAGATATCTCTTCGACTGAAGAAATATGCCGGTCAGATCGGACATATGGAGCTGTCGTCGGATTTCAACGCGAATTTGCGGGAAAGCATCCTGCGATTCAATGGTTTTGCCTCAACCGGCAAGGACGAGGATTTCCATCGCGGGGAGCGCGCGTCGGACGTGCTGTTCAATGGCTCCACCAAAAAGGAACCCGATCAGAAGAATCCAACGATGTGGCCAATCAGCTCGGTGGGCCCGTACTACGCAGCTCTGGTGGGCGGCGGAACCCTCGATACGAAGGGCGGACCCAAGACCAATACCCATGGTCAGATACTGGACATTCACGACAAGCCGATCCGCGGTCTTTATGGCGTCGGCAATTGCGTGGCTTCCGCGTCGTCTGGAGCCTATTGGGCGGGCGGCGCCACGCTCGGCCCAATGATCGCCTTTGCGTACCGCGCAGCAAACGCGGCCCACGGCGAACCCAAGCGTACCTAGTGCAGTGTTTGATGCTTGATGGAACAAATAAAACCGATGGATTTATGGTCTGAGCAAGGCGCAAACCACAGCGATAGCCGTAGCTATCGCGAGGATTTGCAACGCCTCTCAGGCCGAAAAGACGCGGTTTTATGTTCCAGATAGCGTCGAACACTGCACTAGATGATTCCACGCGCACCAACACGTTTGAATTGACTGAGGGCTTCTTCTATGTCCATGTATTTTGGAGGATGGAATGTTCATTATTAGAACATCGTTATTACTATGTTGCCTCCTAGGTGGGGCTTTGATCAATCGTTACGCACTCGCGGCAGACCCCTCCAGCGAGGCCCTCAGATCACTTGCCGTGCAGCAGTGTGCGCAATGCCACACCTTCGATCGAGGCGTGGGTCCGGGTTACGGGCCGAACTTGTTCGGAATTGTTGGCCGCAAAGCGGGAAGCGCTCAGAGTTTCACGTACTCGCCAGGATTCCTGGCCGCGATGTCCGAAAAGACATGGGACGAAAAGCTCCTCGATAGGTTTCTCGGAGACACACAAGTGGTGGCACCTGGCACGGGGATGACCTATTTCCAGGATGATCCGAAGATTCGTAAGAAGTTGATTCAATTTCTGCGCTCGCTGCAGTGATGTCTTGTTCCGATCCGATTTTGGGTACCTTTGATTTCAGTGCAAGAAGTACTTGTTGATTTCCACGCAAAGCTGACCCACCATTTCCATCGAATCTTGACCCACCCTGGTTCGTGAGCTTCACGCTCACGTTGTGGATAAGTTCTTGGTCGCCTTCTCCTTCTTGGTGGTCTGTGGTGGTTGCTGTGCGGAGCTATTCTTGAACCGGTAGCTGTCATTGCCGGTCTCAAGAATATGGCAGTGATGCGTGAGCCGGTCCAGCAGCGCCGTGGTCATCTTGGCATCTCCGAACACATTGGCCCACTCGCTAAAGCTCAGGTTGGTGGTGATCACGACGCTCGTGCGCTCGTACAGCTTGGACAGCAGGTGGAACAGCAAGGCTCCTCCTGACGTGCTGAATGGCAGGTAGCCCAGTTCATCCAGGATCACCAGATCGGCATAGGCTAGGCGGTGCGCGATCTGCCCCGGCTTGCCCTGGGCCTTCTCCTCTTCCAGTGCATTGACCAGCTCCACCGTGGAGAAGAACCGCACCCTGCGGTGATGGTGCTCAATGGCTTGCACCCCGAGGGCTGTGGCGATGTGGGTCTTGCCCGTACCCGGTCCACCCACCAGCACCACGTTGTTGGCGTTCTCCAAGAATTCGCAGCGGTGCAACTGGCGTACCAATGCCTCGTTCACCTCGCTGTGGCTGAAGTCAAACCCAGCCAGGTCCCGGTACGCAGGGAACCTGGCCACCTTGAGTTGGTAGGCCACAGAGCGCACCTCCCGCTCGGCGGTCTCGGCCTTGAGCAGTTGGGACAGGATGGGCTGCGCTGCGTCGAAGGCCGGCGCACCTTGCTCAGCCAGTTCCGCAACCGCCTGGGCCATGCCGTGCATCTTGAGCTCGCGCAGCATGATCACGATGGAAGCGATGGCAGGGTCATGACGCATAGCGCACCTCCCTCAATTGGTCATAGCGCAGCACGTTGGCCTGGGGTTCCACAGACAGCTTGAGGGCCTGGGGCGAGGTGACCGGTGCTGGGGCGGGCTTACCGTCCAGCAGGCGGTGCAGCACGTTCAGGATGTGGGTCTTGCTGGCAGCCCCTGACTCCAGTGCCAACTCCACTGCAGCGAGCACAGCTTGTTCATCGTGGTGCAGCACCAGAGCCAGAACCTCCACCATCTCTCGGTCGCCGCCTGGCTGCTTCAAGAGGGCGGCCTGCAGGCGCTTGAAGGCTGCTGGCAGTTCCAGGAATGGAGCACCATTGCGCAAGGCCCCGGGCTTGCGCTGCAGCACTGCCAGGTAGTGGCGCCAGTCGTACACGGTCTGTCCCGCACCATGGTGGTTACGCTCGATCAGGCGCTGATGCTCGCACACGATCTGGCCTTCGGCGGCGACCACCAGGCGATCGGCGTAGACCCGCAGGCTCACCGGCCGATTGGCATAAGGCGCCGGCACGCTGTAGCGGTTGCGCTCGAAGTGGACGAGGCAGGTGGGTGAGACGCGTTTGGTGTGCTCCACAAAGCCATCGAAGGGCCGGGGCATTGGCATCAAGTCGTTCTTCTCCTCGGTCCAGATGTCCGCGACGGTGCCCGGCAGCTTGCCGTGCTCGATCTCGTGCCACAGCGCCACGCAGCGCTCTTCAAGCCATGCATTGAGATCGGGCAGGCTTGGGAATGGCGGCACTACCTGCCACAGGCGATGGCGGGCATCGCGCACGTTCTTCTCCACCTGGCCCTTCTCCCAGCCCGAAGCAGGATTGCAGAACTCGGCCTCGAACAGGAAGTGGCTGACCATGGCCGCAAAGCGCGCATTGACGTCGCGCTCCTTGCCACGGCGCACCCGGTCTACGGCGGTGCGCATGTTGTCGTAGATGCCACGGCGGGGCACACCGCCCAGGACTGCGAATGCATGGTTGTGGGCATCGAACAGCATCTCGTGCGTTTGCAGCGGATAGGCGCGCAGGTAGAACGCTCGGCTGTGGCTGAGCTTGAAGTGGGCTACCTGCAGCTTGGTGCGCACGCCGGCGAGAACAGCCCAGTCCTCGCTCCAGTCGAACTGGAAGGCCTCACCCGGACCGAAGGCCAGGGGAACGAAGGTGCCGCGGCCAGTGGTCTGCTGGGCCACAAGGCGCTGCTCGTGCCAGAGGCGGGCAAAGGCCGCTACGCGGTTGTAGGAGCCGCCATAACCGAGCGCCTGCAGATCCACGTACATCTGCTTGACGGTGCGGCGCTGCTTGCGGGATCGGCCAGCTTCCGTCTTGAGCCAGCCAGCGAGCTTCAAGGCGAAGGGATCGAGCTTGGATGGACTGACCCGCTTGGCATAGTGCGGCTCGGCCTCGCCTACGCGCAGGTACTTGCGGATGGTGTTGCGCGAGAGGCCCGTGCGGCGGGCTATCTCCCGGATGGACAGCTGCTCTCGCAGGGCCCAGCGCCTGATGACACTCAGTGTTGCCACGTCTATCACTCCTGGTCTCCTGCTGCTCAGCAAAGCAGCAGGTTAGGGTTAGTACGTGGGTCAGGTTTGGATGGAAATCCCGGGGGTTAGTGGGTCACTTCTGCGTGGAAATCAACAATGAACAGCCCCGGATTTCGAGGAGGCACCAACTCTTGAGAAGATGGAGCCATGAACAAGTCACCGAAGTTCTCCCCGGAAGTCCGCGAGCGCGCCGTTCGCATGGTGCAGGAGCACCGAGCCGACTACCCGTCGCTGTGGGCAGCCATTGAATCGATTGCGCCCAAGATTGGCTGCGTGCCGCAGACCTTGAATGACTGGGTCAAGAAGGCCGAGGTCGACAGCGGCCAGCGCCCCGGCACCACCACGGCAGACGCCCAGCGCATCAAGGAACTGGAGCGTGAGGTCAAAGAGCTGCGCCGGGCCAACGACATCCTGAAGACGGCCAGCGCGTTTTTCGCGCAGGCGGAGCTCGACCGCCGATTGAAGTCTTGAAGAACTACATCGACCGCCACCGTGATGACTACGGGGTCGAGCCCATCTGCCGGGTGCTGCAGATGGCCCCGTCGTGTTACTGGCGCCACGCAGCCCGGCAACGCAACCCGCAACTGCGCAGTCAACGCGTCCAGCGTGACGAGGGTTTGAAAGCCGACATCCAGCGCGTGTGGCACGCCAACTGGCAGGTCTACGGGGCCGATAAGGTCTGGCTGCAGATGAACCGCGAGGGCATCGCAGTGGCGCGCTGCACGGTCGAGCGCCTGATGCGTGCCATGGGCTTGCAAGGAGCACGCCGTGGCAAGACAGTGCGCACCACCACGCCGGACACATCGGCACCGTGCCCGCTGGACCACGTCAACCGGCAATTCAAGGCCAGCCGGCCCAACGAGCTGTGGGTGTCGGACTTCACCTACGTCTCCACCTGGCAGGGCTGGTTGTACGTGGCCTTCGTGGTGGACGTGTACGCCCGGCGCATCGTGGGCTGGCGGGTCAGCCGCAGCATGCAAACGGACTTCGTGCTGGATGCGCTGGAGCAGGCGCTGTATGACCGCCAGCCAGCAGCCCATGCCTTGACGCACCATTCCGACAGGGGCAGTCAATACGTTTCCATACGCTACACCGAACGCTTGGACCAGGCGGGTATCCAGCCATCAGTGGGCAGCCGGGGTGACAGCTACGACAACGCACTGGCCGAGACCATCAACGGGCTGTACAAGGCCGAGCTGATTCACCGCCGGGGACCCTGGAAGACCAGGGAATCCGTGGAGCTGGCCACCCTGCAGTGGGTGCACTGGTTCAATCACGTCCGACTGCTCACGCCGATTGGGGGCATCCCTCCGGCAGAAGCTGAGGCAAACTACTGGAGGCAACTCGCCGTCAGCGACACCTCGACAGAGGTGTCAACTTAAACCAATCGGCCTCCTTGAAAGCCGGGGCGGTTCAACAAAGTACTTTTTAAACAACTCAACCAAGGAGATAGCATGAAACGCGTAGAAAACAAGGTGATTCTGGTAACCGGTGGTGCCATGGGCATGGGGCGTTCGCACTGCGAGCTGCTGGCAGCGCAAGGTGCCTGGGTGTTCGTGGCCGACATGAATGCGGCTGAAGGGGAAAACACCGTGGACAGCATCCGCAAAAGCGGCGGCAAGGCCGACTTTTTGCAGCTCGATATCACGCAGGAATCCCAGTGGAACGCCGCGCTGGCACAGATCAGCGAGCGCGCGGGCCGCCTGGATGTACTGGTGAACAACGCAGGCATCCTGATCCTCAAGTCCATGCAAGACACCACCAACGAAGATTGGGATCGCACCTTTAATGTGAACGTGCGCGGCCTGTTCCTCGGAACCCGTGCAGCGGTGCCGCTGATGAAAAAGGCCAGCGGTAGCACCATCGTCAATGTGTCGTCGATTTACGGCCTTGTCGGTGCCCCCGGTGCCAGCGCCTATGAGGCCTCCAAGGGTGCGGTGCGCCTGTTCACCAAGTCCTGTGCGGTGGATTTGGCACCGTTCAATATCCGCGTCAACTCGGTGCATCCGGGCGTGATTGAGACCCAGATGACCAAGGCCATGCTCGATGACCCGGCCATCCGCCCCGCCCTGCTCGGCCCAACGCTGCTCAAGCGCCCCGCGCAGCCAATCGAGGTATCGCAGGCCGTGCTGTTCCTGGCCTCGGACGAATCCTCGTTCGTGCATGGAGCAGAGCTGGTCGTTGACGGCGGCTACACAGCCAACTAATCGTCAACCTCGTCAATCGCAACGCGCCGGACTCCATCCGCGAGCGGGTAGTCCGGCGCGTTGCTGCAAGAAAAAACAATACCCACCTCGGAGACAATCGAATGAAGCAATTTGCCAAACGACTGGCACCCCTGGCCGCCGCCCTGGCGGCTCTCATGCAGGCTGGCACGGCCAGTGCCATCGAACTTGACGCCGGTGACTACACCCCTCTGCCGGCTGGAACCACCGCGCTGGTGCTCTATGGCCAGCACACCACGCGCGACAAGCTTTACAGCCAGGGTAACCGGCTGCCAATCAACCCGCAGCTCGACTCCACCGTGGGCATCTTGCGTGCGGTGCGCTTTATGGAAGTGGGCGGTCTCATCATCGACCCTCAGTTTCTGCTGCCCTTTGGCCGACTCAGCGCCAAGGACGATATTGCGGGTCTGGGCTCCAAGAACAGCGTGGGCGATCTGATCCTTGCCTCCGCCATCTGGTTCACCAAACCCGGCGACAAGAACCACTTTGCCATCACCCCCTACCTGTACCTGCCGACCGGCTCGTACGACCGCAATCAGACTCTAGGGCTGGGCGAAAACCGCTACAAGTTTGCGCTACAGGCCGGCGGTATCGCCGAACTGGCGCCCCTCATCCTCTGGGACTACGCCGCTGACGTGACGCTCTTTGGCAAAAACGACGACTACAACAACGGCACGGGCGGCAGAACTACCATGAAGCAAAAGCCCTTGTACCAATTGCAGACGCAATTGCGCTACCAGCTCAGCCCGGCGCTGGATCTGCGCGCAGCCCTGTTCCACTCCTTCGGTGGCGAGACCAAGGTGGGCGGCGTAGACCAGAACAACCGCTTGTCCACGACGAAGTTCAACGTGGGCACGGCATGGTTCATGAAACCCGACCTGCAGCTGATCGCAACCTATGGCCGCGACATCCATGTGCGCGAAGGCTTCAAGGCCAACAACCAGATCAACCTGCGCCTGCTGAAGCTGTATTGATGTCGCACAAGCGGCCGCTAGTGTCTCGTCATCGATCAAATGTCGGATATAGGCGTTTGAGCTTGATGCGCGCATCGGCGCAGGTGAACTGCCAATCGACCTTGGCGTTGAGCTGATCGCGTTGGTGCTGCCAGGCCGCGACCTCGCGGCTTACCTTGTCGATGCAATCCAGGCGCCGATCCAGGCATTGGCCAATCATCACGTTGAGCTCGATCTCGGCCATGTTCAACCAACTGCCGTGTTTTGGCGTGTAGACAAATTCGAACCGATCCCACAGCGCCTTGGCCTGCCTAGGCTCGAAGGCCTCGTACAAAGACGCCGCCGTGTTGGTGTTCTGGTTGTCCATGACCAAGGTGATGCGCTTGGCCGCTACGTAGTTCAGCTCCACGGCCTTGTCGGCCAGCAGCTTGAGCGTCCAGCGCGCACGCCCAGAAGGCGGCTCGCTGCAGCTCAGTGCCACCAGGTGCGCCTCCAAGTCGCCATCGACCAGGCGCTCGTAGTTCTCGGGGTAGCGGCCACCACCGAGCGCCAGCGCGAACCCCTCTTCGACGAAACGGCGTTTGACGCGATCAATCTTGCGCGCGCTCACGTGCAGGACGTCGGCGATCTGCTGGCTGCTGCGCTGCTGCCCAGCGCCACCGACTGCCTCATCGCAGTTGAGCAAGATCAGCGCGTTGAGCACCTTCTGCGAGGCGTGCGAGCCCTTGCGCAGCATCGCCTGCAGTTGCTCTCGTTCTTTCTGGCTCAGGGTGACCGTGTATTTTTCCATCCTGCGATGGTTGCTCATCTAGCGGCAATACTGTTCAGATAGTATCTCATCATTGATAATTCGAAGCCATCGCAATCCCCCAGCATTGGAACGATGGCAAGGACACGCAAGGCCGTAGCGGCCCACATTGATGTAGCGCACTTGATCAGTGCTGGCGTACTGGCCAGCGTGTGTCCACGTCCATTGATTGAAGAGGTGCTGGCCCAGACGGGACGCGCCAGTCAGCGCCAGCGGCTCTTGCCCGCACCTGCGGTGGTGTACTACGTCATGGCCTTGGCGCTGTGGCGCGAAGCGCCGCTGGAGGAGGTGTTGCGCGTGGTCTGCGAAGGCCTGCACTGGCTCGGCGGCCCCCAGGGGCAGGGTCAGACCATCCAGGCCAGTAAATCGGCCATCTCGCAGGCGCGCACACGGCTGGGCCCTGAAGTGATGCAGCAACTGGCGCAGCGGGTGCTGCGACCCGTGGCATCCCGGGATCTCACAGGTGCCTGGTATCGTGACTGGCGCGTGATGGCCATCGATGGCAGCACCATGGATGTCGCCGATGAGCGCACCAATGCGGAATTCTTTGGCTACCCCTCGTCCTCACGCGGGCAAAGCGCCTTCCCGCAGGCCAGGCTGGTGGGTCTGGTGGAGTGTGGCACCCATGTGGTGACGGCAGCGCAGATGGGGCCATACGCTCAGGGCGAACAAACGATGGCCGAGCCCTTGCTGGCCTCGCACCTGCAGCCGGACATGCTGGTGCTCGCTGATCGGGGGTTTTACAGCTTCAAGCTCTGGCAAATTGCTTGCGCCAGTGGTGCCAAGTTGGCTTGGCGCGTCAAATCCACTATGAGGCTGCCGGTGCAGCAAAGACTTCAAGACGGCTCCTACCTGAGCACCCTCTTCAGCAGCGAAGACCGCCAACGCCGCAACGGACAAGTGGTGCGGGTCATTGACTACACGCTGCAGGACTCGGCCACGCCTGCGCAGGATAGCTACCGTTTGGTGACCAATATCCTGGACCCCGATCAGGCACCGGCACAAGAGCTGGCAGCGCTGTACCACGAGCGCTGGGAGATCGAGAGTGTGCTTGATGAGTTCAAGACCCATCTGCGCGGCAGCAGCACGGTGCTGCGCAGCAAGACGCCTGAGTTGGTGCAGCAGGAGTTGTGGGGGCTGCTGCTGGCGCATTTTGCGATCCGACAGCTCATGGCCCAGGCGGCCTGGAACAACGGGTTGGATCCGGATCGCTTGAGTTTCGTGCACGCTGTGCGCGTGATCAAACGCAAGATGCCGCAAGCTGCGGCCATTCCCCCCTGAGCGCCTCGCAGGCTGGCGCGATGCGCTACTCGTTGAGATCGCCAGCGGCAAGGCCGTGTGCAGCCGAGGTCGTCTCAATCCCCGGGGCGTCAAACGCAAGATGAGCAACTACAACGTGCGTCATCGCGGCGCCGTACTGCATCAGGCACATCAGCCGCACCCAATTATTAATTAAATGAACAGTATTGCATCTAGCGGGAAATTGCACCATCCGTGCCGACATTTCATTCATGTCACGGCACTAGTACAACATCCCTGAAATACATTTATGTATTTCAGGATTCAAGATAGGACGCCAGGAGAGTGGCGACGAGCTCGGCGGTCTGCTTCAGGTCGGCAGCGGGGGCCGGCAAAGGCTCCCAGCGGCCGGTGTGGCTGCGAAACGCTGCCGTGTACTTGTTGCGAGCGACCTCGCTCAAGCGTGCCACGGTATCGACGTCGTCGTCGCGGTGCATCTGGATCAGCAGGTGCTTGCCATAGGGACGCACATGGGCCGCGGTGCGGCCGGTGAATTCGGCGAGATGGCGCTGCAGCTCAGCGGCGCTTGCTTGGGCGAGGGGTGTGGGCATGGCGGGTGAACCTCCTGGGTTCGCCAGTTTGCAGCTCGAAGCCGGCGAACGTCCACTTGAACGGCTTGGGCGAGACGTTGCGCTGTGCGATGAAGGCCTCGGTGCGCTGGCGCAGATGCTGGGTGGAGGTATGGCTGGCGTGGCGCAGGACGCGGCGCGAGTAGATGCCGAACAGCAGTTCGATCTGGTTGACCCAACTGGCATGCAGCGGCGTGAAGTGAAAGACGAAGCGCTCACCGTGCCGGCTGTTGAAATCAGCCCACACCGCCTGCGCGCGGTGCGTGTTCAGGTTGTCCCAGATGACGTGCACGGTGCCCTGGGGATAGGCGCATGCCACCTCCTCCATGAAGGCCACCAGATCGTCCTGGGTGCGTCTGTCGGTGCAGCGGCCCAGCACCCGGCCGGAATGCACGTCCAGCGCGGCCGTCAGCGCCTGCGTGCCATGCCGGATGTACTCGAATTCGCGGCGGCGTGCGCGCCCAGGCTGCGGGGCGCGGTCGGCATGCTTGCGCTCGATCGCCTGGATGCCGGTCTTCTCGTCGATGCTCAGCACCACCGAACCCAAGGGCTGCTGGCGGTACAACTCACAGATGGCGTTGACCTTCTCGCGAAACTGCGGGTCAGGACTGTGCAGCCACTGCCGCACGCGGTGCGGGCGCACATCGCCGGCTTGCAAGATGCGCTGCAGGTGACTGCGGCTGATGTGCGGCACGACCCCGCGCTGCACGGCGCGCTCGCACAACTCATTCAGCGTCGGCGTGGCCCGGCCAAGACCTTCGGCCGGCTCGCACGCCAGGGCCAGCAGTTGCAGCCGCTGCGCGTCAGCGATGCGCCGCGGTCGCCCGGGACGCTGGACCTCACGCAGCCCCGCCATGCCTTGGCTCGCCACGCGGCTGCGCCACTTCGACACGCTGGGCAGCGACAGGCCCAGCGACGCAGCGATCGCCGCCGTCGTCAGACCCTCGTCGGCCATCAGCGCGATCTTGGCTCGCACGACGTCGCGCTGGGCTGCCGTGCTCTGGCGCACCAACGCTTCGAGCGCCTCGCGCTCCTTCTTTGACAGCTTGACAACTTGTGCTCGACGGCCTCGCCTCATGAGGCGTCGAGCTTACATCAAAAACCCCTTATAGAAAACATATTTACGGGATGTTGTACTAGGTGATCGCGTGCACATATCCTGGAGAGACGCACAGCCCCGCCAACTCGTCAAAGATCGCTTGTTCAGATCGCATCGGTTTGGCGACCTTCTTATTGATTCGGCCCAATAAAGTTTGAACTTTTGCCATGAAGCCGTGTCCGAGAAAACATGGACAAAGAAGACGCCAGAAATCAAACCTTGGTACAGCTGCATGAGAGGCGCAAACAAGTGGTGCGCTTGCACAAACGCGGCACAAAGGTGATGCAAATCGTGGCGATGACAGGCTTGAGCTACCCGAGCGTGAGGAGGTGCATCGATCTGTACGAAGCGGGTGGCTGGGCCGCCATCAAGCCTGCGCCTCGCGGGCGCGAGCGCGGAGCTGGACGGGTCTTGAGTGCAGCGCAAGAGCAGGCCATCCAGCGCACCATCATTGATCACCGGCCCGAGCAGTTGAAGATGGATTTCTTCCTGTGGAGCCGCCCTGCCGTGGCCGAACTCATCGAGCAGGAATACGGCATTCGCCTGCAGCCACGCAGCGTGGGCAAATACCTCGCGCGCTGGGGCTTTACGCCACAAAAACCGCTCAAGCGCGCATACGAGCAAAAGCCCGAGGCGGTGCAGGCGTGACTGCAAGGGGAGTATCCCGGCATCGAGCAGCGCGCCCGCGCCGAAGGCGCCGAGATCCACTGGGGCGATGAGACCGCACTGGTCAACACCGATGTGCGCGGGCGCAGCTTTGCGCCCAAGGGTAAAACCCCGGTGGTGCCCACGGTGGGCGGCACGCGGCACAAGCTGTCCATGATCGCCACGGTCACCAACCAGGGCAAGACGCGCTGGATGATCATCGATGAGGCCTTCAATGCCGACAAGCTGATCGAGTTCATGCAAGCCTTGATCCAGGATGCAGGCAGAAAAGTCTTTCTGATTCTGGACAACCTGCGGGTGCACCACAGCCGCGTGGTCAAAGCCTGGGTGAGCGAGCGCAAGCAGCAGATCGAATTGTTCTATCTGCCCAGCTATAGCCCGCAGCTCAACCCAGAGGAGCGCCTGAACGCCGATCTCAAGCAGGAGATGGGCAAGCGTGTGCCAGTGCGTACCAGGGCAAAGCTACGCGAGGCGGCCAATGCCCACATGCACATGCTGCACAACAACCCGCAGCGGGTGATGAGCTATTTCCAGGATCCGCACGTGCGCTATGCCGCTTAAAACTTCATCGGGCCGGATCAATAAGACGATCTATCGGGAACTCAAGGCATTGGGGGCATCGGAGGATGTGGCCAACCAAGTGGCGGGTAACTGCCACCGCTGGTGGCGCGACAGCGGCGGAGCCATCAAGCGGGTGCTGACCATTGCGTACTTCGACCGGTTGGGAGTGCCAAGACTGTCATGACTCGAGGCGGTCAACGTGGTGGGGAATGCCGTGGGGCGGAGGCCGGTGGTGAATCAATCGGATGCGGTAGTCACTGCGTGAGATTTCCCGAACAGGATATTTCTCAGCGCTCCAAAACGAGTAAATGCATAATTTCCCGATCGGTTAATTTATTTGACAGTCCCTTTATCAGTCAGGATAATTTCCCGAACAGGAAATTCACATGCCTACACTGATTGAAACGCCAGAGCACTTGGGCGACGTGGTGCGCCATACCCGAAAAGCACTCAGCCTGACCCAGCCCCAACTAGCGCTTGCAGCCGGCGTGGGGGTGCGGTTTATTGTTGATCTGGAAGCAGGTAAGCCGACCGTCCGACTGGAGAACATCCTGCGGGTTCTTCAGGTGCTGGGTGCAACGCTAAGCGTGTCGAGTTCAGAAGACAGCCAGACACAGGCTGGCCCGAAATGAGCCGCGTCCTGGAAGCCTGGCTGCTGGGGCAGCACGTCGGACAGCTTGCACAAGTCGATGGTCGGCTGAGTTTTTGCTACTCAACGCAATGGCTGCAATCCGCCAACGCACGTCCACTGTCGCATCACCTCCCCTTGCAGGCGGAGGCTTTTGACGACAAGGCCACGCGCCCCTTCTTTGCCGGCCTTCTGCCTGAAGGCGATAAGCGCAGACTGATTGCCCAGACCTTGCACGTCTCGCGCCAGAACGACTTTGCCCTGCTCGATGGCATCGGCGGTGAATGCGCTGGGGCGGTCAGTCTGCTAGAACCTGGCCAGCGGCCCGATCTCATCGCCTCGGCGCAGGCCGTGCGATGGTTGGACGAGGCAGAACTGATCGCGCTCCTGGATGAACTGCCCCTCCGCCCCATGTTGGCTGGGGAGGAAGGCTTGCGCCTGTCACTGGCGGGGGCGCAGGACAAGCTGCCCGTTGTCTTTG
Organism: Alicycliphilus denitrificans K601; assembly: GCF_000204645.1. Classification (NCBI taxonomy): domain Bacteria; kingdom Pseudomonadati; phylum Pseudomonadota; class Betaproteobacteria; order Burkholderiales; family Comamonadaceae; genus Alicycliphilus; species Alicycliphilus denitrificans. The sequence continues at coordinate 4,505,670 of NC_015422.1, read as the reverse complement.
CCGAGGGACGCGTCGGCCTGCCTCTGCAGAACACCCCAAGTTCCCACATTCTCAAGCCAACCATTCAGGCTGTAGAAGGCAGCGTGTTCAATGAGGGCTTCTGCATGGCACTGGCCGCGCAGATGAAGCTGACTGCCGCCAGCGCAGCCATCCATCGCGTGGCTGATCGCGTGTATTTGCTGGTGGACCGATATGACCGCGTGCGCCAACCCGGAGGTGCCTTGCTGCGGCTGCACCAGGAGGACTTCTGCCAAGCATTGGGTATTGCACCCGAGTACAAGTACCAAAACGAGGGCGGCCCGGACCTGGCCCAATGCTTCGCGCTGATACGCAAAACCACACGCCCAAGCGCTCCGCACATTTTGCGCTTACTGGACTACGTGATCTTCAACGCCCTGATTGGCAACCACGATGCGCACGCCAAGAACTTCTCCCTGATCTACACCGGACGCGGTACGGTGTTGGCACCGCTCTACGACGCGCTATCGACAGCGGTCTACGACAACCTCACCGACAAGATGGCGATGAAAATCGGCAGCAAGTACAAATTCACCGAGGTTCAAGTGCGGCATTGGGAACAGTTTGCACAGGCTGCTGGGCTGTCACCCGCACAGGTCAAAAAAAGGATCCTGGCTCTGGCGCGCCAGTTGCCCTCAGAAGCGGCCTCCCTGCGTTCTTTGTTTGCCACACGGGAATTGGATCACGACATACTCGGTGAGGTCGTAGGTCTCATCGAACGGCGTTGCCAACTCACCTGCAAGCGGCTTGAAGCCGCAGGGCCTGGTGGTGATGAATGAAGGTATTCATCCGTTGGCAAGCTGTGCTCAAAAGCTTGAGCAGCTCGAACAAGAAAACACTCGCCTGATTGCATTGCTCGAAGCCCACGGAATCGAGTGGCGGCAGCGAAAGCCAATTGCCCTTGCATCCCGACAACAAGAATCCTCCCGGCTGTCCACCGCCGAGAAGGTAGCCCTGTTCCGACGCCTGTTTCGCGGGCGCACGGATGTTTATCCAGTCCGCTGGGGAAGCAACCAGAACCGCATCAGAGGGGCATAGCGCCGAGGGCGTGCAGCGCGTCGCCGCGAAGGGTGTTAAGAAACCTGGATGACAGGTTTACCCGCGATGGCTGTGAGGCCAGCGAGTCATGAAAATGGCACGAGTGACGTGCCAAATAAATAGCCGCAGTGACGCGGTTGCCCTGGCGAAGGCATGCTTTTGGGGGCCGTGCTGCCAGTCTCCTGGGATGGTGCGCCAACCCCATTCAAACCCAATGGTCGAAAAGTGTTCGGAGGAGATGGAAGGTTTTTGGGGGCGCTGCTGTGACAGGCATGATCTCGATCGTGTTCAAGTGATGGAGGGTGTCACGGTATAAGTCATTGATTTATTGGTGTTACCATTGTTTTAAGTCGTATGAGCACATCCAAGACCAATGCAGGTATGCAATGCTTTGTTTCGACTCATAACCCAAAGGTCGGAGGTTCAAATCCTTCTCGCGCAACCAACAAGAAGAAGGGGTTACGACATGGTCGTAACCCCTTTTTTCATGCATTTGCCGGCGGGCCGTTGCCCGACGCCATAACGGTTACCTTGGCATGGATGATTTTTCGCGTTCCTTATCGCTTGCCGGCGCCTCCAATTTCCGCGATCTGGGCGGGTATGCGGGGCGCGATGGCCGCATCGTGCGGTGGCGCCGGATCTTTCGCTCCGACCACCTGGCTGGCCTGACGCCCCAGGATGCGCATGTGCTGGCCGAACTGGGGCTGGCGCGTGCCGTGGACTTCCGTGGGCGGGTGGAGAGCTCCGCGCTGAGCTATGCCTTGCCCGACGTGCGCTATTACGCGCTGCCCATCGAGCCCACGGTGGTGCAGCGCGCCAAGGAGATGGCGCAGACGGGCCAGAGGATGACGGAGCCAAAGGCCGTGGAGCTGATGCAGGACACGTACCGCGCGTTCGTGTCCGACAACGCGGCCCAGTTCGCGGGGCTGTTCGAGCAGCTGCTTGCCGAGGATACGCCGCTGGTGTTCCATTGCACCGCGGGCAAGGACCGCACGGGGTTTGCCGCCGCGCTGATATTGCTCGCGCTGGGCGTCGATCGCGATGTGGTGATGCAGGACTATCTGCTCACCAACGGCCTGTACCGCCGCCCGGAGAGTCTCAAGAGCAGCGCGCCCGAGGAGGTGCTGAACGTGATCTGGCGCGTGCGGGAGGATTTCCTGCAGGCCGCGCTGCAGGCCGTGGACCGTGATCATGGCGGCGTGCAGCGCTACCTGGAGCGGCGCCTGGGCGTGGACGAGGCGGCCCGCAGGCGGCTCGCCGATCTGTATCTGCAGCCGTACAGGGTCTGACGAACCAAAGAAAAAGCAGCCCGAGGGCTGCTTGCTTCTTGGCGGGGCCTGCGCAGGTCAGAGCGTCGCGTCCTTGAGCTTCTTGAGGGCGCGGGTCTTGATCTTGACCGATGCAGGCTTGGCCGGGAACCAGCGCTCCTCGCCCGTGAACGGATCCTTGCCGAAGCGCTTCTTCTTGGCCGGCACTTGCTGCAGGCCGATCTTCAGCAGGCCGGGCAGCGTGAATTCGCCGGAGCCCTTCTTGTGCACGGAGCCCAGGATGGCCGTTTCCAGTGCCGCGAGCACGGCCTTGGCGGCCTTGGGCTCGACGCCAGCCTGCGTGGCCAGGTGGGCGACCAGCGTGGTCTTCGTGAAGGCGTCCTTCACGGGCTTGAGTGCGGCGGCGGGCGCCGCGGCCTTCTTCACGACTGCCGTCTTGGCAGGTGCCGCGGCCTTCTTGGCGGCGGTGGTCTTCTTCGCCGGCGCGGCGGTTTTCTTTGCAGTTGCCATGGTGTTGGAAATTATGGGAAGTGTTGAAGTGCATGCCATGCCGGGCACGGAGGCAGGCCATGGAATTCTAGGCGCTGTATGCCTGCAGAGGTGCCGTATTCACGCGGGTTTGCACGAGAAAACCACGCATGCAGGCGGCCTGCGGCGCTGTCCGCCACGTGCCGGGAGCGGCGCATTGGCGGTAAGCTGTCGCACACCATACCCTGCGTGATTGCATAGGAGTACCCATGAGCGACACAACTCCCTTTGGCTTCGGGCGCTTCGTCCCGGGCTTCGACTTCCTGCAGAACCTGGCCAAGGGCGCCGCTGCGGGCATGCCCGCGTTGTCGGGCTGGGTGGCGCCCACGATGAGTGTCGAGGAGATCGACAGGCGTATCCAGGAGCTCAAGACCGTGCAGTTCTGGCTGGAGCAGAACGCGCGCGCGCTCACCGCCACGGTGCAGGCGCTGGAGGTGCAGAAGATGACGCTGGCCACGCTGCAGGGCATGAACGTGGCCATGGGTGACATGGTCGGCGCGTTTGGCGCCGCGCATGCCGCCGGCGATGGCGGCAGCGCCACGCGGCAAGCCGCGGCGGCGCCTGCACCGGCTCCCGCGCCGGAGCCGGCGCCGCAGCCCGAAGCACCCGCGCAGGAGGAGCCGCGCCGGGCCGAAGCGCCGGCCCAGCCGGAGTCCGCACCGGCAGGGCCTGCGGCGCCGGGCATGGTGGACCCCGTGCAGTGGTGGGGCGCCCTCACCAACCAGTTCCAGCAGCTTGCCGCCAATGCCTTGAAAGATGCCGGCGCCCACCGTGCGGCGTTCGAGAGCACGCGCGACATGGCCAGCGGCGCGTTCAAGGCGGCCACGGACATGGCCGCGCAGATGGCGGCCCAGGGCATGCACGGGGCAGCCGCCGCGGCCAGGCCCAAGGCCGCGGCGGAGCCCGGCGCGCAGGCCAAGCCGGCTGCAAGGCCGCGCCCGGCCGCGCGCAAGACGGCGGCCGCGGCCAAGAAGCCCGCTGCGCCGCGCTAGCGTGCCGTACGCCGGGGGCGAGCCATGAAGCTCTTTCCCAATGCCCATGCCACCCACCCGCAATGGCGCATGGCGGCTGCCCTGGTGCTGGCGCAGCTCAAGGCCCAGATGGCCTTGCCGGGCTATGCCCGGGCGCCCACGCTGGGCCTGCTCTACATCACGGACCACTATGCGGACGATGCCGCCGCGCTCCTGCGCCATCTGGCCGAGGCGCTGCCCTCGGTCACCGACTGGAGCGGGACCGTCGGCGTGGGTGTGGCGGGCAACAACGTGGAGTATTTCGACGAGCCCGCGCTCTCGCTCATGCTGTGCGACGTGCCGAGCGCGCAGTACCAGGTGTTTTCCGGCGTGGCGCCGCTGCAGCGCGGCGCCGCGCACAAGGCGCTGGTGCATGCCGACGGCCAAACGCCCGATCTGGCCGAACTGCTGGCCGAGATGGCGGAGCGCACGGCCAGCGGCTGCCTGTTTGGCGGCGTGGCCGCCAGCCGTGGGCGCAGCGTGCAGTTTGCGCAGCATGCCGGGAGCGACGGGACCAGGGGTGGCGTGCTTTCGGGCGGCCTGTCGGGCGTGGCCTTCGGGCCGCAGGTGGACTTGGTGTCGCGCGTCACGCAGGGCTGCCAGCCCATCGGCCCGCAGGCCGTCATCACCGAGGCGCGGGACAACGTGGTGCTGCGGCTCGACGGCCGGTCCGCGCTCGACGTGCTGCTCGGCGCCTTGGGCGTGACCCTGGCGGGCGACCCGCAGCCCGCATTGCGCGCCGTGCGGGCCACGCTGGCGGGCCTGTCGGATGCGGATGGGCCGCCGCTGCGGCACAGGGGCCACATCGGCGCCGACGCGCGCGTGCGGCACATCGTGGGGCTGGATGGCGCGCGCGGCGGCGTGGCGCTGGCCGACCGGGTGGAGGCGGGCATGCGGCTGGTGTTCTGCCAGCGCCATGCGGCCGCGGCGCGGGCCGACCTGGTGCGCATCTGCGCCGAGATCCGCGAGGAACTCGCGCCTGAGCTGCAGGCCCCGCAGGCGGTTCCCGCAGGGAGCGCCGCGCCAAGGGGCGAGCAGATGCCCGCGCGCCGCCTCTGCGGGGCCCTCTACGTGAGCTGCTCGGGCCGCGGTGGGCCGCACTTCGGCGGCCCCAGCGCGGAGCTGCAGATCGTGCGCCGGGCGCTGGGCGACGTGCCGCTCACGGGCTTCTTCGCCTTTGGCGAGATCGCGTCGCACCGGCTGTATGGATACACCGGCGTGCTGACCGTGTTCGCAGGTCCTGGCTCGGAAAATTGAGCGTTTTTGGCCTTCAGCGCCCGTGTATCAAGCGCTGATAGCTATCAAAACGGGTGCATTCAAGGATGTACTGCCTCGCCCAGGTTGAGCATGAGGCGGTTGGCCCAGGCGAACAGTGCGATGGCGTGCACCGTGTCCAGCAACTCCAGGTCGCCGAGGCCCGCGGCGCGCAGCGGCGTCAAGTGCTGCGGCCCGAACCCGCCGGGCGCGCGCGTGAGGGCGGCGCTGGCCTGCACGATGGCGCGCTCGCGCGCGCTGGTGCCGGCGCTGTCGGGGTCGGTGAAGACCTGCGCGATCACGTCGTTGCGCTTGGCCAGCTGCTCGAAGCGCTGCGCGTGCACCGAGGCGCAGTACACGCAGCCGTTGATGCGCGAGACCACGGTGGTAGCCAGCTCGCGCTCGGCGCGCGGCAGGCCGCCGGGGGCGTACATGATGGCGTTGAATGCCTGCGAGCGTTCGGCCAGCACGCGCGGCTGGTGGGCCAGCACCAGGTAGAAATCGGACGTGCGCGCCTTGGGGTGGCTCGCGTCCAGCACGGCGTTCTGCTCGGCGCTGGCCGAGGCCGGGTCCACCACGGGCAGCCAGGCCTTCCAGTCCAGCGTCTCGCTGGTGTAGCCATTGAGGCGCAGCGGCTCGCCGGGTGGGGGCAGGTTGGCGGGGTGGACGAAGGGTGCGTCGGGCTCGCCTTGCGCGGGCGCCGCGCCCTCCGTTGCCGGGCCCAGTGCGGCCAGGGCCGCCACGCCCGCGACCAGGCGCGCCTGGTAGGCCACGAAGCCGATGAGCTGCGCGAGCAACACCACGTCCGACGTGGGCAGGCCCGCGCCGGGCAGCGCCAGCAGGGCCGCGCGGTCGGCTGCGGCGGGCTCGGTGGCCAGCAGGTGCGCGAAGCGGGTGATGACCTGCCAGCGCGCGTCCTGCACGGGCGCTGGCAGGCGGGCCAGCTGCGCGCCGTAGTGCGCGGCCAGCGCCGCCACGCCGCTGGCGGCGGCCACGGCCTGCGCCACGGCCAGGCGCTCTGGCAGCGGCAGGCCGCCGGGCAGGGCGGGGGCCAGCAGCAGGTCTTCGCAGGCCTGGGTGGCTGCGATGGCCTTGGCGCGCTGCTGGCGCGCGGCCAGCGCGTGGGGGGCATTGTCCAGGTGGGTGAGCTGGTCGATGGTGTCGGTCATGGCGATGGCAGTACGCGTTGGGATGTATCGGCGGGCGTCCATTCGTCGCCCAGCAGTTCGGGTTCTGCATAGGCCTGCAGCACGGCGTGGTGGTGCTCCACGTCCTCGCGGTACAGCAGGCCGGCGATGCCGCTGGCCAGGCGCCGCGCGCCGTCGCTGATGGCGGGGATGTCGCCCGAGACGGTGCCGTGCGACAGCGCCGCCGGGTAGCAGAAGCAGTGGATGCGGTCCAGCCCCGGGCAGGTGCCGGGCGCCTTCTCCTGGAACTCGAACACGGGGCCGAGGTCGGGCGAGTCGAACAGCTCGCGGTCCTCCTCGCCCGGCGGGGGCCGGTAGCGCTCGCCCCAGGTGCGCACGTGCCGCGCGAAGGGCGCGAACTCGGGCTTTTGCGCCCAGTCGATGGCGAAGCCCGTGGCGAGGATCAGGAAGTTGAACGCGAACGTGCCCCGGGCCGTGGCCACGCGCAGCTCCCGCCCCGCCTGCGTGACGGCGTGCACCGCGCAGCCGAAGTGGAAGAACGCATTCGCGTGGCGCGACACGCGCAGCGTGCTGCCGTGCGGCGGCGGCACCTGCTGCGCGTTGATGTAGTGGCGTATGCGCCATTTCCACGCATCGGGCAGGTCGTAGTGCCCCTGCGTGAGGCCGGGCACGCCCGAGCCCTTGGACTTGTTCACCATGGGCATGGCGGCGCGCCGCGCGATCAGGTCCACGCTGGCCGCGCCGCATTCGAGCGCCGTGCTGGCGCTGTCCATGGCGGACGACCCCATGCCGATCACGCCCACGCGCTTGCCCGCCAGCGTGGCGTAGTCCAGCACGTCGGAGGAATGCGCCCACAGGCCGCGCTCCACGTCCTGCATGAAGGGCGGTATCTGCGGCCCGCCCAGGCCGTCGCGGCCCGTGGCCAGCACCACGCGGCGCGCCAGCCAGGTGGCGTGGCCCGCGGGGGCCTGCACGTCCACTTCCACCAGGCCGTCGGCGCGCGGGCGCACGGCCGTGGCGGCATGCCCGTTGCGCACGTCGGCCCCGGTCACGCGGCGGTACCAGCGCAGGTAATCCATCCACTGCAGGCGCGGGATTTTGTCGAGCGCGTCCCAGGCATCGCGGCCCCACTGGGCCTCGAACCAGGCGCGGAAGGTGAGCGACGGCACGCCCAGCGCGGGGCCGGTGAGCTCCTTGGGCGAGCGCAGGGTCTCCATGCGCGCCGTGGTGGCCCAGGGGCCCTCGTAGTCGGCGGGGGCTCGGTCCAGCAGCACGGCGGCCACGCCCTGCTGCGCCAGCGCCATGCTGGCCGCCAGGCCCGCCTGGCCGGCGCCGATGACGAGCACGTCGATGACGGCCTGCCCGCCGTGGCTGCGGGTGGGCAGCCAGGGGCGGGCGCGCCAGTTGAGGGTCAGCAGGTCGTGCGCGAGGCGTTCTTCGAGGGCGGCCAGGCCGGCCATTCCCATGGGGGGCGAAACAGACATGGAAGGTGCGGGTGCGGGGTGGTCAGTTGATGCTGATTTTCGCGTCCTTGACCACCTGCGCCCACTTGGCGCGGTCCTTGCGTACAGTCTGGCGGAACTGCTCGGGCGTCTCTATGCGCACCGCGTTGCCCTGCGACTCGAAGCGTTGGCGCAGCTCGGGCTGCTCCAGCACCTGGCGCAGCGCGGTGCTCAGCTTGTGCACCACGGCGGCGTCCGTGCCCTTGGGCGCGAAGATGCCGAACCAGATCGAGCTGTCGAAGCCCTGGGTGCCGGGCAGGCCGCTGGACGCGATGGTGGGCACCTCCTGCACGGCTGCCACGGGCTTGGCCGTGGTCACGCCCAGCAGGCGCACGCGGCCAGCCTTGTAGTGCGGCAGCACGGTCTGCACCTGGTTCATGATGCAGCAGGTCTCGCCGCGCAGCACCGAGGTGATGGCCTCGGGGCCGCCCTTGTAGGGCACGTGGACCATGTTCAGGCCCAGGCGCGCATTGAACTCGGCGAACGCCATGTGCGTGCCCGTGCCGTTGCCGGTGGAGGCGTAGTTGTACTTGCCGGGGTTGGCCTTGACGATCTCGACGAACTCCTTGAGGTTCTTCGCGTCGATCACGTTCGGGTTGATGGTGAGCACGTTGGAGACGTCGATCAGCGGGCCCACGGGCACGAAGTCGGCCTCCACGTCGAAGGGCAGGTTCTTGTACAGGGCCGCGTTGCTGCCGTGTGTGGCCGCCGTGCCGAAGGCGAGCGTGTAGCCATCGGGCCTGGCATGGGCCACGTACTCGCTGGCGATGTTGCCGGCCGCGCCGGACTTGTAGTCGATGATCACGGGCTGGCCGAGCTTCTGGCTCAGGGGCTCTTGCACCGCGCGCGCCACCACGTCCACGCCCGAGCCGGCCGGAAAGCCCATGATCAGGGTGATGGGCTGCCTGGGCCAGTCGGTGGCCTGGGCGAGTGCCGAGGCGGTGGTCAGCAGCATGGCCGCAGCGGTGGCGGCGCGCCGGAGAAGAGGGTGCATGGCGTCTTTCCTTGTGATGGATCAGTGCGATGTTGCGCCGAATCATGTATGAGTGGCGCAGCCGCCGCCATTGTGGGGAAATTCACATGCGCCCGTGCTATATGCATATGGGCGGCGCGCGGGTTGCGCAGGGTCCGCGGGCTTGATCCGCACGGGGCAAACGCAGAAGATGCAAGCCTGACCGCCACCCGGCGGAGCCAGACAGGGGGTGTGTATGCGTGCCATGGTCCTTGAGCAGCCCGGCCGTCCGCTGCGGCTGACCGAGCTGCCGCAGCCCGTGCCCCGGGACGGCCAGCTGCTGCTGGCCGTCGAGGCCTGCGGGGTGTGCCGCACCGACCTGCACCTGCTCGATGGCGAGCTGCCCGACCTGGTGCTGCCCGTGGTGCCCGGCCATGAAATCGTGGCCCGGGTCGCGGGCCTGGGGCCCGGCGTGCAGGGCTGGCGCCTGGGCCAGCGGGTGGGCGTGCCCTGGCTGGGCTGGACCTGCGGGCAATGCCACTTTTGCACCAGCGGACGCGAGAATCTGTGCGACCGGGCCCGTTTCACGGGATACCAGCTCGACGGCGGCTATGCCGAGTACACGCTGGCCGATGCGCGCTATTGCCTGGCCTTGCCCGAGGAGCCGGCCGCCGAGCACCTGGCGCCGCTGCTGTGCGCCGGCCTCATCGGCTACCGGGCGCTGCGCATGGCGGGCGATCCGCAGCGGCTCGGCGTCTACGGCTTCGGCGCGGCGGCGCATCTCATCACCCAGCTCGCGCGCGCCCAGGGCCGCGAAGTCTTCGCCTTCACCCGCCCAGGCGATGGCGCCAGCCAGGAATTCGCCCGCAGCCTGGGTGCGAACTGGGCCGCGGGCACCGACGAGGCCCCGCCGCAGCCGCTGGACGCGACCCTGATCTTCGCGCCCGCGGGCCCCCTGGTGCCCATTGCCCTGCAGCACCTCGACAAGGGCGGCTGCGTGGTCTGCGCGGGCATACACATGAGCGACATTCCCGGCTTTCCCTATGCCTGGCTGTGGGGAGAGCGCAGCATCCGCTCCGTGGCCAACCTCACGCGCGAAGACGGCCTCGCGTTTTTCGAGGCGGTCCGGCAGGTGCCGCTGCGCAGCGAGGTCAGCGTGTTCGCGCTGGAGCAGGCGAACGAGGCCCTGGAGCGGCTGCGCCAGGGCGCTCTCCAGGGCGCGGCGGTGCTGTGCATGTGAGGCATCCATGGCATCGCCGCACGAACAATTGGTGCGCATTCCGGTGGACCAGGCCCATGTCGAGGGCCTGCTGGCGCTGCCCGCCGCGCCCATCGGGGTGGTGCTGTTCGCGCATGGCAGCGGCAGCAGCCGGCACAGCCCGCGCAACAACTACGTGGCCCGGGTGCTGCACGCGCGCGGCGTGGGCACCCTGCTGCTCGACCTGCTCACGCCCGAAGAAGACCGGGACTACCGCACCCGCTTCGACATCGCCCTGCTGACGCAGCGGCTGCGCGCGGCGGCGCGCTGGCTCGGCCGGCAGCAGCTCACCCGGTCCCTGCCCATGGGCTACTTCGGCGCCAGCACCGGGGCGGCGGCGGCCCTGATGGCCGCGGCCGCGCAGGGCCGCGATATCCGGGCCGTGGTGTCGCGCGGCGGGCGGCCCGACCTGGCCGGCCCCGAGGCGCTGGCGCGCGTGGCCTGCCCGACCCTGCTGGTGGTGGGCACCCGGGACGATGAGGTGCTGGAGCTGAACCGGCAGGCGGCCTCCCTCATGCGCTGTCCGCACCGCCTGAGCGTCGTTCCGGGCGCTACCCATTTGTTTGAGGAGCCGGGCACCCTGGAGGCCGCGGCCCGGCAGGCCGCCGACTGGTTCGAAAAGTATCTGCAGCCTGCCTGAGCTAGGGCTTGAGCAGGGCGACCACCTCGTCGTCCTCGACCTGGGCGAAGTCCCGGTAGAACTGGCCCACGGCCCGGAAGTCCGCCGGCGCCTGCAGGCACAGCACCTCGTCGGCCAGGGGGCGGACCATGTCGAGCGCCTCCGGCGACGACACCGGCACGGCGCAGACCAGCCTAGCGGGGTGGCGCTGGCGCAGGCCGTGCAGTGCGGCCACCATGGTGGCCCCCGTGGCCAGTCCATCGTCCACCACGATGACGATGCGGCCCGCGGGGTCCAGGGGCGGGCGCACCGGCGTGTACTGCGCGCGCCGCTGGCGGATGACGTCCATCTGCCTGCGCTTTTCGGCGGCGATGTACTCCCGGTCGGCGCCGGCGCCGGCGGCGGCGGCGTGGGGCGCGAGGTAGACCCAGCCGCTTTCGTCCACGGAGCCGATTGCCAGCTCGCTCTGGAAGGGCGCGCCCAGCTTGCGCACCAGCACCACGTCGAGGTCTCCCTGCAGCGCCTCCGCGAGGGACCGCGCCATGGGCACGGCGCCGCGCGGTATGGCCAGCACCAGCGGGTTGCGGCCGCGATAGGCCTGCAGCCGCCGCGCCAGCTGGCAGGCGGCGTCGATGCGGTCGCGGAACACAATGGGGCGGTCCGGGGCCTTCATGGCGCGCGTCCCGGCTGCACCAGATCGATCTGGAAGTCGGGCTCGTATGGCGGCACGTGGCAGTCGATGATGCTGCCGGGCGCGACCTCCAGCCGCACACCCACCACGTCGGCATGCACCGGCAGGCGGGCGACGCAGCGGTCAACCAGTGTGGCGACGCGGATCTGCTGCGGCTGCTTGCCGGCCAGGTACTGCAGCACGCGCAGCAGCGAATGGCCGGAATACAGCACGTCGTCCACCACGAGCAGGCTGTGGCCGCCGAGGTCCGGCGCGGCGTGCCCGGCCGGCTCGTCGAGCCGCGTCTCGGGGTACAGCAGCGTGAGGTCGTCGGCATAGCGCTTGACGGAGAGGTCCAGCCGCAGCGGCGGGGCGATGCCGTGGCGCTGCACCAGCAGTTCGGTCAGGCGCTGCGCCAGCGGCGCGCCGCGCCGCAGAATGCCGATCACGGCCAGGCGCTGCTGCGGCTGCAGCCAGGCCGCGACCCGGCCCGCCATGGCGTGCATCACCGCATCCAGCTCGGCGCGGTCGTACAGGCAGCTTCGGGCTCCAGCAGACGGATGCATGGCAACCTCCGGAGTGGCGGCCGCGCCAGGGCGGCGACCGGGCCAGTGTCGGCAACACGGCGGCTGAAGTCAATGATGTGCCAGGGCATCACGCGGCAGACCCGCGCCGCGCGGCTTCGGCCAGCGGCAGCAGATCCGCTTCGGTGAGCGTTTCCTGCGCCAGCAGCTTGTCCGCGCCCTCCTGCAGCAGCGCGCGCCGCTCGGCCAGCACCGCGCTGGCCCGGGCGAAGGCTTCGTCCACCAGCGCGCGCACGGCCATGTCGATGCGCCGGGAGGTGTCGTCCGACAGGCCGCGCTCCAGCGCCATGCCGTCTGGCAGATCGAGGAAACGCGGCTGCTGGCGCTCGTAGACTACCTGTCCGACTTCCGGCGACATGCCGTAGCGCGCCACCATGTCGCGCGCGATGTCCGTGGCCTTGACCAGGTCGTCGGCCGCGCCCGTGGACACCTCGCCCATCACCAGTGCCTCGGCCGCGCGCCCGGCCATCAGCACCGCCAGGCGGTTGCGCAGCTCGCCCTCGCTGGCCAGGTAACGGTCCTCGCTGGGGCGCTGCAGGGTGTAGCCCAGGGCGCCTATGCCGCGCGGGATGATGGAGATCTTGTGCACCGGGTCGGTGCCGGGCAGCGCCATCGCCACCAGCGCATGGCCCATCTCGTGCACGGCCACGGTGCGCCGCTCCTTGTCGCCGAGCACGCGCTGGTGGCGCTCCAGGCCGGCCACGATGCGCTCCACGGCGGCGGTGAAGTCCGCCATGGCAACGGCGTCGGCGCCGCGCCGCGTGGCCAGCAGCGCCGCTTCGTTCACCAGGTTGGCCAGGTCGGCGCCGGCGAAGCCCGGCGTGAGCGCCGCCACCGCGTCGGGATCGACGTCGCCGCCCAGCCGCACCTTCCTGAGGTGCACGCGCAGCACGTCGGCGCGGCCCTTGCGGTCGGGCCGGTCGACCAGCACCTGCCGGTCGAAGCGGCCGGCCCGCAGCAGCGCCGGATCGAGTATCTCGGGGCGGTTGGTGGCGGCCAGGATCACCACGCCGGCGCTGGTGTCGAAGCCGTCCATCTCTGCCAGCAGCTGGTTCAGCGTCTGCTCCTTCTCGTCGTGGCCGCCCGAGAGCGGGCCCACGCCGCGCGCCCGGCCCAGGGCGTCGAGCTCGTCGATGAAGATGATGCAGGGCGCCGAGGCGCGCGCCTGCTCGAACAGGTCGCGCACGCGCGCCGCGCCCACGCCCACGAACATCTCGACGAACTCGGAGCCCGTGATGCTGAAGAAGGGCACGCCGGCCTCGCCGGCCATGGCGCGCGCCAGCAGCGTCTTGCCGGTGCCCGGGGGGCCCACCAGCAGGATGCCCTTGGGCATGTGCGCGCCCAGCCGGCCGTAGTCCTTGGGGTTGCGCAGGAACTCCACCGATTCGCGCAGCTCGGCCTTGGCCTCGTCCACGCCCGCCACGTCGTCGAAGCTGACCTTCACGTCGGTTTCCGAGTGCAGCTTGGCGCGGCTCTTGCCCACGGCCAGCAGGCCGCCCATGCCGCCTTGCGCCGCGATGCGCCGGCCGATGAAGCTCCATGCGGCCAGCAGCATCAGGCCCGGGATCACCCACGACAGCAGCCCGCTCAGCAGCTTGTTCTCCACTACGCCCTCGAAGCGCACGTCGTAGCCGGCCAGCTCCGCCGCCAGGGCGGGATCGACGCGCGTCGTGACGATGCGCGTGCGGCCGTCTGGCAACGCCGTCTTGAGCTGGCCTTCGATGAACTGGCTGCTGATCGATATGGATTGCAGCCGGCCGGCTTTCAGGTGCTGCAGGAACTCGCTGTATGGTATGGGCTGCACCTGGTTGGACGTGACCCAGAGGTCGCGCAGCCAGAACAGCGCGGTCAGCGCCAGGATCACCAGCCACAGCCTGTTGGGATTCCATTGCCAGGGCGGCTGCGGCGATCCGGGCGGCGGCCCGGGGCGGGGTGGCTGAGGGGGCGGCATGGCGGGCTTTCTCCTTCTCCGAACGGGGGGGCGGCCTGCGCGCCGGCCCGGCAGGAGGCGCCAGAATGGCAGAAAACCCCGGGCTTGCCTATCCAGCGCCAGCGATCCACGCGCGGCAGGCCTTGGCCGGGCAGTGCCAGTTTGTGCGCACAATGCGCGGCACCGTCAGTCACCAAAGGCACGCCGCACATGAGCGCGCAGCAACCCATATCTTCATCGAGCCCCCATGCGTCCGCGGCGCAGCACCCCAACCAGTTCGCGCTGCTGCGCCAGCGGCGCTTCGCCCCGTTCTTCTGGACGCAGTTCGCGGGCGCGGCGAACGACAACCTGTTCAAGTTCGCCTTCACCGTGATGGTGACCTACCAGCTCGGCGTGTCGTGGCTGCCGCCCGCCATGGCGGGCCTGGTGATAGGGGCGCTGTTCATCCTGCCGTTCCTGCTGTTTTCGGCCACGGCCGGGCAGCTCACCGACAAGTTCGAGAAGACGCGCATCATCCGTTTCGTGAAGAACCTGGAGATCGCCATCATGCTGGTGGCGGCCGCGGGCTTCATGGCGGGCAGCGCGGCCGTGCTGCTGGGCTGCGTGTTCCTCATGGGGCTGCACTCCACGCTGTTCGGGCCGGTGAAGTTCGCCTACCTGCCGCAGGCGCTCTCCGAGCGCGAGCTCACGGGCGGCAACGGCATGGTGGAGATGGGTACCTTCGTCGCCATCCTGCTGGGCAACGTGGCGGGCGGCCTGCTGGTGGCGCTGCCGGGCGTGGGCCACACCGCGGTGGCCGTGGCCTGCGTGGGCCTGGCGCTGGCCGGGCGGCTGGTGGCGCAGTGGATTCCGCTGGCGCCCGCCACCGACCCGGGCCTGGCCATCAACTGGAACCCGGTGAGCGAGACCTGGCGCAACCTCAGGCTCGCGCACGGCAACCTCGTCGTGTTCCGCTCGCTGCTCGGCATCTCGTGGATGTGGTTCTTCGGCGCGGTGTTCCTGAGCCAGTTCCCCAGCTTCGCCAAGCAGGTGCTGCACGGCGACGAACAGGTGGCCTCGCTGCTGCTCGTGGTGTTCTCGGTGGGCATCGGCATCGGCTCGCTGCTGTGCGAGGTGCTCTCGCGCCGGCACGTGGAGATCGGCCTGGTGCCGCTGGGCGCCATTGGCATGAGCGTGTTCGCCATCGACCTGTACCTCGCCTCGCGCGGGCTGCCGCCGTCCGCGCCGCAAGGCCTCGCGGCCTTCGTGGCGCGGCCCGCGCACTGGCACGTGATGGCCGACCTGCTGCTGCTCAGCCTGTTCGCGGGCCTGTACAGCGTGCCCATGTACGCGCTGATCCAGATGCGCAGCCAGAGCACGCACCGCGCGCGCATCATCGCGGCCAACAACATCCTCAACGCGCTGTTCATGATCGCCAGCGCGGTGCTGGCCGGCGCCCTGCTGTCGGCTGGCTTCACGGTGCCGCAGATCTTCCTGTTCACGGGCATCGCCAACGCGGTGGTGGCGTTCCACATCTTCATGCTGGTGCCCGAATACCTGCTGCGCTTCGTGGCCTGGGTGCTCTCGCGCTGCGTGTACCGCTTCCAGGTGCGCGGCGACGAGCACATCCCCACCGAGGGCGCGGCCATCCTGGCCTGCAACCACGTGAGCTTTGTAGATGCCGTGCTGCTCATGGCGGCCAGCCCCCGGCCCATCTACTTCATCATGGACCACCGCATCTTCCGCATCCCGGTGCTGGGCGCGCTGTTCCGCCTGGCCAAGGCCATCCCCGTCGCGCCGCAGAAGGACGACGCCGCCACTTACGAGGCCGCGTTCGAGCGCGCGGCCCAGGTGCTCAAGGAGGGCGACCTGCTCGCCATCTTCCCCGAGGGCGGCATTACGCGTGACGGTCAGCTGCAGGAGTTCAAGGGCGGCATCATGAAGATCATCGACCGCGCACGCGCCGACGGGGTGGAGGCGCCCGTGGTGCCCATGGCGCTCACCAACCTGTGGGGCTCGTTCTTCAGCCGCATCGAGCAGGGCGGGGCGATGGTGCGGCCGTTCCGGCGCGGCATGTTCAACCGCGTGGGGCTGAACGTGGGCGCGCCGGTGGCGGCGGTGCAGGTCACGCCTGGGGGGCTGCGCGAGCGGGTGGCGGGCCTGCTCGCCGCCTGAAGGACAATCCTCCTCCACCATGGCCAAGCTTTCCGACACCCTGTACGCCGAACTGCGCCGGCGCATCATGTCCGGGCACTATGCGCCCGGCGAGCGGCTGCGCGAGGAGTCGCTTGCGCAGGAGATGCAGGTCAGCCGCACGCCGGTGCGCGCTGCCTTGCAGCGTCTGGTGGAGGACGGCCTGCTCGTCGCCGCCAGTCGCGGCGCCACGGTGGCGGGCTGGACGCAGTGGGACATCGCCGAGGCGTTCGAGCTGCGCATTCTGCTGGAGCCGCATGCGGCCGGCCTCGCGGCCGAGCGCGCCACGCCCCAGCAGATCGACGAGATGGACGCGCTCAACGACGAGATGCACGCCTGCGCGCTCGCCGAGACCGACGACCGCGCGGCGCGCGTTCAGGCGGTGAACAACCGCTTCCACCACCTGCTCGTGGAGGCGGCGCATTCGGGCCGCCTGTCGGGCATGCTGCAGAACTTCCTGGACATGCCGATCATGATCGGCTCGTTCTACTTCTACAGCCAGCAGGACATGCTCGACAGCGTGAGCCAGCACCGGCAGGTGGCGGCGGCCATCCGGCGGCGCGACCGGCGCTTCGCCGAGCAGGCAATGGCCTTCCACCTGCGCGCGTCGTTCCTGCGCTTCGAGATGCAGCGCGTGCGCCCCGGGCAGGGCGAGGGCGCCGCCGTCACTCCGGCATCGGGCAGTTCAGGCGCCTGAGCGTAGCGTCGACCCAGCCGCGGTCGTAGCTGCCGTCCGCGATGCCGGCAACCATGCGCGCTTCCACCTCCTGCTTGGCCTGGGCTGCGGCCAGCAGGCTTTCCGCCTCCGCATAGGGCACGCACAGCAGGCCGTCGTCGTCGCCAATGATGAGGTCGCCCGGCTCTATCACCATGCCGTCGATGGCGATAGGCACGTTGATCTCGCCCGGCCCGTCCTTGTAGGGACCGCGGTGCGTCACGCCTGCGGCGAACACGGGGAAGCTGCCCACGCGCAGCGCCGCAGCGTCGCGGATCGCGCCGTTGATGACGATGCCGCCGAGCCCGCGCTGGATGGCGTCGCCCACCATGATCTCGCCGATGATGGCGTTGGTGAGATCCCCGCCGGCATCGACCACGATCACGTCGCCGGGCGCGGCGAGTTCCAGCGCCTTGTGCACCATGAGGTTGTCGCCGGGGCGCGTCTTCACCGTGAGGGCGGGGCCCGCCATGGCGCCGCTTCCGTGCATGGGCCGCAGGCGCGCGCCGCCGGCGGTCATGCGGGCCATGCAGTCGCTGACGTTGGCGACGGGGATGCCGAGGAAGCTGCGCGCGAGCGCGAGGTCCACGGCGCGGGCGCGGTTGAGGATGCGAAGTCCGATCATGAATATGACTCTCTGTTCTGGTGGAGTTGGATGGGTAAGGAGAATCGGGCGGGCTATTCCGCTTTTGCTCCTGAGATACGCACCTGCTCCGCGGCCAGCGGCATCTGTTTTTGCACGAAGGCCCAGAACTCGTCCACCTTCATGGGCGTGACGGGTAGCGATCCCTGATCGATGAACTGCTGGCGCACGGCCGGCTTGTTCAGCGCCGCGGCCAGCGCTGCGTTGAGCTTTTCCAGGGCGGATCGGGGCGTGCCTGCCGGGGCAACCAAGCCGTACCAGGAGTCGGTATAGAAGCCCTTTACCCCGGCTTCGTCAAAGGTCGGCACGTCGGGCAGCGCGGGCAGGCGTTCGCGCGACGCCACGGCCAGTGGCCGCAGCTTTCCCGAGCGTATGAAGGACATGGCGCCCGTGGTCAGCACGAAATCCACGCGTCCGGCCATCAGATCGGTCATGGCGGGCGCTGTGCCTTTGTATGGGATATGTGCGACATCCACGCCCGCGAGCTTCTTGAAGTTCGCTCCGGCCAAGTGCTGGCTGGAGCCCACGCCGCCCGAGCCGTAGTTCAGCTTGCCGGGCTGGGCGCGTGCCGCCTCGATCAATTCGCGCACCGAGCGATAGGGTGACCCCATCGGCACGAGCATCACGCTGGGCGAGGTGGTGATCATGCCTATGGGCGCGAAGTCCTTGATGGGATCGTGATTGAGCTTGTCGTAGAGCGCGGAGTTCAAGCCGTGCGAGGCCACCGTGGCCAGCATGATGGTGCTGCCGTCGGCGCGCGCGCGGGCAGTCGCGTCGGTGCCGATATTGCCGCCGGCACCCCCCTTGTTGTCGATGACGATGGATTGGCCCAAGGCCTCGGCCATGTGTGTTGCGATGAGCCGCGCCACGTTGTCCGATGGTCCGCCCGCGGGCCAGCCAACGATCATGGTGATGGGCCCTGGCGGCAGTGCGGGCTGTGCCCAGCCGACGCCGGCCAGAGCCAGTAAGGAGAGGGCTGCGATGCGTCTGCGGGAAAAGAAGATGGAGGTGGCCATGCTGTGGGCTCTGCATCAGGTAAGGGAGAAGGAGGGCACGGGCGGTCGCCCTCTCTGTGAGTCAGTGGACGGAGTGGGGGCGCGTCCTCGTGCCAACGGTGCCGGCAATAGCAGCGCTTCAGTCCAGCCGCGTGCCTGAGTCGCGCACCACGGGCGCCAGCTTCTGGCGGTCGGCCGCGTAGAGCTCGCCCATCTCCTGCGGCGATCCGCCCAGCATGACCGCGCCGCTGGCGATGATCTTCTCGCGCGTGTCGGGCTGTTGCAGCACCTTGTTGATCTCGGTGTTCAGGCGCTGGATCACGTTCTGCGGCGTGCCAGCGGGTGCCATCACGCCCCAGACGCTGGCCAGCTCCACGCCAGGGATGCCCGACTCGGTATAGGTCGGCACCAGCGGCAGCACGGGCGAGCGCTTGGCCGTGGTGACGGCCAGCGCGCGCACCTTGCCGCCCTTGATGTGGCCCTGCAGCGTGGGGATGGAGCCCATGTACATGTCCACCTGGCCGCTCAGCACGTCGGGCAGCGCCTGGGAAAGGCCCCGGTAGGGCACGTGCGTGAGCTTCATGCCCGAGCTTTTCTGCCACAGCTCGCTGATCAGGTGCGACACCGTGCCCAGGCCCGGCGAGGCGAAGGTGAGCTTGGCCGGAGCCGCCTTGGCGGCGGCCACCACGTCGGCCAGCGTCTTGTAGGGCGAGTCGGCGCGCACCACGAGCACAGCGGGGCCGCTGGCGACGAGGCCCACGGGCACCAGGTCCTTGACCGGGTCGTAGGTGAGCTTGGAGTAGAGCAGCGGGTTCAGCACCACGTTGTCGGTCTGCGCCATCACCAGGGTGTAGCCGTCGGGCACGGCCTTGGCCGTGGTGTCCAGCGCCACGTTGCCGCCGGCGCCGGGCTTGTTCTCGACCACGAAATTCCACTTCAGGGTCTCGGTCAATTTATTGGCGACCAGCCGCGTCAGGCTGTCGGTGCCGCCGCCGGGCGGAAAGGGCACGATGAAGCGGATCGGCTTGGCTGGATAGTCCTGTGCCAGGGCGGCCGTGCAGGCCGCGAGCAGGCTTGCGCCCAGGATGAGGCGGCGTGAAATACGCATGGGTGGTGTCTCCAGTGTGAAGGATGGGAATGGAAAGAGGGGCGCGGCGTCAGGGCCGTGCAGGGGCGCCCAGCCAGGCCAGCGCATCCGCCGTGGTCTGGCCCGCGTAGGGGCGGGCCTGCTGCTGCGCCAGCGTGTGCTCGAAGCGCTGCTGCACGCCCGCGAGCACGATGGCGGGCACGCCCGCCAGCTCCATCTGCCGCCGGGCTTCCACGACTTCGTTGCGGCGCCGGCCGGCGTGGACGATGTGGGTGCGGACCATCGACTCCATCGTCTCGCGCAGGGAGCCTTGGTCGATGTCGGAAAGCACGCGGAACAGTGTCTCGCGCAGGCCCTTGCGTTCGGCCGTCACCAGGCACTCCACCGCCAGCGCTTCCAGGCCCTTGGTGAAGATGCTGCGCAGCAGCTTCAGCTCGGCCGCGTCGCCGGGCTGGTCGCCCGCCACCTGCACGGGCGCGCCGCATGCCGCGAGCAGGCGTGCGGCCTCGCCGGCATCGGCGCCGGCGCACAGCAGCGGCGTGCGCGCGCCGCTGAGGTTGACCGCGCCGGTGATCGCCACGTCCACGAAGCGCACGCCGCGCTGGCGTGCCAGCGCCTCGGCCTCGCGCATGGCCTGCGGGTCGGCCGTGGTCATGTCCAGGTACAGGGCGCCTGCCTGCAGGTGTGCGAAGGAGGCACGCGCCAGGTCGAGGGCCGTCGTGCCGAAGACGGCGCTCACGGCGAGTTCGGCGTCAGCCAGCCAGGGGCCGGGCGCCGCGTGGATGGGCGCGCCGAGCTGTGCGGCCAGCGCGCGCAGGGCGTCGGAGGGCGCGTGGTCACAGA
Organism: Alicycliphilus denitrificans K601; assembly: GCF_000204645.1. Classification (NCBI taxonomy): domain Bacteria; kingdom Pseudomonadati; phylum Pseudomonadota; class Betaproteobacteria; order Burkholderiales; family Comamonadaceae; genus Alicycliphilus; species Alicycliphilus denitrificans. The sequence goes on along the minus strand of NC_015422.1, from coordinate 4,485,436 downwards.
ACGCCGCGATGGTGTGGCCCTGGGCCTGGAGGGCTTGTGCGTAGCACTGTCCCACCATGCCGCCGCCAAGCAGAATAGTTTTCATAAAAGAACAAAAAAAGTACGAAACGGATTGGATTCGTTCCGGGTTTCGGCGTCAATAGTCCTGGATTAGGGTTTATTTGTATTTTTAATGTTTTATTGCGGTCTTTGGGGGCGCCCTGCCGCCCGATGAAGACGCCCGCACCTCCGCTACGCGCGACACCCACCCCTGGCATGGCGGCCGGGCGGGCCTTTGCGTTCATGGGTTGTGTGCTCTGCCCGCCCGCCGCGTTCGTGCGCGGCTGGCCAGGGCGCCGCGTCACCGGATCGCGCCGTGAGCGCGGGTGATGCAATGCTTTTGATAGCTTCTAGCGCTTGCTAGTAATGGGCTGGAGCCTTTTTGCCGATCATGCGAGTCCCTGGCCCCTTGCTTTTTCCATGGGGGGCGAGGGCGATCGGTCGCGCCGGCTTGCGCGTCTTCTCAACCCCCGGCCTTGCGCCGCGCCAGCTCGGCCAGGTAGCGCTCGGTCGCGTCCCGGGCCATGGCGGCCGAGCCCAGCGCCTGGCCGTTGCCGTCCGTGACCACGCTGAAGCTCATGTCCACATACAGCTTGCGTCCATCCTTGTGCGTGCCGCGCGTGGTGCGCACCTCGCGGCCGCAACTGCCATGCGCGATCGCGCGATCGAAGCCGCGCCAATGGGCCTCGCGCAGGTGCGCCGGGATGATCAGGTCCAGGCTCTGGCCCAGGGCCTCGGCCGCTTCGAAGCCGAACAGCGCCGTGGCCGCCGGGTTCCAGGCGCGGATGATGCCTTCGCGGTCGGCGTAGATCAGGGCGTCGGCCACGTCGGCGACGATGCGCTCCCAGGGGGCCGGGGGGGTAGGGGTGGTGCTCATGGCAGGCATTGTGCGCACTGCCGCGGCGCTGGCAAGCGCATTTCAGATAAAAATTCGCTGTAACGCCCGTGTATAGTGCACTTACAGCTATCAAACAAATAGTGAACGAGCGGGAGAGCAGTATGGGTAAGGCATTGCGTTTATCGGAGAAATGGTTTCGCCGCGGCCTGTGGCTGGTGGCGCTGGTGTTTGCCGGCTTCCTGATCGGCCTGGGCGGCACCATCGTGGGCGACCTGCCCCGGGTGGAGCGGCCGCTGGCGCTGGACAATTTCCTCGACCAGGGCGCGGCGCAGCAGCTGCGCGCACAGGTGCGGGATGCGCGCCAGGCCGAGCAGGACGCGCAGGCGGCGCTGGAGCAAGCCCGGCTGCAGCACGCCAAGGCGCGCAGCGAGACCCTGGCCGAGCGCGAGGGCTTTTCCAACTGGCTGGCCGCGCGCAGCGCCACGCAGCGAGCCGAGCACGACCCAGAGGTGATCGCGCGCACCCGCGCTCTCGATGCGCTCAAGGCCGGCGAGCGCAGGGCGCAGCAGGCCGTGCAGGCGCAGCAGCAGGCGTTGCTGGACGCGCGCCAGGGCGCGCAGGCCGCGCAGCAGCGCCTGGACGCCATCGAGCGCGAGGGCGGCCAGAAGATGGCCGCCGAGCAGCGCCGGGTGGAATTGCGCGTGTTCCTCTACCGCCTGGCGCTCACGCTGCCGCTGCTGGCGGCCGCGGGCTGGCTGTTCGCCAGGAAGCGCCAGAGCATGTACTGGCCCTTCGTCTGGGGCTTCATCCTTTTCGCGCTGTTCGCGTTCTTCGTCGAGCTCGTGCCCTATCTGCCGAGCTATGGCGGCTACGTGCGCTACGCGGTGGGCATCGCGGTCACGGCGCTCGTGGGGCGCTACGCCATCGTGGCGCTGAACCGCTACCTGGAGCGGCAGAAGCAGGCCGAGCAGCTGCCCGACCAGGAGCGCCGCAAGGAGCTGAGCTACGACGTGGCCCTGGCGCGCCAGGCCAAGGGCGTGTGCCCGGGCTGCGAGCGCGCGGTGGACTTGAAGAACGAGAAGATCGACTTCTGCCCGCACTGCGGCATAGGGCTGTTCGATCGCTGCGGGCACTGCAGCACGCGCAAGAGCGCGTTCGCGCGGTTCTGCCATGCCTGCGGCGCGGCGGCTGCCGCGCAGGGCTGATCCATCAGACGCCGCGCGCCCGGTCGGCCTTGAAGCGCGCGCGGAATGCGGCGAAGGCGCCGGCATCGAGCGCGTCGCGGATCTCCTGCATGAGCCGGAGGTAGTAGTGCAGGTTGTGGATGGTGGTGAGCATGGGGCCCAGCATCTCGCCGCAGCGGTCCAGGTGGTGCAGGTAGGCGCGCGAGAAGCCGCCGCGCCCGCCGTCGTTCCAGGCCACGCCCTCGGTGCCCGCGCAGGCGTGGCAGGTGCAGGAAGGGTCCAGCGGCTGGTGGTCGGCCTTGTGGCGCGCGTTGCGTATCTTCAGGTCGCCGTAGCGCGTGAACAGCGTGCCGTTCCTCGCATTGCGCGTGGGCATCACGCAGTCGAACATGTCCACGCCCTGGGCCACGCCCTCCACCAGGTCCTCGGGCGTGCCCACGCCCATCAGGTAGCGCGGCTTGTGGGCCGGCAGGCGGTGCGGCGTGTGGGCCATGATGCGAAGCATCTCGTCCTTGGGCTCGCCCACGCTCACGCCGCCGATGGCGTAGCCGGGGAAGTCCATCTCCACCAGGGCGTCGAGCGACTCCTGGCGCAGGTGCTCGTACATGCCGCCCTGCACGATGCCGAACAGCGCGTTGGGGTTGGCCAGGCGCTCGAACTCGGCCTTGGACCTCGCGGCCCAGCGGCGGCTCATCTCCATGCTCTTGCGCGCCTCGGCCTCGGTGGTCTTGTGGCCGTTGGTCTCGTAGGGCGTGCACTCGTCGAGCTGCATGACGATGTCCGAGTTCAGGATCGTCTGGATCTGCATGCTGACCTCGGGCGACATGAACAGCTTGTCGCCGTTGACGGGGGAGGCGAAGTGCACGCCCTCCTCGGTGATCTTGCGCATCGCCCCCAGGCTCCAGACCTGGAAGCCCCCCGAGTCGGTCAGGATGGGCCTGTCCCACTGCTCGAAGCCGTGCAGCCCGCCGAAGTCTTTCACGATGTCCAGGCCCGGGCGCATCCACAGGTGGAAGGTGTTGCCCAGGATGATCTGGGCGCCCATCTCGCGCAGGCTGCGCGGCATCACGCCCTTGACGGTGCCATAGGTGCCCACGGGCATGAAGATGGGGGTCTGCACCACGCCGTGGTTGAGCGTGAGCGTGCCGCGCCGCGCGTGGCTGGAGGGGTCGGTGGCGAGAAGTTGGAATTGCAGCATGGGCGGCGATTGTCCCAGAGTGCCTGGCCTACACTGGATGGATGCAGCAAGGAGGAAACATGTTCAGGATATTGATCGCCATCGATGGCTCCGAACTCGCGCTGGACGCCGTGCGCCATGGCCTCGAACTGATGCGCCGTGGCGGCCTGCAGGCCACGCTGGTGCTGGGCCATGTGCAGGAGGAGGCCAGCTTCATGGAGCTGGCCACGCAGGGCGCCGACGCGGTGGCCGAGGCTGCCGTGGCCGCGGGCCGCCACCTGATGGCCAGCGCCGTGGCGCTGGTGGAGGCTGCGGGAGTGCCCTACGAGACCGAAATCGCCCTGGGCCCCGTGGCTGCCACGCTGGCGGACATGGTGGAGAACTGTGGCTGCGACCTGCTCATCATCGGCGCGCGCGGCCTGGGCGGCTTGCGTGGGGCGCTGCTGGGTTCGGTGTCGCAGGCGCTGGTGCACCAGAGCCCGGTGCCGGTCACGGTGGTCAAGCACGCCGAGCCGCAGGAGCTGCCGGACGATGGAGATGACGAAGACGCAGCCTGATGCGCGTAGGCAGAAACGGGCCGAAAGGCCCGTTTTGCTATTTGAAGAAGAGCTTGCAGGGCAATGTGGGCGGTCCCTCAGGCCGCTTTCTTCCACTGCTGCGCCTGGCGCTGCAGCTTACCGTGCGGCAGGGTGGCCAGGCGCGTGAACAGGCGCCGGCAGTAGCCGCTGATCCATAGGCATTTGTTGAGCTCGTCCACGGGCAGCGGGCCCGAGACGACGACGATGCCGTTGGCCTCGTCGAGCGCCCCCGCGGCGCGCAGGCGCCGGCGCTGGTGCGTGGCCCAGGACTGGATGCGCGCCGGGCTGCCGTGCTGGTGCATCTCGCCCGTGTGCCGGTCGAAGGCGATGGCCACGCTGTCGGTCTTGAGCTTGAAGCGGCGCTCGCCCGTGACGGCGCTGGGCGTCTCGCGCATGTCGTACAGGTAATAGCTACCGGCCTTGAGCTCGTATTGCAGGTCCATGGTCTCCTCCTCCGGTGGGCATTGTTGCGGGGAAGGCCCGCGGGCAAAGGCGGGAAAACCGGGCGAAGCCGGCGCCTTATCGAAGGCTGGCCGGCTGAACACCGATAGTCAAAGCCTTATGACCACCCCATAGTCGATAGCAGGGGAGGCTGCCTGCGATTGTGTGCCCGCCCCGGCACCGCTTCAAGCCGCGGCAGGGGGCAAACGGTAACCGGATGTGATGCCCATCCCGGCGCGCGTGCGCGTCAGGCACGCAGCGCGTTGCTGAGCACGAGCCGTGTCGTGGCCTGCAGATGCTCGGCCAGCAGTGCGCAGGCCTGGTCGGCGTCGCGCGCCAGCGCGGCCTCGGCCATGGCGCGGTGTTCGGCGGTGACGTCGCGCTTGGACTCCGGGGGCTCGCCTCCGGGGGTGATGGACAGGTAGCGGTAGCGCGCCGTCTGGTCGCGCAGCATCCTGGCCAGATCCACCAGCCAGTGCGAGCCGCAGCCGCTGATGAGCGCGATGTGGAACGCGTCGTGCGCGCTCTCCCACGCCGCGTCGATGTTGCCGTCGCCCGTAAGCATCGACAGGCGCAGCAGCCGGTGCTGGGCGCCGACCAGGCGCTCCTCCCAGTCCAGGCTGCCCCGGGTGATGGAGCGGCGTAGGGCCTCGCACTCGATGTGGATGCGCGCGTCCGTGATGTCTTCGAGCTCGGCGCGCGAAACATCCGCCACGCGAAAGCCGCGCTGGTCCTGCGCCACGACCAGGCCGCTGGTCGCCAGCCGGGAGAGCGCCTCGCGCATCGGGATCGCCCCCGCGTCGTAGCGCTGGCACAGCTCCTTGATAGCTAGCTTGGCGCCGGGCGCATGCACGCCTTTGATGATGTCGCCGCGCAGGCTGTCGGCCAGGGCCGAGGCCATGGTGCGCGGGGGATCGGTGTCGATCGTGACGGGGGCGGAAGACATGGATCAGATCATTCGGCAAGAGTCGAGCGGAAAAGCTAGGGATTTCCCTATCATATACAAAACATCAAAATATATATTTCTTCAAATGATAGATATTGACCGGGTGGTGCGAGGGCCCGAGCCGCCGCAGGCGACCCCTTCCGCTCATCGATTCGGTCATTGCCTGGCTTCATCCCCAACGTGCGAACCACTCGACATGAAAAAGAACCTGGTTACTTTAGCCGCCCTCATCCTCGCCGGTGCGGCCTCGGCCCAATCTTCGGTGGCGCTGTTCGGCGTCGTGGACGCGGGCGTTGCCCGTTACAGCCAGGGTGGTCTCGGCAAGACGATGCTGGACACCAGCGGCCTTGGCCCGAGCTCGCTCGGCTTTCGCGGCACGGAGGACCTGGGCGGCGGCCTGTCGGCCCACTTCTGGCTGGAAGCGGCCCTGCTCAACGATGTCGGCGCGGGCAGCTCCAGCGGCAACGGCAATCCATCGACGAACGGCGGCCTGGCCTTCGGACGCCGCGGCACGGTAAGCATCGCGGGCAGGTTCGGCGAAGTCCGCCTGGGGCGCGACACGCCTCCATCGTGGTGGAACCACGTCGTGTTCGATCCGTTCTTCACCGCCGGCCCCGGTAGTGGTGCGAATATCACCTCCGGCGGCGGCGCCAATGGGTTCGCCGGTGCAAACCCCTTGAGCTTCAGCCGCATCAGCAACACCATCCAGTACCAGTGGGGCTTCGCGCCCAATGCCCAGTCCGCCATCGGCCGGGGCGTCTATGTCCAGCTGATGCACGCCTTCGCGGAAAACGCCGGCGGCGCGCCGGCCCGGGGCCAGTACTCCGGCGGGCGCATCGGCTACGCCGGCGGTCCGCTCAATGTCGCGCTGTCCTATGCGCGGTCGAAGGGGCCGGCATATGCCGCCGATGCCGCCCGGGGGTACAGCACCTTCGAGAGCTTCAACCTGGGCGGCTCGTACGACATCGGCGCGGCCAGGCTGATGGCCCACGTGGGGGCGAACGACTCCAGCGCCCCCGGCACCCGGCACGACCACTGGGGCCTTGCCGCCACGATCAACGCCGGCCCCGGCTACATCCCGCTCGCCTACAACGCCGTCAGGCAGAACAACGCGACCCGCGACGGAGCCAGCCAGATCGCGGCGGGCTATGTGTACAACCTGTCCAGGCGTACCGCTCTGTACGCATCGGCTTCGTACATCCGCAACAGGAACAACGGCACCTACACCTTCCTGGGCGGCAACGGCGGTGGGCAGCCAGGCCTGCAGACCGCCTTCGGTGCCGGCACGCCGTTCGGCAGCGGCACCGGCTACGGCATGGGCATCAGGACTAGCTTCTGATGCATGTGCACGCTGGTGAGAAACAGAAAACCCCCATCCCCCGCAACCCCTTCTTCGACGTAGAAAGACTGCTATGAAAATCGCCTCCTTCCTGCTTGACGGCCAGCGCCGCGTCGGCGTGCTGACCGAACGCGGCCTGGCCGTCATCGATACCGGCGGCGCCGACCTGGGCGCGCTGCTGCGCCAGGGGCTGGATATCGCTGGCCTGCGCCAGCGCGCGGCCGCGAGCCAGCGCTTCGCCGATCCGGCGGACGTCACCTTCCTGCCCCCCGCGGCAGAGCCCCCCAAGGTGATCTGCGTCGGCTTGAACTACGCCGACCACACCAAGGAAAGCCCGTACGAGCAGCCGGACTACCCGACGCTGTTCCTGCGCGCTGCGACGAGCCTGGGCGCGCACGGCGCGGCGGTGGAGCGGCCGCGGGCCAGCGAGACCCTGGACTGGGAGGGCGAGATGGTCGTGGTGCTTGGCAAGGGTGGCCGCCACATCCCGAAGGACAAGGCGCTCGATTGCGTGTTCGGCTACGCTCCCGGCAACGAGATATCCGTGCGCGAGTACCAGTTCAAGTCGCCGCAATGGACGGTGGGCAAGAACTTCGACGGCACCGGCACCTGGGGCCCCTACGTGGTCACCTCCGACGAACTGCCGCCGGGGGGCAAGGGCCTGAAGCTCGAGACCCGGCTCAACGGCGAGGTCGTGCAGTCGGCCAACACTGGCGACATGCTGTTCGACGTCGCCACCGTCATCGCCACCGTCAGCGAGGCCATCACCCTGCAGGCCGGCGACATCATTTTCTCGGGCACGCCGGCCGGCGTGGGGTTCGGGCGCACGCCCAAGCGGTTCATGAAGCACGGCGACGTGGTCGAGGTCGAGATCGAGCGCATCGGCCTGCTGCGCAACCCCATCAGGGACGAGCAGCGCTGAGCCTGCATCCATGCCAACGCACATCCACGGAGACACACCATGCGCACCATAGAAATCCCAGTGCTCGTCGTCGGGGCCGGCCCGGCCGGCCTGTCGGCCACCTGCCTGCTGGCCACGCAGGGGGTCAGGACGCTGACCATCACGCGCTACCCCGGCACCGCCAACTCGCCGCGCGCGCACATCACCAACCAGCGCACGATGGAGGTCTTTCGCGATCTGGGCATCGAAGATCGCATGTACGAGGTCGCCACGCCTCAGGCGCTGATGAGCAACAACGTGTGGGCGACCAGCTTCGCCGGCGTCGAGATCGCCCGGCTGCAGGCCTGGGGCAGCGGCCCCGAGCGCCGCGTGGACTACGAGCTGGCCAGCCCCAGCTCCATGTGCAACCTGCCGCAGCACGTGATGGAGCCGGTCCTGCTGGCCGCCGCGCGCGAGCGCGGCGGGCAGTTCCTGTTCAGCACCGAGTTGGTCGCCATGCGGCAGGAAGGCGACAAGGTCGTCTCCAGGCTGGTCGACCGCATCAGCGGCGAGGAAATCGAAGTCGTCTCCGACTGGGCCATCGGCTGCGATGGCGACAACAGCGTCGTGGTGCGGGAGCTGGGCTTCGAGACCGAAGGCCAGATGAACCTGGGCGCGGCGATGAACGTGTGGCTGGAGGCGGACCTGACCCAGTACACCGCGCACCGCCCGGGCACCCTGTACTGGATGACCCAGCCGGGCAACAACTACTGGGTCGGCTCGGGCACCTGGATCTGCGTGCGCCCCTGGACGGAATGGGTGCTGCTGTTCATGTACGACCCCAGCCAGGGCGAGCCCGACACCAGCGAGGCGGCGCTGATCGAGCGCGCGCAGGCCACGATCGGGGACCCGTCGATCCCGGTCAGGATCAAGGCCGCGTCCAAGTGGACCATCAACCAGGTCGTGGCCAAGTCCATGCGCAAGGGCCGCGTCTTCATCGCCGGCAATGCCGCGCACCGCCATCCGCCGGCCAACGGCCTGGGCACCAACACATGCGTCCAGGACGGCTTCAACCTGGCGTGGAAGCTGGCCATGGTCATCAAGGGGCAGGCCGGCGACGGGTTGCTCGACAGCTACAGCGACGAGCGCCAGCCTGTCGGCGAGAACGTCGTGCGCCGGGCCATGCAGTCGGTGCGCGACATGCTGCCCATCTCTGACGCGCTCGGCTTCGAGCCCGGCCAGGACGAGGCCGCGGGCTGGGCCAATGTGGACCAGCTGTTCTCCAACACGGCGCACGGCCGCGAGCGCCGCCGCAAGCTGCGCGACGCGGTCGCGCTGCAGAACTATCAGTTCAACTGCCACGGCGTGGAGCTGGGGCAGGTGTACGCGTCGTCGGCGGTCATCGGCGACGGCAGCGCACCGCCCGAGCCGGCGCGCGACCCCGAGCTCTACTACCACCCCAGCACCCGACCCGGGGCCAGCCTGCCGCACGCGTGGCTGCGGCAAGGCCGCCGGCAGGTATCGACGCTGGACCTTGTCGGCAAGGGCCGGTTCACGCTGCTCACGGGCGTCGGCGGCGGGGCATGGAAGGCGGCGGCGCAGGGCGCGGCCGAGGCCCTGGGCATCGAGCTGCCGGTGGTCTCGATCGGCGGCCCGGACTGCGACGCGCAGGACGTGTACTCGCGCTGGGCGGATCTGGCCGGCATTGGCGAGTCGGGCGCATTGCTGGTGCGCCCCGACCGCCACGTGGCCTGGCGTCAGCAGGACGATGCGCAGGCCGGCGGCGATGCGCTCGTGCAGGCGCTGAGCCAAATCCTCGACCAGCGCGCGCCGGCTCGCTCCTGAACCGCAGCATCCCGTCAAGGAGACCCGTCATGTCCTGGAACCTGCCCGGTGAATCCCGTTACGGCATCCACTCCATCGACCATTTCGCGCTAGAAGTCCCGTCGCTCGCCCAGGCGCGCCACTTCTTCGAGGCGTTTGGGCTCGATGTGAGCGAGGAAGGCGCCGGCCTTGCATTGCGCGCCCATGCCGCCCCCCATGTCTGGGCGCGCCTGCACCAGGGGCCGAAGAAGCGCCTGGCGTACCTGTCGCTGTCGTGCTACGGCGACGAATACGAGGCGCTCTGCGACCAGGCGCTGGCTGCGGGCGCCAGGGCGGCGCCGCAAGGCACGCCGTACCTGAGCGCGGAAGGCCGCTGGCTCCTCGATCCGGACGGCAATCTCGTGCAGCTCAAGGCCGGGCCCAAGATGACGCCGTGCTCGATGGTCCACGGTACCGTGCGCCAGGCTGGCCCGAACGAGCGGGGCATGTGCAACCGCAGCGCCGTGCCCAGGGTGCGGCCGCGCCGCCTGTCGCACGTGCTGCTGTTCACGCCGGACATCGAGCGCGCGCTCGGGTTTTGGAGCGATGCCTTCGGCCTGCGCCTGTCCGACCGCGGCGGCGATGCCGTGGCCTTCATGCACGGGCGCCACGGCAGCGACCACCACCTGGTTGCCTTTGCCGCCAGCAGCGCCCCGGGATGGCACCACAGCGCCTGGGACGTGGACGGCATTGACGAAGTCGGCCGCGGCGGCGAGCAGATGCGCGAAGCCGGCTACGCCGAAGGCTGGGGCACGGGTCACCATGTGCTCGGCTCGAACTTCTTCCACTACGTGCGCGACCCCTGGGGCTCGTTCGCGGAGTATTCGGCGGACATCGACTACATCCCCATGGGCGCGAAGTGGCCTGCCGGCAGCCACCCGGCCGAGGACTCCCTTTACCAGTGGGGGCCGCCGGTGCCCGAGTACTTCATCCGCAACGTGGAAGCCGGCTGAACCGGCGGCGGCAGAACAAAGAAAGCGCGATTGCGGCCGACCCGCATCGCGTGGCCAGCCACGCACTCTTCAATCCATCCGACCCGCAGAAATCACCATGACGATCCATTTCCTTTTCCGACAAGCCGCCCACGCCGCCGCGCTCGCGGCGGTCCTGGCCGCGGTGGCCGGCTGCGCCGGCGACCGCGGCGCATTGCCGACGCAGGCCGCAGCGGCTGGTCCGGGCGTGCCGGCGCGCACCGCCGCCGCCAAGCTGCCCAACATCCTCATCATCCTGGCTGACGACCTCGGATACAACGACATCGAGCCCTTCGGCCAGGACGTGATCGAGACCCCAGCGCTCAAGGCCCTGGCGGCCGAGGGCATGCGCTTCACCAACTTCCACGTGCATGCAACCTGCTCGCCGACGCGCGCGCAACTGCTGTCCGGCGTCGACAACCACGTGGCGGGCATGGGGTCCATGGGCGAGTACCGCACGCCGGAGATGGACAAGTACCCGGACAGCTACATCGGCTCGATGAACGGCTGCGTCAAGACCATCGCCGAGGTGATGAAGGAGCGCGGCTATGCGACCTTCATGGCGGGCAAGTGGCACCTGGGGGGCAAGCCCGGGCAACTGCCGAAGGCGCGCGGCTTCGAGCGTTCGTACGTCCTGGTCGGCCCGGGCGGCAGCCACTGGGACGACAACGGCCTGCTGGGCGTGAACCCCAAGTCGCGCTTCACCGAGGACGACAAGCCGATCGCGCGCGACACGGGCGAGTTCTCGTCCAACCTGTACACGGACCGCTTCCTCAAGTACATGAAGGAGGCGCAGCAGGCCGGCAAGCCGTTCTTCGGCTACCTCGCATACCAGGCCGTGCACGATCCGCTGCACGCGCCGGCCGATGCCATCGCGAAGTACCGTGGCAAGTTCTCGCAGGGCTATGACGCCGCGAGGCAGCAGCTGTACCGCCGCATGCTGCAGATGGGCGTCGTGCCGGCTGGCACCAGGATGTCGCCGACCGCCCCGCTGTTCCAGCCGTGGAGCCAGCTCGACCCCGCGGAGCGGCAGCGCCAGGAGCGGATCATGGAGGTCTATGCAGCCATGGTGGACAACATGGACTGGAACATCGGCCGCGTCATCGACGAGCTCAAGCGCACGGGTGCCTACGACGACACGCTGATCTTTTTCATTTCCGACAACGGCCCCTCGGGCGCCTACATGGACCTGTACCCGGGCAACGCCGACGGCAAGTGGATCAAGGCGACGTTCGACACCTCGCAGGCCAACCTCGGCGCGCCGCTGTCGTTCGCCGGCGTGGGGCCGGGCTGGGCGAGCGCGAGCGCGTCGCCGTTCAAGCTGTTCAAGATGATCGGCACCGAGGGCGGCACCCTCTCGCCGATGATCGTGCGCGGCCCCGGGGTGGCGAAGCCGGGCTCGATCAACGACGGCTTTCTCGGCGTCGAGGACATCTTCCCAACGGTTATGCAGATCGCCGGGGCCGATCGCGGCACCGAGCGCAACGGCGTGTCGCTGGCGCCGCTCAAGGGGGTGTCCTTCGCGCCGGTACTGCAAGGCCGGGCCGCCGCTGCGCGCGGCGCGGACTTCGAGCGCGGCTCCGAACTCTTCGGCAACAAGGAGTACCGCCAGGGCCGCTGGAAGATCACCTGGCTGCCCAAGCCCTACGGCGAGGCGCGTTGGCAGCTGTTCGACACCGATGCCGACCGCGGCGAAACCCTGGATCTAGCGGCGAAGTACCCGCAGCGCGTGGCTGACATGGCGGCCCGCTACGACGCCTGGGCGCGGGCCAACAGCGTGATGGCGTGGGACTACGACTACCTGGCGAAGAACCTGTTCGACTACTTCGACTGGCGCAAGGGCGTGCCGCGGCAGATCATCAACCCGGGCCAGGAATGACGCGGCGCCGCGCCGACGAAAGGAGCCAGCGATGACACAGCTCGCCGCCGCGATGCACTGGCGCGCTCATGGGCCGCGCCGCGCCATCGCCCTGTCCCTGGCCGCCGCAGCGCTCGCGCTGGCGGGCGCCGCCGTGGCCTGGATCGCAGCGGCGCGCACAGCGCCCGCGGGCGGGACCGTCGGCGACGGCCGCAGCGGCCCCGCCGGCATGGTCTGGGTGCCTGCCGGGCGATTCGTGATGGGCAACACCAGCAGCAAGGCCTTGCCCAACGAGAAGCCCGGCCACGGCGTGCGCGTGGCGGGTTTCTGGATGGACCGCACGCACGTGACGAATCGCCAGTTCGAGCAGTTCGTCCGGGCCACGGGCTACGTGACGACCGCCGAGCGCGTGCCCGACTGGCCCAGCCTGCAGGCCCAGCTTCCGCCGGGTACGCCCCGGCCGCCGGCCGGGGCGATGGTGCCCGGCGCGCTGGTGTTCGCGGGCACGTCGCAGCCGGTTTCGCTGGCCGACTACATGCGCTGGTGGCGCTACATGCCCGGCGCCAGCTGGCGCCACCCGCAGGGCCCGCAGTCGGACTTGCGGGGCAAGGAGGACCACCCCGTGGTGCAGGTGTCCTACGAGGACGCCCAGGCCTATGCGCGCTGGGCCGGCAAGCGGCTTCCGACGGAGGCCGAATGGGAGTACGCGGCGCGCGGCGGGCTCGACCAGCAGCGCTTCGCGTGGGGCCACCTGCTGGAGCCCGAAGGCCGGCCGATGGCCAGGACCTGGAGCGCGCAGCCGCAGGTGTTTCCGGTCGCCTCGGCCAAGGTAATGCCGGGCACCGCCCCCGTGGCAAGCTACGCGCCCAACGGCTATGGCCTGTACGACATGGCGGGCAATGCGTGGCAGTGGGTCGCAGACTGGTACCGCTACGACGCCTTTGCGCGCCAGGCGCGCAAAGGCGACGTGGCCAATCCGCGCGGGCCCGGCGAATCCTTCGATCCCGAGGGCCTGCGCGCCGATGCGCCCAAGCGCGTCATTCGCGGCGGCTCATTCCTGTGCAGCGAGGAGTACTGCGAAGGCTACCGGGTCAGCGCACGCCAGGGGCAGGACCCGTACAGTGCCAGTGCCAACGTGGGCTTTCGGCTGGTGCTCGACGCGCAGGACTGGAGGTATTGATCCCCCTCCCGGTCAGAAATCCACCAGGCTCACGCCCACGCTGAACACGGTGCGCCTGCGGTTGTAGTCGATCAGGCTGTCGCCGTAGCCGGAGAACAGCTGCGTGTGCAGGCGCAGGTTGGTGCGCCGGCCCACGAAGCTGGTGCCCAGGCTTTGCAGCCATTCCAGGCGCACCGAGCCGCGCGCCGTGGCGCCCAGCGAGTGGCGCGCGGTCAGCGACAGCGTGTTGTCCGGGTCGGGGGTCCAGGCCAGGCCCAGTTCGGCGCGGCCCACGTAGTTGCTGATGCCGGGGTTGTCGTCGTTCGCGGCGTTCTCGTGCAGGCGCTTCCAGATGCGGCCGGTGATGCGCCAGCGGTCGGCGAGCTCCATGCCGCTCATCAGGTACACGCGGTTCCAGCTGCGCGACAGCGGCAGGCTCTGGCCGTTGGACTGGTGCACCAGGCCGATGCCGCTGTAGCGCCAGCGCCAGCCGAAGGGCAGCTTGGCGTCGGTGGGGTACACGTACATGATCTCGGGCTCGTGGTCCGTGTTGCGGAACGGCCGCGAGATGTCGGGGCTGAAAAGCTGCCAGTACGACTGCTGCGTATAGCCGAACCACAGCGAGTCGCGCAGCGTGGGTTCGCCGCGCGTGAGCAGGCCCTGGGCGAGCTTGGTGCGCACCGACAGCTGCACGCGCATCTCGGTGCGGCGGTAGTCGATGGGGCTGGCGGCGTTGTTCTCGGGGTTGCCGGAGGTGGGCTGCCGGTTCACGTTGCTCGCGCCCACCACCGAGACGGTCATGGGCCGGTAGCCGCGGAAGCGGAAGGCGCCGCAGTCGCTGCCGGCCTCCAGCTCCCAGAAGCGCGAGAGCGTGCCGTACTGCGCGTCGCGGCAGCCGTCTGCCTGGACGGCCTCGGCGGTGTGCGTGGTGGGCGGCGCGGCGTCCACGGGCGGGGGCGCCGCGTCGCCGGGGGCGGCCGGCTGCGCGCTGGCCGGGGCCGCGGGCGCCTGCCAAGCCTGCTCGCCTGCCCACCGGTCGAAGCAGGCCAGGCGCGCCTGGCTGTCGTCCGCCAGGGCCGCGCACTGGCGCCAGCCGGCGTCGCCGCCGGCGGGGGCTGCGGGCTGCGCGGGGCTGGCCAGGGGCAGCGCCGCGCCGAGCAGGGCGGCGCACCAGCGCAGCGGGAAGGGCAGGGGGCGCGTCATGGCTGGGGGCCCCCGATCTTGCGCAGCGTGAAGGCGTAGGGGCGGTCGGCCTCGTCGGTCCATTCGCCGCGGATCTCGCGCGCGCAGCTGCCCTCGACCACCTGGCCGAACCAGTTGCCCGTCACCTTCCTGCCGTCGCGCGATTCCTCCAGCGTCAGCTCGCCGCGGTTCACGTCGCCCACCACGACGGCGCTGGAGCCGGGCCGCAGGATGTGTCCCTTGACCGTGCCGTCCCATTCGGGGTGCGGGCCCAGCTCCAGCACGATGGGGCCGTTCTGGCCCGGCATGTCGGCCTGCCAGCGGCCGACGAGCTCGGGCTGCTCCATCTGCGTGGCCGTGGGGCAGGCGGGTTTTGAATGGTTTTGGGCACAAGCGCTTATCAGGCAAGCGCTGAAAGCTATCAAAAACAGAGTTGTACGCATGACGTTCAATCCGGTGTGGCCGCGGCGGCCTGCGCCTTGCGCGCGAATTCCTCGCGCAGCTGGCGCAGCTTGTCGCGCGGGTTCTCGCGGGCGGTGGCGGCGTCGAGCTTCATCTCGGCGATGAAGCGGCTGGGCTGGCAGGCGACCATCTCGCGGCCCTTCTTGCGCTTCTTGGTCCAGCTCACGGCCAGCGTGCGCTGGGCGCGGGTGATGCCCACGTACATCAGGCGGCGCTCCTCCTGCAGGCGCGCGGCCACGTCGTCGGCCACCTTCTGCTGGCGGCCCTCGTCGTCGTCGAGCTTGAAGGGCAGCATGCCCTCGGTCACGCCGGCCAGGATGACGTGCGGCCACTCGAGGCCCTTGCTGGCGTGCAGGGTGGAGAGCACCACCATGTCCTGCTCCTGCTCGCGCTCGGAGATGGTGGACAGCAGCGCGATGGTCTGCGCCACTTCGAGCAGGCTCTTGGTCTCGCTTTGCAGGCCGGTACCTTCCTCGACCTGCCCGCCCGCGCGCTGGGCCATCCAGTCGCAGAACTCCAGCACGTTGCTCCAGCGCGCGGCGGCCACCTTCTCGCTGTCCTCGCCGTCGTACAGGTGCTGCTCGTAGCCGATCTCCTTGAGCCAGTCGGCCAGGAACGCGCGCGCATTTTCGGCCCCGTGCGTGTGGCGCGCGCGGTGCTCCAGGTCGTTGATGGTGCGGCCGAACTCCAGCAGCCCCTCCAGGCCGCGCTTGGGTATCACGGCGGGCAGCATGGCGTTGAACAGCGCGCCGAACATGCTTTGCTTGTGCTGCGTGGCGAACTCGCCCAGCGCCCCCAGCGTGGTGTGGCCCACGCCGCGCCGCGGGCTGGTGACGGCACGCAGGAAGGCCGGGTCGTCGTCGTTGTTGATCCACAGGCGGAACCACGCGCACAGGTCCTTGATCTCGGCGCGGTCGAAGAAGCTCGTACCGCCCGAGACCTTGTAGGGGATGTTTGCCTTTCGCAGCGCCTTCTCGAACGGCTTGGCCTGGTGGTTGGCGCGGTAGAGGATGGCGAAGTCCTTCCACGCGGGCGGCGGGTTGCTGGCCGCGCGCAGGCCCTGGATGCGGGCCACGGCGCGCTCGGCCTCGTGCTCCTCGTTGTCGCAGTCCACCACGCGCACGGGTTCGCCCTCGCCGAGTTCGGAAAACAGCGTCTTGGGGAACAGCTTGGGGTTGAGCCCGATGACGTTGTTGGCCGCGCGCAGGATCGCGCTGGTGGAGCGGTAGTTCTGCTCCAGCTTGATGACCTTGAGCTGCGGAAAGTCCTGCGGCAGCTTCTTCAGGTTGTCCAGCGTCGCGCCGCGCCAGCCGTAGATGCTCTGGTCGTCGTCGCCCACGGCGGTGAAGCGCGCGCGCTCGCCCACCAGGTATTTCAGCAGCTCGTACTGCGTGGCGTTCGTGTCCTGGTACTCGTCCACCAGCACGTGGCCCAAGAGGCGCTGCCACTTCTCGCGCACCTCGGGATGGTGGCGCAAGAGGCGCATGGGCATGCCGATCAGGTCGTCGAAATCCACGCTCTGGTAGGCCGACAGGCGCTCCTCGTAGCGCTGCATGATGAGAGCGATACTGCGCTCGTGGTCGTCCTTGGCTATCGCGAGCGCCTTGCGCGCGTCCCAGCCCTGGTTCTTCCAGTTGCTGATGGTCCACTGCCACTGGCGCGCGGTGGCCAGGTCGGTGGTGCCGCCCGCGCAGTCCTTGAGGATGCCGGTCACGTCGTCCTGGTCGAGGATGCTGAACGAGGGCTTGAGGCCGAGCACGTGCCCGTCCTCGCGCACCATGCGCACGCCCAGGGCGTGGAAGGTGCACACCAGCACGTCCTTGGCCTGGCGGCCGATGAGGCCGGCCGCGCGCTCGCGCATCTCGGCCGCGGCCTTGTTCGTGAAGGTGATGGCGGCGATGCGCCGCGGCGCCAGGCCCGTCTCGATGAGCCGCGCGATCTTGTGCGTGATCACGCGCGTCTTGCCCGAGCCCGCGCCGGCCAGCACGAGGCACGGGCCTTCGGTGTAATGCACTGCCTGCAGCTGGGCGAGATTGAGACCGGACATGGGAGAAGGGGGCGAGGGCGCACCATCGGCCGGCGGCGGCGACGGGCGGGAGACACACAAGGCCGCCGATGATAGCGGCCCCTATGGCGCCGCGATGCCCGTATGGGGTGGTTGCAGTGGTGTGGGGATGTGTCGGCCGCTGCGACAATCGCGCCCGTGCTCTCCGTACTGCTGGTTACCTTCCCCTTCTTCGCCCTCGTGCTCTGCGGCTACCTCGCCACGCGCGGCGGGGCGCTGCCCGCGTCGGCCATAGGCGGCCTCAACAGCTTCGTGCTGTACTTCGCGCTGCCCTGCATGCTGTACCGTTTCGGTGCGCAGACGCCGATCGCGCAACTGCTCGACCCGGCCGTGGCGGGTGTCTACCTATTGTGCGCGCTGCTCATGGTGGGTGGCACCGTCGCGCTCACCAGGCGCTCCGTGGGGTGGAACGACGCGGCCTTCGGCGCGCTGGTCGCCACCTTTCCCAACACCGGCTTCATGGGCGTGCCACTGCTGGTGGCGCTGCTGGGCGAGCACAGCGCCGGCCCCGTGATCCTGAGCATGGCGCTGGACATGGTCGTCACCACCTCGCTGTGCATCGCCCTCTCGCGCCTGGACGGCGCGGGCGCGCACGGCGTGGCGGTGGCGTTGCGCAACGCGGCGCGCGGCATGGCCGTCAACCCCATGCCCTGGTCCATCGTGCTCGGCGGCGTGGCCTCGGCGCTGCAGTGGCAGCTGCCCGGGCCGGTGGACAAGACCCTGGCCATGCTCGCGGGCGCGGCCTCGCCCGTGGCGCTGTTCACCATAGGCGCGGTGCTGGCGCGCTCGCAGATGAACCAGCACGAATACGTGCCGCCGGGCCGCTACGTGCCCATTGCGCTGGCCAAGCTCGTCGTGCACCCGCTGCTCGTCTGGTGCGTGGGCCGCGCGGCGATCGCGCTGAGCGCGCCGCTGTCGTCCTTCACGTTCACCGTGCTCGTGCTGCTGGCCGCGCTGCCCAGCGCGAGCAACGTGGCGCTGCTGGTGGAGCGCTTCGGCGCGCACGGGGGGCGCGTGGCGCGCATCATCCTGGTGTCCACCGCGCTGGCGTTCCTGAGCTTCTCGGGCGCGGTGGCTCTGCTTCTATGAGGCCTTCTTCCTGGCCCTGGGCGGCGCGGCCCGGGCGGCCTGCCTGAGCACGCCGTTCATCAGCGTGGCGATGCATTGCTCGGCCACCTGCGCGGCGCTGTAGCTGCCGTCGGGCTGGTACCAGCGCCCGATCCAGCTCAGGGCGCCGGCGATGACGAAGGCCGTCATTTTCGGGTCGCAGGCGCTGAGCGAGCCCTCCTGCACGCCCTGCGCCACCAGGCGCCGGAAGGCCTGGTCGATCTCGGACTTCATGCGGCGCAGCTCGGTGCGGCTGGGCTCGGGCACTTCCTCGTCGCCCACGCGGATCAGGCACATGCCGAAGGGCTGGGTGACGATGTCGGCATACACCTGCATGCAGGCGCGCAGCTGGTCCACGGCGTTGCCGCCTGCCGCGCGCGAGGCCTCTATGCCGTCGAGCGTCATGTGCAGGCCCTTCCTCACGCACTCCAGCAGGATCTCGTCCTTGTTCTTCACGTAGTAGTACAGCGTGGGCTTGGTCACGTGCAGCCGCGCTGCGATGTCGTCCAGCGAGGTGGCGTGGAAACCCCGCTCGTTGAACATCTGGGCCGCTGTGGACAGCACGGCGTTGCGCTTGGCCTCGCGCTGCTGTGCGCGCTCTTTCTCGCGCGCCCAGGGCGAATCGTCGGCCGGCTTGCGTGCGCGCCGGGCGGCCGGGGTGGCGGCGGTGGAGGATGAACCCATGCTGATGGCCTCTTGTGTTCCGGGAAAGTCCCGATGCCCGGAAAGGCGGGACACTCCAAAAATCTACTCACGAGTAACGAGTCTACGTAAAAGTAGATTTACCTGATTGCGCAAAAACCCGTAGAGGAAACCGATGGAGACAACGCTTGCGCGCGGCGCGCACACCACCGCCCCGCCCCTGCTGCAGGTGGACAGCGTGACGCTGGCGTTCGGCGGCGTGCGGGCGCTGTCGGGCGTGGGCTTCGCCGTGCAGCCGGGCTCCATCACCGCCGTGATCGGGCCCAACGGCGCGGGCAAGACCTCGTTGTTCAACACCATCTCGGGCTTCTACCGGCCCTCGAAAGGCAGCATCCGGTTCAAGGGCCAGGACATCACGCGCATCCCCGCGCCGCAGCGTGCCCGCATGGGCCTGGGGCGCAGCTTCCAGAACATCGCGCTGTTCCGCGGCATGACGGTGCTCGACAACATCAAGCTCGGGCGCCACGCGCACCTGCAGACCAACGTGTTCGACGCGCTGCTGTACTGGGGCCGCGCGCGCCGCGAGGAGGCCGAACTGCGCCGCGACATCGAGGAACGCATCATCGACTTCCTGGAGATCGACCACATCCGCCACGCCCCCGTATCGGCCCTGTCGTACGGCCTGCAAAAGCGCGTGGAGATGGCCCGGGCCCTCGCCATGCAGCCCGAGATCCTCATGCTCGACGAGCCCGTGGCCGGCATGAACCGCGAGGAGACGGAGGACATGGCGCGCTTCATCCTTGACGTGCGCGCCGAGTGGGGCGTGACGGTGCTCATGGTGGAGCACGACATGGGCATGGTCATGGACCTGTCGGACCACGTGGTGGTGCTCAACTTCGGCCAGGTCATCGCGCAGGGCGTGCCGGCCGTGGTGCAGGCCGACCCGGAAGTGGGCCGCGCCTACCTGGGATCGGGCAACGTCGATGAGCTGCGCGCCAAGCTGCGCGCGGCCGCAGGAGCTGCCGCATGATGGACTGGGCCTACCTGTTCGAAATCAGCCTGACCGGCATCGCCAGCGGCGGCCTGTACGCGCTCGCCGCGCTGGCCTTCGTCATGGTCTACAAGGCCACGCGCGTGGTGAACATCGCCATCGGCGAGATGCTCATGGCCGGCGGCTACCTGTTCTTCACCTTCGCCGCCATGTGGGCGCTGCCGCTGTGGCTGGCGATTCCGGCCGCCGTGCTGGCCTGCGGCTTGCTGGGCGCGGTGATTGAGCGCACCATGATCCGCCCGCTGCTGGGCGAGCCGCCGATCTCCGTCTTCATGGTCACCGTGGGCCTGTCCTCGGTGCTCATCGGCCTGGTGGAGATGGTCTGGACGGCCGACCAGCGCCGCCTGCCCGAGTTCATGCCCGGCGACCCGATCATGATCGGCGACGCCTTCCTCGCGCCCAAGGTGTTCTGGGGCGCGGTGATCGCGGCCGTGTTCATCGCGGCTGTGCTGCTGGTGTTCCGCTACTGGCGCGGCGGCGTGGCGCTGCGCGCCACGGCGAGCGACCAGGCCGCGGCCTATTCGGTGGGCATCAACGTGCCGCGCGTGTTCTCGCTGGCGTGGGTGGCGTCTGCCATGCTCGCGGCGGTCTCGGGGATCATCGTCGGCTCGATCGGCGGCATCTCGTCCTCCATGGGCGTGTTCGGCCTGTCGGTGCTTGTGGTCGTCATCGTGGGCGGGCTCGACAGCGTGCTCGGCGCGCTCGTGGGCGGCATCCTTATCGGCCTGGTGGAGGCGCTGGCCGGCGCCTACCTGGGCGGCGAATACAAGCTGCTGGCCACCTTCGTGGTGCTGGTCGTCATCCTGATGGCGCGGCCCTACGGCCTGTTCGGCACCCACGAGATAGAGAGACTCTGATGCGTATCGGCACCCTCAAGGAAAGCTACGTCGCCGATGCGGCGCTGTTCGACTCGCGTACGCAGCATGCGTGGCTCATCATCGCCGCCGCGCTGCTGCTGCTGTTCCCCTTCGCGGCCAGCGACTACTGGCTCTACATGGCCTGCCTCGTCGCCATCAACGTGGCGAGCAGCACGGGCCTCAACATCCTCACGGGCTACACGGGCCTGGTGAGCCTGGGGCAGGCCGCCTTCATGGGCCTGGGCGCATACACCGTGGCGATCCTGCAGACGCGCCTGGGCACGCCGTTCCTCCTGAACCTGCTCGCGGGCGGCGTGGTGGCCATGCTGGGCGGCATCGTGGTGGGCATCCCGTCGCTGCGCGTCAAGGGCCTGTACCTGGCGATCGCCACGATCGCGGCCTCGTTCATCGCGCATTTCCTGTTCGCCAACTTCCAGATCACGGGCGGCACGGCGGGCATCTCCATGCCGCCCGCGCGCCTGCTTGGCATGGACCTGGACACGTCGTTCCGCCTGTACTGGCTCATCGTGCCCGTGACGCTGCTCATGCTGCTGGGCGCGGCCAACCTGTTTCGCACGCGCATCGGGCGCGCCTTCATCGCCATACGCGACCGCGACATCTCGGCCGAGGTGCTGGGCATCCCGCTGCTGCGCTACAAGCTGCTGTCGTTCGGCCTGTCGTCGTTCTACGCCGGCATCGCCGGGGGGCTGTGGGCCTACTTCTTCCGCGTGGTCACGCCCGAGAGCTTTCCGCTGTCGATGTCGATCTTCTTCCTCGCGGCCATCATCGTCGGCGGCATGGGATCGATCCTGGGCGGAATCCTCGGCGCGGTGTTCATGACCATGGTGCCCGAGCTGCTCAAGCTCATCGTGGACCTGCTGCCCGGTGGCGCCGCGCTGGCCGTGTTCCTCTCGCCCGTGCGCCTGATCGTGTTTGGCGCACTCATCATCGGTTTTCTGGTGTTCGAGCCGCTCGGGCTCGCAGAAATATGGCGCCGCGTGCGCCGCTTCTTCCACCTGTGGCCCTTCCGTAATTAAAGGAGACAGACATGCAACGCATTTCCCAGAAACGCCGCCGCCTCATGCTCGGCGCGGCCGCCACCGGAGCCGCCGCGCTCGCGCACCCGCTGTCGGTGCTGGCCCAGGGGGCGGAGGAGATCGTTATCGGCGGCTCCATCCCCATGACCGGCGTGTTCGCCTTCGCGGGCGTGGGCATCAACGCCGGCATTCAGGACTACGTGAAGATCGTCAACGACGCCGGCGGCATCAAGGGCCGCAAGGTGCGCTACGTGCCCGAGGACACGGGCTACAAGGTGGACGTGTCGGTGGCCGCGTTCAAGAAGATCACCAGCCAGAACAAGGTCAACGTCTACTACGGCGACTCCACCGGCTTCGCCAAGACCATCAACCCCGAGCTGGAGAGGAACGGCAACATCCTCATGGCCGGCGCCTCGTTCGCCAGCGAGCTCAACGACCCGAAGAAGTACCCGAACCAGTTCCTCGTCGGCC
Source organism: Alicycliphilus denitrificans K601 (assembly GCF_000204645.1). Taxonomy (NCBI): domain Bacteria; kingdom Pseudomonadati; phylum Pseudomonadota; class Betaproteobacteria; order Burkholderiales; family Comamonadaceae; genus Alicycliphilus; species Alicycliphilus denitrificans. Next base: position 4,463,289 of record NC_015422.1, on the reverse strand, counting down.
CCGACTACACCGAGATGTTCGGCATCCTGCTCAAGCACATCGCCAAGGAAAAGCCCGGCGCCAAGGTGGCCTTCGTGTATTCCGACTCCGAGTTCGGCCGCGACCCGATCGAGAAAAGCGAAGCCGAGGCGAAGAAGCTGGGCCTGTCGGTGCCCATCAAGATCATGACGCCCGCGGGCAGCGTGGACGTTTCCACCGAGGTCATCAAGCTGCGCCGCGCCGCGCCCGACTACACCATCTTCCACGGCTACATCCTCGCGCCCATCCCCGAGTTCATCACCCAGGGCAAGCAGCAGGGCATGAAGTCGAAGTGGATGGGCACCTTCTGGACCATGGACAGCTCCACCGTCATGAAGATGGGCGAGGCCGGCGACGGCTTCATGGGCGTGATGCCCTACCGCTACTACTACGACACCGAGAAGGCGCCCATGCTGGAGAAGATCCGCGCCATGCGCCCCGAGTACCAGAGCACGGCCTACATGCAGGGCTTCCTGGCGGCGATGCTGTTCCTCGAATCGGCCAAGCGCTGCCTGGATGCGAACAAGCCGCTCACGGGCGCCAATCTCAAGGCCGCGCACAACAGCATCAAGGACTTCGACACAGGCGGCCTGATCGGCGTGCCGCTGACCATTACCGGCAATTCCATCCCCGTGGGCCGCGTCTACAAGGCCGACATGAAGGCGCAGAAGATGGTCGCCGCCTCCGACTGGATCAAGCTCTGACCCCGGCCATGACCCCGCGCGCCACGGACAACGTCCTCGAAGTGAACAACATCGAGGTCATCTACAACAAGGTGGTGCAGGCCCTGCGCGGCCTGTCGCTGGCCGTGCCGCGCGGGCAGATCGTGGCGCTGCTGGGCAGCAACGGCGCGGGCAAGAGCACCACGCTCAAGGCCGTCTCGGGCCTGCTGCCGCTGGAGAACGGCGCGCTCGCGTCGGGCAGCATCAGCTTCAACGGGCAGGCCACCGCCGGCATCGCACCGCAGCTGCTCGTGCGCCGGGGCCTGTCGCACGTGATGGAGGGGCGGCGCATCTTCGAGGACCTGACGATCGAGGAGAACCTCGTCGCCTCGACCTACGCGCTCGCCGGGCGCGACGGTGCCGCCAAGCCCGACTTCGACCTGGTGTACGAATATTTCCCGCGCCTGCACGAGCGGCGCAAGGGCCTGGCCGGGTACCTGTCGGGCGGCGAGCAGCAGATGCTGGCGATCGGCCGCGCGCTCATCGCCCAGCCCGAGCTGATCCTGCTCGACGAGCCCTCGCTGGGCCTGTCGCCGAAGCTCACCGAGGACATCTTCGGCATCATCGCGCGCATCAACGCCGAGCGCGGCACCTCCATGCTGCTCGTGGAGCAGAACGCCACCGTGGCGCTGGCCGTGGCGCACAGCGGCTACATCATGGAAAACGGCAAGATCGTCATCGACGGCACGGCCGAGCGCCTGGCGAACGACCCCGACGTGCGCGAGTTCTACCTCGGCATGGGCGGCGGCGGCGAGGCCAAGAGCTTCAAGGACGTCAAGCATTACAAGCGCCGCAAGCGCTGGCTCTCATGAATCTTCCCGAACTCACCCTGCCCCAGATGCTGCGCCAGCGCGCGCAGCGCGATGCCCAGCGCGTGGCCATCCGGCAAAAGGACTTCGGCATCTGGAAGCCCGTGACCTGGGCGCAGTACTACGAGCGCGCCGCGCATTTCGGCCAGGGCCTGCTGCAGCTGGGGCTGCCCGCGGGCGGCCACGTGGGCGTGATCGCCGAGAACCGCATCGAATGGGTGCTCGCGCAGATGGGCGCGGGCTTGGCGGGCGGCATCACCGTGGGCGTGTACCCCACCAGCCCCACGGCCGAGGTGGCCTACGTGGTCGGCCATGCCGACATCGACATCATGGTCTGCGAGGACCAGGAGCAGACCGACAAGGTGCTGGAGGCGCTAGACCAGCTCCCGCGCCTGAAGAAGATCATCGTCATGGAGACCAAGGGCCTGCGCAGCTTCGCGCCCGAGCACCGCGCGCTCATCACCACCTTCGACGAGGTGGAGCGCCTGGGCGCGGGCGTGCACAGCCAGGCGCTGATCGACGAGCTGCTGGCGCGCCAGAAGCTCGACGACGTGGGGCTGATGATCTACACCTCGGGCTCCACGGGCAAGCCCAAGGGCGCGATGATTTCGTGGCGCAACATGCGCGGCGTCAGCCCCGGCATCATCGAGCGCCTGCGCCTGGACGCGCACACCACGCACCTGTCCTACCTGCCGCTGTGCCACGTGGCCGAGCAGATGCTCACCACCTTCTGCCCCGTCTACTTGGGTTCAACGGTGAACTTCGGCGAATCCATCCGCACCGTGCAGGAAGACCTGCGGGAAGTCGCGCCCACCATGTTCCTGGGCGTGCCGCGCATCTGGGAGAAGCTGCACTCGGCCATCACCATCAAGATGCAGGAGACCGGCCCGCTGCGCCGGCATCTCTTCCAGCGCGCCATGGCCGCCTGCGCCCCGCTGGCCGAGAAGCCGCACGGCCAGTGGACGCTGGGCGAGCGCCTGCGCCATGCCCTGCACTACTGGCTGGTGCTGCGCGCGCTGCAGAACTTCATAGGCCTGCGCGACGCGCGCGTGGCGCTGACCGGCGCCGCGCCCATTGCGCCCGACGTGGTGCGATTCTTCCGCACCCTGGGCGTGCCGCTCATCGAGGTCTACGGCCTGACCGAATCGACCGGCATGGTCACGGGCCACGACCTCGACCACGTGAGCGTGGGCACCGTCGGCCCCGTCACGGAGGGCGTTGAGTACCGCGTCGCGGACAACGGCGAGCTGCAGATCCGCGGCGAGATGGTGTTCGCGGGCTACTACAAGAACCCCGAGGCCACGGCCACGTCCATCGTGGACGGCTGGCTGCACACGGGCGACGTGGTGCGCGAGGAAGGCGGCCAGATCAGGATCGTGGACCGCCTCAAGGACATCATGATCACCGCGGGCGGCAAGAACCTCACGCCGTCCGAGATCGAGAACACCATGAAGGCCAGCCCCTACATCAAGGAGTGCGTCATCGTGGCTGAGGGGCGCAAGTTCGTCGGCGCGCTGGTGATGATCGACTACGAGACCGTGGGCAAGTGGGCCGAGGCGCGGCGCATCGCGTTCACGCATTTCCGCTCGCTGGTCGAGACGCCCGAGGTGCGCGAGCTCATCAACGCGGAGATCGCCTGCGGCAACGCCAGGCTGGCCCAGGTGGCGCAGATCCGCAAGTTCCACCTGCTCACCAAAGAGCTGGACCACGACGACGGCGAGGTCACCGCCACCATGAAGGTGCGCCGCTCCAGCATCTACAAGGCCTACGCCGCCGAGATCGAGGCGCTTTATTCATAGTCAAAATGGCCTCCAGCGCTTGTCCATCAAGCGCTGGAAGCTATCGTTCAAGTAGCACCGCATGACCACCACTCCCTTAATCCACACGCGCCAGGGCGCCATCGCCACGCTGCGCTTCGACCGCCCCGAGGCCATGAACGCGCTCGACGTGCCCACCGCGATCGCGCTGCTGGGCGCCGTGCGTGCCATCGCGCAAGACTCTGGCGTGCGCGCCGTGCTGCTGCAGGGCAGCGGCCGCGCCTTCGTCGCCGGGGGCGATCTGGCCACCCTGCGCGCCGACCCGGTGCAGGGCGCCAAGGACCTGCTGGAGCCGCTCAACGAGGCCCTGGTGCTGCTGGAAGCGCTGGACGCCCCCGTCATCGCCCAGGTGCATGGCGCGGCGGCGGGCGCGGGCCTGTCGCTGATGCTGATGTGCGACTTCGTGCTCGCGGCCGAGGGCACGAAGTTCAACCTGGCCTACATCAACCTCGGCACGAGCTGCGACGTGGGCGCTTCCTGGGCGCTGCCGCGCCTGGTGGGCCTGCGCCACGCGCTGGAGATCGCGCTGCTGGGCGAGACCTTCACCGCCGCCGACGCGCTGCGCCTGGGCCTGGTCAACCGCGTGCTGCCCGCCGCCGAGCTGGACGCCGCCGCGCAGGCCTTCGCCGCGCGCATCGCCGCCGGCCCCACCGTGGCCTACGGCCGCATGCGCCGCCTGATGCGCGGCAGCGCAGGCCGCAGCCTGCCCGAGCAGCTCGCGGCCGAGGCGCAGGCCTTCGGCGCGTGCGCCCGCACCGCGGACATGCGCGAAGGCATAGAGGCCTTCTTCGCCAAACGCCCGCCGCAGTTTCGCGGCCAATGAAAGGAAGCACCATGACCCAGCGCGACGTCTTCATCGTCAGCACCGCCCGCACCGCCATCGGCACCTTCGGCGGCAGCCTCAAGGACGTGCCCAACACCCAGCTCGCCACCACCGCCGTGAAGGCCGCCATCGCCCGCGCGGGCATCGCGCCCGACGCCGTGGGCCACGTGGTCATGGGCAACGTGATCCCCACCGACACCAAGGACGCGTACCTGAGCCGCGTGGCCGCCATCGACGCCGGCTGCCCCATCGAAACGCCCGCGTTCAACGTCAACCGCCTGTGCGGCTCGGGCCTGCAGGCCATTGTGTCCGCCGCGCAGGCCATCGGTTACGGCGACTGCGACGTGGCCGTGGGCGGCGGCAGCGAGAGCATGAGCCGCGGCCCCTACTTCGACCAGGCCGCGCGCTGGGGCGCGCGCATGGGCGACGCCAAGAGCATCGACTACATGCTCGGCATCCTGCACGACCCGTGGCAGAAGATGCACATGGGCATCACGGCCGAGAACGTGGCCGAGCGGTACAGGATCAGCCGCGAGATGCAGGACCAGCTCGCGCTGGAGAGCCAGCGCCGCGCCGCCGCCGCCATCGCTGCCGGCCATTTCAAGGAGCAGATCGTCCCCGTCGAGATCGCCACGCGCAAGGGCACGGTGCTGTTCGACACCGACGAGCACGTGCGCGCCGATACCACGCTCGACGTGCTCGCCGGCATGAAGCCCGCGTTCAGGAAGGAAGGCGGCACGGTGACCGCGGGCAACGCCTCGGGCATCAACGACGGCGCCGCCGCCGTGGTGCTGGCCGCCGGCGACCGCGTGGCCGCGCTGGGCCTCAAGCCCCTGGCGCGCCTCGTGGGCTACGCGCACGCGGGCGTGGAGCCCGCCTACATGGGCATAGGCCCCGTGCCCGCCACGCAGAAGGTGCTGGCGCGCACGGGCCTGAAGGTCAGCGACATGGATGTGATCGAGGCCAACGAAGCCTTCGCCGCCCAGGCCTGCGCCGTGGCGCAGGAGCTGGGCTTCGATCCCGCCAAGGTCAATCCCAACGGCTCGGGCATCTCGCTCGGCCACCCCGTGGGCGCCACGGGCGCCATCATCACCACCAAGGCGATTGCCGAGCTGCACCGCACGGGCGGGCGCTACGCGTTGGTGACCATGTGCATCGGCGGCGGCCAGGGAATCGCGGCCATCTTCGAGAGGGTTTGAGCCTTTTCGCCATCAAGCGCCTACTGAGTAAGCGCTTGCAGCGCTCATTCGGGTAGCGCTACTCAAATGGCCTGCGGATCCACGTCCACGAGCCAGCGCACCAGGGCGCGGTGGCGCGCGCGCTCGGCATGCAGCAGCGGCTGCCACGCGGCCAGGAAGCGCTGCAGCGCGCCGCGGCCGGGGCTCTCCAGCAGCATCTGCGCGCGCTCCACGTTGGCTACGCGCTGCACGGTCAGCGGCACGGGCGGGAAGATGAACACCTGCTCCAGCCCCGGCAGCTGCGCCGCGCGCGCGGCGTCGGCGGCGGCCTGCAGGAAGGCCTGGGCCGCTTCCTGGGTGCGCGCGTCGGCGCGCACCAGGGCCTGGTAGGCGAAGGGCGGCATGCCGGCCTCGCGGCGCTCGGCCAGCTGCTGCTGTGCGAAGGCCGGGTAGTCGTGGCGGCGCAGCGCGGCGTAGACGGCGTGGTCGGGGTGCCAGGTCTGCAGCCACATCTCGGGCGGGCTGGCCTGGGCGGCGACGTATTGCGCGTCGCGCCCGGCGCGGCCCGCGGCCTGCATGAGCAGGGCGAACAGGCGCTCGGGCGCGCGGAAGTCGCTGGAGAACAGCGCTCCGTCGGGCTGTACGGCCGCCACCAGCGTGATGCGGCGGAAGTCGTGCCCCTTGGCCACCATCTGCGTGCCCACGAGCACGTCCACCTCGCCCGCATGCACCTGGGCCAGCTGCTCCTCCAGCGCGCCCTTGGCGCGGGTGGTGTCTGCGTCCATGCGCGCCACGCGCGCGGCGCGGCGTCCGGGCGTGATCACGTTGCGCAGCAGCGCGGCCAGCTGCTCCTCCAGCTGCTCCGTGCCCCGGCCCACGGGGGCGATGTCCGGGTTGCCGCACGCGGGGCAGGCGCGCGGCACGCGCTGCGCGTAGCCGCAGTGGTGGCAGCGCAGCGTGCGGTCGATCTTGTGGAACACCTGGTGCGCGCTGCAGTGCGGGCAGTCGCTCTTCCAGCCGCAGTCGTGGCAGTGCAGCACGGGCGCGAAACCCCGGCGGTTGAGCAGCACCAGGCATTGCTCGCCGCGCTCCACGCGCTCGGTGATGGCCGCCAGCAGCGGCGGCGAGAACACTGCCCCGCGCGGCTGCTGGCCCATGTCCACCAGGCGCAGGCGCGGCAACTCGCCCGCGCCTATGCGGGCGGGCATGGCCAGGCGCTGGTAGCGGCCCACCTCGGGGCTGCTCGCGTGCCAGCTCTCCAGCGACGGCGTAGCGCTGCCCAGGATCACCTTGGCACCCTGCTCGCGCGCGCGCCAGACGGCCAGGTCGCGCGCGGAGTAGCGCGCGCCCTCCTGCTGCTTGTAGCTGGCGTCGTGCTCCTCGTCCGCCACGACCAGCGCCAGGCCCGGCAGGCTGGCGAACACCGCCATGCGCGTGCCCAGTACGATGCGCGCCACGCCCTGGTGCGCGGCCAGCCAGCTCTTGAGGCGCTGCGGGTTGGTCATGCCGCTGTGCAGGCTGACCACGGCGACCTCGCCGTACAGGGGGGCGAAGCGCGCGCGAAAGCGCGCCTCCAGCTGCGGTGTGAGGTTGATCTCGGGCACCATCACCAGGGCTTGCGCGGCGGGGCTGGCTGCCAGCGCCCGGGCCACGCAGTGCATGTAGACCTCGGTCTTGCCGCTGCCGGTGCTGCCGAACAGCAGGAAGGGGCCGGGGTTGGATTCAATTTCGGCTGCGGCGATTGCCTGCTCTGCGCTGAGTGCTACCGATTCAGTAGCGGATTCACGTGCTTGCGCGGCTGCCCCGACCGCGGGGCGGCGCATGCGCCGCGCGAGCTGCTCGGGTGTGAGCTCGCGCAGCTGCGGCGGCAGGGCGGCCAGCGCCACCTCGCCCAGGGCGCGCTGGTAGTAGCGCGCCGTGAAGGCCACCAGGCGCCGCCAGGCGGCGTCGAGCGGGGCGATGCCTTCGAGCACGCCCGCCACCGGGCGCGGCGCCATGCCCGCAGGCAGGGGCAAGGGCTCGGCGGGCGCGTCCCAGACCACGCCCAGCACCTCGCGCGCGCCCAGCGGCACGCGCACCAGCGTGCCCGGCGCCAGCGGGGCGGCACAGGCATAGCTCAGCAGGTCGCCCACGGCGCTGTGGGCCGGGGTGCTGACGGCGACCTGCACCAGGCACGGCAAAGCGTCGCTCATGGGTGGCCCGGCATGGCTCCACAGCCTTGTTCACAAAAAACGGGCGTTCTGTGGATAACTTTGTTGAAAAACCGCACGAACCAGGCTGCAGGCCGCATGGCTGCTAGCCTTGGTGCTAGTGCATTTACCCATGCCATCGAAGAAAACCCCTTATGAATCAATGATCTTTGTCATGTCGCCCGGTGCGGCGCGGACATTGTCGCGGCAGAACGGCCCGCCGCTGCCGCTGCGCCAAACATGTGCACAACTGCGCTGTCAATAGGCAAAAACATCCCAAAAATGTGGTATGCCGGGCAGCAGTCATGGGGTTTCTCATGCACTTTCGGTGGCAAGTGCTTGATTTTTCGAGGGATTCGGCAGAAGTCCAAATTTTCTGTGGATAACTTTGTTGATATCCTTCGGTCATCCCCTGCAATCCCTTGTCGCTGCGTGGTTTGTTTAGCTTGCTTACAAAAGCGGCATGGCCACGATGCCTATATGAATCAACGACTTGCGCGGTTGTCCCTTTTTTTTGGGGATCGCATGCGGTATATGAGCCGGGGATCGTCGCCCCGCGACACCCGGCCCCGTCTGTGCACAACCGGCCCGCGCGGGGCGCCGCATGTGAGTAGGCGTTTACCGCCGGCGCAGGCTGCGCGAATGGCCGTGCACCGCCTCCACCAGCGCCGCCACATGCTCGGGCGGCGTGTGCTGGCTGATGCCGTGGCCCAGGTTGAAGATGTGCGTGGGGCCCGTGGTGTCCTTGTCGGTATGGGGCGTGCCGAAGCTGTCGAGCACGGCGCGCGCCTGGGCCGCGATCGCCTCGGGCGGGGCGAACAGCACGTTGGGGTCGATGTTGCCCTGCAGCGCCTTGCCCGGGCCGCCCGCGCTGCCGCCGACGATGGCGCGGGCCTGCCCCAGGTTGGCCGTCCAGTCCAGGCCCAGCACCTCGCAGTCCAGCGCCTTCATGTCCTGCAGCCAGATGCCGCCGCCCTTGGTGAAGACGATGCGCGGCACGGGCTGGCCGTCGGCCCCGGTGCGCTGGAGCTGCGCGAGCACGCGCGCCGTGTAGGCCAGGCTGAACTGCTGGAACATGCCGTCGGCCAGCACGCCGCCCCAGCTGTCGAAGATCATCACCGCCTGGGCGCCGGCGTCTATCTGGGCGTTCAGGTACCGGGCCACGGCGTCGGCGTTCACAGCCAGGATGCGGTGCATCAGGTCGGGGCGGGCGTACATCAGGCTCTTGACCATGCGGTAGTCGTCCGAGCCCTTGCCCTCGACCATGTAGCAGGCCAGCGTCCAGGGGCTGCCCGAGAAGCCGATCAGCGGCACGCGGCCGTCGAGCGCGCGGCGGATGCTGGTCACGGCGTCGAACACGTAGCGCAGCCTGTCCATGTCGGGCACGGCCAGCTGCGCGACGTCGGCCTCGCTGCGCACCGCCTTGGCGAAGCGCGGGCCCTCGCCCTCGGCGAACGACAGGCCCAGGCCCATGGCGTCGGGGACGGTGAGGATGTCGGAGAACAGGATCGCCGCGTCCAGCGGGAAGCGCTCCAGCGGCTGCAGCGTGACCTCGGTGGCGTAATCCACGTTGGTCGCCAGCCCCATGAAACTGCCGGCCCTGGCGCGCGTGGCCTTGTACTCGGGCAGGTAGCGCCCGGCCTGGCGCATCAGCCACAGGGGGGTGTAGTCGGTGGCCTGGCGCAGGCAGGCGCGCAGGAAGGTGTCGTTGCGCAGGGGGGCGAAGGTGTTGCTCATGGGCGTGATTGTCGCAGCGTGCCCATGCGCCAGCCACCGGGGTCAGTACACCACGACCCTGTCGCCCACCCTGACCTGCTCGTACAGCCACTTGGAGACCTGGTAGTCCCTGAGCTGGCTGCAGCCGTGCGAACCGCCCTCATAGCCCACCTGGTCGAAATCGTCGGAATAGTGGATGGCCACGTTGCCGTCGTAGAAGATGGCGTAGGGCATGGGTGTGCGCTCGCCGAAGATGGTCGAGACCGTGTCGCTGTTCATGTACCAGATGCGGAACTCGCCCTTGTCGCTCTCCCAGCCCGGGCGCGCGAAGCGCGCCTCGCGCGTGAACAACGTACGGCCATCGACCACGAGCGACATCCTTTTCTGCTCCCGCGAGATGCACACCACCCGGCCCGTGGCGCAGCGCGGGTCCAGCGCCTGCGCGAGCGTGCTCGCCGGTGGCGCGTCGAACAGCTGCGCGTAGCGCGGGTTGCGCGTCTTGGCGATCAGGCGGGCCCAGGTGCGCTCGTCCATCACATGGCTGGCCGGCAGGCCCACCCGGGCGCGGAAGCCGCTGATCGCCTGCTGTGTGGCGCCGTGGAACTCGCCGTCGATCGCGCCCTGGTAATGCCCCGCCTGCCTGAGCCGGTGCTGCAGCTCCCGGATGTAGCCTGCCTGCCCGGGGCCTGTGAACCAGGGGCCCACGTCGGTGTTGCCCAGCTCCGCGGCCGTGGGCTTGTGCGACCTGGGCAGCAGCCGGTCCCAGGTGGCCTGGTCCACCACGCCCGTCTCGCGCAGGCCGTGGTCCTTCTGGAACTTGCGCACCGTCTCGCGCGTCTTCAGGCCGTAGCGGTCGTCCACGTCGTACAGCGCCAGGTACTTGGCGTGGCGCAGGCGCACCTGCAGCTCGCGTACCAGGGGGGACTCCATGCGATGGCGCAGTTCCTGCGCCAGCGGCTCGGGCTGGCTGAAGGGGCGCGGCGCGGCCGCCTCGTGCGGGGAGCCGGCCAGGGCCTGCGAAACGAGGCAGCCCAGCCCCATGAAGGCCAGGGCCGTGGCGCGCACGGCGCGGGAAAGACGCGGCGGATGCATGGCCGCCGATTATCCGGCGGCGACCGCCGGCACACCGTCCATTGCGGGCGGCGCAGCGATGCGCCCGCGCCACACCGGCAAGGGCCTGCCGCTGCGCTGGAATTTCATGTGAAAACGGGCTTCTGTGCTTTCCTGTAAAGCGTTATAAGCTATATAATTAATAGTGAAAAACGCCGCCCCGGCGCCCGCCCGCCCATCCGGGCATCTAGCCCCCCCGCCATGCCCACCGGCCATCCCGTCCACTCCACGCCCCGCGCGCCGGCATGAACCTGCTGGCCCACGCCTGGATTCTCCTGCCCGCCGTGCTGCTGGCCGGCGCGCTGATCGGCGCCACGGGCATCGGCGGTGTGCTGCTCGTGCCCGTGCTCACGCGCTTTGGCGGAGTGGAGCCCGCGCAGGCCATCGCGGCGGCCTCGCTCGCGTTCGCGCTGCCCGCGCTGGTGGCGCTGCGCCCGCTGCGGCGCGACCCGGCCCTGGCCCGGCGCACCGCGCCGCTGCTGCTGGGGGCGCTGACTGGCGCGGTGGGCGGCGCGCTGCTGGTGCATGCGCTGCCGGCGCGCGCGCTGCTCGCGGGCGTGACCGCGCTCGTGCTGTTCGCGGGCTGGCGCGGCCTTGCGGCGCGCGGGCCCGGCGCCGAGGCCGCGCCGCAGCTACCCAGGCCCGCGCTGGCCGGCTTGGGGCTGCTGGTGGGCGTGGGCTCGGCACTCACAGGCACGGGCGGGCCGGTGCTGCTGCTGCCGCTGCTGATGCTGCGGCGCCAGCCGGTGCAGTTCGCCGTGGCCGCAGCGCAGGCCATACAGCTGCCCGTGGCCCTGACCAGCAGCGCCGTGCACGCCGCCGCGCACCGGCTGGACTGGGGGCTGGCGCTGGCCTGCGGCGTGGTGATGCTGGCCGGCTCGCTCGCGGGCCAGCGGCTCGTGCAGGGGCTGGACCGGCACCGCCTGCAGCGCTTCGTGAGCATGCTGCTGCTGGCCGCCGGCGCGTGGTTCGGTTGGCTGCTGCTTGCGTGATTCCCCGGGGCGCGGGCCTTCTGCCCGCCGCCCGGGTCACTTGTACTTGATGCTGCAGCCGTAGGGCTGCGTGGCCGCCGCCGCGATGGGCCGTTGCGCGGCGATGTCGGCGAGCGCGACCTTCACGTAGTTGGTGGCGCGCTCGATGTCGGCCACGCGCGCCGAGGGGATGCTGTCGATGCCGCCCGCGTAGACCAGCGTGCCCCCGGGGTCGATGACGTACATGTGCGGCGTGGTGCGCGCGCCGTAGGCGTGGCCCATCGTGCCTTCCTCGTCCATCAGGATGGCCGTGGGCTGGGCCTTGCGCTCGGCGAGCCGTGCGGGTTCCAGGTAGTCGCCGCTCGCCTTCGCGGTGGAGTTGATCGAGAGCCACGCCAGCCCCTGCTCGCGCGCGGCCTTCTGCGTGGCGGGCATGTTGCCGCTGTCGTAGTGCTTGCGCACGAAGGGGCAGCCGGGGTTGGTCCACTCCAGCACCACGTACTTGCCGCGCAGCTCCGACAGGCGCACGGGTTTGCCCTCGGTGCTCTGCAGCGTGAAGTCCGGCGCGATCTGGCCCACCGCGGCGGCGGCGTGCGCGCCGAGGGCGGCGAGCAGCAGGGGCAGGGCGATGAGCGTGCGGCGAAGCGCCTGCATGGCGATGTCCTCCAGTCCGTTAGAGCGAATCGATGGCGGCGCGCAGTGCGTCGGAGCTCAATATCTCGCTGAACACCACGGGCGCCCGGCCCGGCGCGTGCAGCACGTACACCGGCACGCCGCTGCGGCCCAGCTGCGCCAGCGCGGCGGTGATGGCCGGGTCGCGCCGCGTCCAGTCGGCGCGCAGCAGCGCCACGTTCTTGGCGGCGAAGCCGCGCAGCACCTCGGCGTCCGACAGCGTGGTCTTCTTGTTGTACTGGCAGGTCACGCACCAGGCGGCCGTGTAGTCCACGAACACCGGCTGGCCCCGGGCCAGCAACTGCTCGGGCAGGCCGGCCTGCCAGGGGCGCCAGGGCGTGGCGGCGTCGGCCATGGGCGCGGCGCCGGCCGCGGGCAGGGGTTCTACGACTTTCGGGCCCCAGGCCCATGCCAGCCAAGCGCAGGCAACTATCGAAAGCGGAGCGAGCACGGCCCGCCCGCGCCCGCGCAGCGTGAGCGCCCACACGGCCATCGCGAGCGCCACCAGCAGCGCCAGCAGCGCCGCCGCGCCGTCGATGCCGCTTTGCTGGCCCAGCACCCACACCAGCCACACCACGGTGGCGAACATGGGGAAGGCCATCAGGCGGCGCAGCGTCTGCATCCACGTGCCGGGGCGGGGCAGGGCGCGCGCGAAGCCGGGCAGCCAGCTTGCCAGCAGGTACGGCAGCGCCAGTCCCAGGCCCAGCGCCGCGAAGATGGAGAGCGCCTGCGCGCCCGGCAGCGTGGCCGTGAGGCCGAGCGACGCGCCCATGAACGGCGCCGTGCAGGGCGATGCCACGGCCACGGCCAGCACACCGGTCAGGAAGGCATCGGCCACGGGGTGGCGCGCCTGCAGGCCGGCCAGGCGCGAGGGCAGCATGGCGCCGAACTCGAACACGCCCGCCAGGTTGAGCCCGATCACCGTGAACAGCGCCGCCAGCAGCGCCACCACGGCGGGCGACTGCAGCTGGAAGCCCCAGCCCACGGCGTCGCCCGCCGCGCGCAGCGCGAGCATGGCCGCGCCCAGCAGCAGGAACGACAGCACCACGCCCGCCGTGTACGCCAGCCCGCCGATGCGGTGCGCGCGGCGGTCCTGCGCATGGCGCGCGAAGCCCACCACCTTGATCGCGAGCACCGGGAACACGCAGGGCATGAGGTTGAGGATCAGCCCGCCCAGCAGCGCGCCGCCCAGCGCGGCGAGCCACAGGCCCATGGGCGCGGGCGTGGGCGCGAGGGCGGCGGTGCCAGCGCCGGCGGCGTTCGCACGCAGCGCGGCCTCCAGCGCGGGCGACACCTGCGCCATGGCCGCCGCCTGGGGCCAGCCGCCTTGCACGGGCAGCTCCACGCGCCAGCCTTGGCCGCCGTGGGCCAGCACCAGCGGCACCGGGTCGGGGCCGGCGCTGCGCTGGGGCGAGAGCGGCAGGCGCGCCACCCAGGTGTCGCCCCGCCATTGCTGTGACGGGTCGGCGGCGGTCTCGATCATGTCGGCCGTCTCGGCGAACACCTCCAGCGCCTGCCCGCGCAGGGCGGCGGGCAGACCCGTCAGCCTGAGCGCCAGCGCGCCGTCCTCCACCTGCGCGCCGCTGCCCGCGCCCGGGGCCAGCGGGCTGGGCTGGGCCTGGGCGGCGGCCTCGAACTGCGCGGCGTGCAGCGCCGTCGTGCCCTGGATGGGGATCTGCAGCGCGAATTCGCCCTCTTCGGGAATGCACTCCTGGCGGCACACCAGCCACGAGGCCTGCAGCCGCACCGTCACCTCCTTGGCCAGCGGGCCGGGCGCGAAGGCGCCCGAGACGGCGACCGGCACGGGCAGCAGCACCTGCCCCTCGTAGCCGTAGTTGGCCAGCGTGCCGATACGGATCCTGCGCGGCACGGGCCAGGCGATCTCGCCCGCGTCCATGCCGGGCGGCAGCTTCCACTCCAGCTGCGTGGGCAGGCCCGAGTCGCCCGCGTTCTTCCAGTAGGTGTGCCAGCCGGGCGCGTGCGTGATCGACAGGCCCAGCCACAGCGGCCTGCCCGGCCCCACGCCGTCGGGCGCCTGGGCCACGAGCTCGGCCTGCACATGCTCGGTCCGCACGCTTGCCGATTGGGCGCCGCCCTGTTTCATGAGGATTTGCGCCGCAGCGCCCGCTGGCAGAGCGCCGGTTGCTATCAAAAAAAGTGCGACCAGCCAGAGCCGCAGGCGCTGCGCGGCGGCATGGCATGAAATGGGAGAAGGCGGCATGGCGGACGGTGGGAGCCGGGGCAGGGGGATTGGTTCCCGGCGCGGGAACGCGCATCCATTTGCAAGAGATATCGACGAATAGGTTTCCGATATTTGACAGGAAATATGTCGACTGGCCATTATGGGCCGAACCCGAACCATCACGAGACAGGAGACGAGCACCATGGTGGAGACTTCACGCCGCCGATTCATGACCACGGCCGCCGCCGCTTCGGCGGCCGCTGCCTTGGGGCTGCCGCTGCAGGCGCGCGCCGAGGCCTATCCGGACAAGCCGGTGCGGGTCATCGTGCCCTTTCCCGCCGGCGGCACCACCGACGTGGTGGCGCGGCTCACCCTGCAGAAGCTCGGCGAGCTCATGGGCCAGTCCTTCATCGTGGACAACAAGGGCGGCGCCAACGGCGTCATCGGCACCGACCTGGCGGCGCGCGCCGCGCCCGACGGCTACACGCTGCTGCTCAACACCGCGGGCGCGCAGACGCTCAGCCCCGTGATCTACAAGACCCAGTACGAGGCGCTGGCGAGCTTCGAGCCCATCGCCCACCTGTGCGACGTGGGCTTCGTGGTCATCGCGCGCAAGGACCTGCCCGCCAACAACATGCAGGAGCTCATCGGCCTGGCCAAGCAGGGCAAGTCGCTGAGCGCCTCCTCGGGCAGCAGCATGATTTCCCTGATCACCGAGCAGTTCAAGAAGGTGGTGGGCGCGCCCGGCATCATCAACGCGCAGTACAAGGGCACGAGCCCGCAGATGCAGGCCGTGGTGGCGGGCGAGGTGGACTTCTCGTTCGACTCCTTCGCCTCGGTGGAGATGATCCGCGCGGGCAAGGTCAAGGCCCTGGCCGTGCTGCTGCCCCAGCGCGCCGAGTCCTTCCCCCAGGTGCCGACGATGGCCGAGGCGGGTGTCGAGGGCATGAACTTCAGCTCCTGGTCGGGGCTGCTCGCGCCCAAGGGAACGCCCAAGGAAATCGTGAGCCTGCTGGCGCAGCAGATGGACAAGGTCATGCAGATGCCCGACGTGCTGGCCAAGCTGAAGACCTACAACTACGTGCCGCGGCGCGGCACGCCCCAGGAGTTCGGGCGCCTGATCGCCTCCGACAACGAGCGCTGGAAGCGCATCGTCAAGGAGACGAACTTCAAGATCGAGTAGCACGTAAGATGGCTGCATGCCATCTTCCCCGCCGCCCCCCGAACGCTTCGCCTCGCACTGGTGGTCCGAGCTCGGCGCCCGCGACTTCGCGCAGGCGCGCGCCTCGGGTCTGGCGCAGCGGGCCGTGGCCGTGTTGCCCGTGGCCGCCGTCGAGCAGCATGGGCCGCACCTGCCGCTGTCGGTCGATGCCACGCTCCTGCAGGGCGTGATCGCCGCCGCGCTGCCGCTACTGCCCGACGGCCTGCCGGCGCTGTTCCTGCCGCCGCAGAACGTGGGCCTGTCCACCGAGCACCTGTCCTACCCGGGCACGCTCACGCTCTCGCCCGCCACGCTGATCGCGCTGTGGACCGAGCTGGGCGAGTGCGTGGCGCGCGCGGGTGTGAGGAAGCTGCTGCTGCTCAACGGCCATGGCGGCAACGTGGCGCCCATGGACATCGTGGCGCGCGAGCTGCGCCAGCGCTGCGGCCTGCTGGTCTACAGCAGCAGCTGGTTCAGCCTGCCGCTGCCCGATGAGGTGAACGGCCTGTTCGGCGCCGAGGAGCACCGCTTCGGCATCCACGGCGGCGCGATCGAGACCTCGATGATGCTGCACCTGGCGCCCGCCACGGTGCGCATGGAGCATGCGCGGCACTGGCCTTCGAGCTCGCAGGAGCGCGCCGCGCGCTACCCCATCCTGGGCAACGGCAGGAGCGCCAAGCTCGGCTGGGCCATCGAGGACTACCACCCGGCGGGCGCCGTGGGCGATGCCGCCGGCGCCATGGCGGACAAGGGCCGCGCCGTTGTGCAGGCGGCGGCGCAGGCGCTGGCGCAGCTGATCGCGGAGATCCATGCGCTGCCGCTGGACACGGTGGGCGGGGCGCCCCGGCCGCTTTGAGGCCAGGGCGGCGCGGGGCCGCTATCATGGCCGGTCTTCACGCCTTCGTCCTTCCCGGGTTGCAGCACGGCATGCCGCTTCTTCACCGCTTTCGCATGATGGCACCCGGGCTCCTGGGCCGCGCGGTGCTGGCTTGGTTCGCGCTGTCGCTGGGCGTGGCCATCGCCTCGCCCCTGGTGAATCCGCAGGCGCTGGAGCTCGTCTGCTCCAGCGCGGGCGTGATGAAGGTGATCGCCAAGACCGACGGCGGCGCGCAGGAGATGGGCTCGACCCACCTCGACTGCCCCATGTGCATGCCGTTCGTCGCGCCGCCGCCCGCGGCACCGGCGACGGCTGTGCCGCCGCCATCGCCGTTGGCGTATGCGCTGCGGCCCGTCGTCGCCGCGCGCATCGCCGCCGCGACGGCCGCGCCGCTGCCCGCGCGCGGGCCGCCATCCCTCTGAACTTGCCTGCGGGCAACGCCTTGCCCGTCCCTCGCGCGTGCCGCGGGGGCGGATGGGGCGCCGCCCCCGATTCCGGTACGGCGCATGCCCCGCGCGGGCGCGCGCCGCCAATGTCCCATGCAAGTGGCGGCGCACGCGGGGTGCCGCAGAGGTTTTTCCATGAACAAGTCCATGTGGCCGCTCGTGCTCGGCGGCGCCGCATTCCCCTGGCTCGCCGGCGCGGTCTTCGCGCAGGCGGGCCCCGCCGGCGAGGCGCCGGAGCGCGCCAAGTCGCTCGGCGTCGTCACCGTGAGCGGGGGGCAGCCGAGCTCGTTGCCCACGCAGATCCCCACCACCATCGAGGGCGTGACGCGCGAGGAGATCGACGCGCGCATCAACGCCACCGACAGCGAGGACGCGCTCAAGTACCTGCCGAGCCTGCTGGTGCGCAAGCGCTACATCGGCGACTACAACCACGCCATCCTGTCCACGCGCGCATCTGGCACGGGCAACAGCGCGCGCTCGGCCGTGTACGCCGACGGCATCCTGCTGTCGAACTACCTGGGCAACGGCATCGCCAACGGCACCAACTACGCGCCGCGCTGGGGCCTGGTGACGCCCGAAGAGATCGAGCGCGTGGACGTGATGTACGGCCCGTTCTCCGCAGCCTACCCGGGCAACTCGGCCGGCGCGGTGGTGGACTACGTGACGCGCATGCCCACCAAGCTGGAGGCGCATGCCAGCGCGGGCTATTCGTCGCAGCCCAACGACTTGTACAGCACCCTCCGCAGCTTCGACAGCTGGCAGACCAGCGCATCGCTCGGCAGCAGGAGCGGCGACTGGTCGTGGTGGGTCAACGTGCACCGCACCAACAGCCAGGGCCAGCCGCAGACCTTCACCACGGTGCCCGTGGCCTCGGGCACACCGGGGGCGGCGGGCACGACCGTGTCGGGCGCCGTGCCGGGGCTGAACACCACGAACACGCCCTGGTACATCCTCGGCACCGGCACGCAGTACCACACGGTGCAGGACCACGCCAAGCTCAAGCTGGCCTACGACATCACGCCCACGCTGCGCGCGAGCTACACCCTGGGCTGGTGGGACAACCGCTCCGAGGGGCGCCCCGCGAGCTTTCTGACGGGGCCGGACGGCCAGCCGGTCTACAGCGGCGCGGTCAACATCCAGGGTCGCGGCTACACCCTCGCGCCCACGGCGTTCCCGCTCACCAACGACGCGCAGACGCACACCATGCACGGCGCATCGCTCAAGAGCCACATCGGCGGCCTGTTCGACTGGGAGCTCGCGGTCAGCCTCTACGATTACGGCAGGGACCGCCAGCGTGCGCCCACCGTGGCCCTCCCGCAGGCCGCCGCGGGTGGGCCCGGCACGCTGCAGCGCCAGGACGGCACGGGCTGGAACACCCTGGCCGCCAAGGGCACCTGGCGCCCGCAGGGCGCGCAGGGGGCGCACATCGTGGACTTCGGCGCGGGGCGCGACGCGTACAAGCTCGGTATCGACAAGCTGAACGTGGCGGGCAGCTGGATGGACGGCGCCGCCAACCCCGCATCGCCCGTGAGCAGCGTGGGTGGCCGCGCCGAGACGGCCTACCTGTGGGCGCAGGACGCTTGGCGCTTCGCGCCGCGCTGGACGGCCGTGCTGGGCCTGCGCTGGGAAGACTGGACGGCGCACGACGGCTTCACGGCCACGGCCAGCAGCCGCCAGGCCTACGACCGCCGCAGCGAGTCGCACTTCTCGCCCAAGGCGGCGCTGGCCTGGCAGTGGAGCAGCGACACCGTGCTCAAGGCCTCGGTGGGGCGCGCGGTGCGCTTTCCCACGGTGGGCGAGCTCTACGGCGCCACCTCGGGCGGGGCGCTGTCGTTCATTAACGACCCGGGCCTGAAGCCCGAGAAGTCGTGGACGGGCGAGCTCTCGGCCGAGAAGGACCTGGGCAACGGCCTGGCGCGCGCCACGCTGTTCCACGAGACCACGCGCGACGCGCTCTACAGCCAGCCGATACCGGGCACCACCGTCTCGCGCGTGCAGAACGTGGACAAGATCCGCACGCTGGGCCTGGAGCTGGCCTACAGCGGCCAGCCGGCATGGATGCGCGGGCTGGACCTGGGCGCGAGCCTCACTTATGCCGACTCCCGGATCGTGGCCAACGCCGCCAACCCCGCGAGCGTGGACAAGTGGCAGCCGCGCGTGCCGCGCTGGCGCTCCACCGCCTACGCCACCTGGCAGCCCGACGACCGCTGGGCCCTCACCGTGGCCGCGCGCTACAGCGGGCGCCAGTACTCCAGCCTGGACAACAGCGACGTGAACGCCTTCGCCTACTTCGGCGCGAGCCGGTACTTCACCGTGGACCTGCGTGCGCGCTACAGGCTCACGCGGCAGCTCTCGGCGGCGCTGGGCATCGACAACGCCAACAACTACCAGTACTGGAACTTCCACCCCTATCCGCAGCGCACCTACACGGCCTCGCTGCGCTGGGATCTGTGACACCCGTTTGTGAGGACACCACCATGCAATTCCCTCTCCGATGCCTGGCCGCTGCGGCCACGCTCTGCGCCGCCGCGGCGGCCAGCGGCCATGTCGTGCTGTCCCCGGACGGCGCCACGGCGGGCAGCGCCCATGACGCGGTCTTCTCGGTCGGCCACGCCTGCAAGGGGGCGCGGGTCACGACGGCGCTGTCGGTGCAACTGCCCGAGGGCTTTCGCCTGATCGAGGCGCTGCCGCGCCCCGGCTGGACGCTCACGGCGCCGCAGGCGGGCGAGGTGCGCTGGACGGCCGGCTCGCCCGCCGCGGCGCTCGGCGGTGGCGAGAAGGGCGAGTTCGTCGTGCGCGGCGTTCTGCCCGCCACGCCGGGCACGCTGTACTTCCCCGTGCGGCAGGTCTGCGACGTGGGCCAGGCCGACTGGGTGCAGGTGTCCGGGCCGGGCGACGCCGCCAGGCCGGACATGCCCGCGGCCAGGCTGGAGGTGCTGCCGCCCGGCGGCGGCGATCGCCCGCAGGCGCACCGGCACTGACTGCCCCGTGGCGATATGGGGCACACTCCCTGATCGCGGGCGCCCGTGCGGGCGCATTCCAACCACGAGCCTCCCATGCAGCCACCTTTGCCGGCATCCTCCACGCAGTACGCACAGCAGTTGCGCCAGGGTTTCCGCTGGCTGCGCTTCGGTGGGGCGCTGGAGGCCGAGTACCGTGCCTACTGCGGCCGCAACGAACACCGGCGCGTGCTGTGGTTCAGCGCCATCTGCCTGGTGGTGTGGGGTGGCTACTCGCTGTTCGACCTGTGGCGCATCGACGTCGCGTTGCTCGACGTCCGGCAGCAGGCGCTGCTCATGTCCCTGCGCGCGGTGCGCGTGGCCGTCACGGCGGTGATCGTGCTGACGCTGGCCTGCGCTCTCTGGCGCTGCCCCATGCGGGTGCTGCAGGCTGTCCTGATCGTCCTGGGCGTCACGCTGAGCTGCGGCGCGGCCTTTGCCGTCTACGTCTACAAGGTGCTCGGCGCGCCGCATGAAACGGCCGTCCTGGTGATGGTCATGCTGGGTGTGTTCTCGCCGTTTGCCGTCAGCCTGTGGGTGCAACTGCTGGTGGCGCTGCTCTACCTCGCCTGCGTGGGCGCGCTGGCCTGGGCCGCGCCGCTGCCCGAGGTGCGCGCCCAGATGCTGCGCCTGGAAGTGGTACTGGCGCTGTCGGCGCTGGTGTTCGGCTTTGCCGCCTACTGGCGCGAGCACCAGCGGCGCGAGCAGTTCCTATACCGCGGCGACGCGCACTGGCTGGCCATGCGCGACGCGCTGACGGGGCTCTACAACCGCCGCATGTTCAACCACCACATCGGGCAGCTCGTGGCCCAGGCGCAGCGCGAGGGCCAGCCGCTGGCACTGCTGCTCATGGACGTGGACTATTTCAAGAGCTACAACGACAGCCATGGCCACCAGCAGGGCGACGTGGTGCTGCAGCAGGTGGCGCAGGTGGTGCTGGCCTGCATAGGCCGGCCGCTGGACCTGGTGGCGCGCGTGGGCGGCGAGGAGTTCGCCGTGCTGCTGTACGGCAGCAGCGCCGAGCATGCCCAGGCGCTGGGGCAGAGCCTGGTGGCGGGCGTGCGCCAGCGCGCGCTGCCGCACGCGGCCTCGCCCGTGGCGCAGGTGGTCACGGTGAGCGTGGGCGGCGCCATGCTGTCGCCGCAGGACCAGCCGCGGACGCTGTACGCGCGCGCCGACCGCATGCTCTACGAGGCCAAGAATGGCGGCCGCGACCGGTGCTGCTGGGCGCAGACGCTTCAGGCGTGAGTGACCCAGCCCGCGTGCGCGGGCCCGTCCAGGTGGGGCAGGGTGTTGAAGGTCTGCAGCATGAGGCGCTTGGGCGAGATGCCGAACTCCGTCACCGCGCTGTTGCGGATGCGCATGTTCAGCGCGATCGTCACCTCGGGCGGGGTGGACAGCACCTGGCCCACGGCCGTGGCGATCGGCCCGCCGCTGGAGACCAGCAGCACGTTGTGCCCCGTGTGCCGGCTGCGCACGTGAGCGAGGGCGGCGTGCACGCCGTCCGCGAAGTCGTTCCAGCCGGGCATGCCCGCCGGGCTGATGGTGCCGGCCATCCACTGCGCCAGCGCGTCGCACAGCAGGCGGAAATGCTGCCTGCGCAGCTCGGGCGTGTCGGGCCGCGGCAGCGGCGCGGGGTGCATGGCCTGGATCAGCGCCTGGCTGTCGTACTCGTTCAGGCCGGGCGTCAGCAGCGGCTCGGGCGTGCCGGGCAGGCCCTGCCGGATGCCCTGCAGCGTCTGCGCATGGCGGTGCAGCGTGCCGCACAGCACGGCGTCGAAGCGCAGTCCGCGCTCGCGCCAGTAGCTGCCCAGGCGTTCGGCCTGCGCCTGCCCGAGCGGGCTCAGCCGGTCGTAGTCATCCGCGCCGAACGAGGCCTGGCCGTGGCGCACGAGGTAGAGCGTTCCCATGGGCACGATTGTGGTCAAGCCACGTCCCTGCGCTTGTCGCATGAGCGACTTAAGCTATCAAATTGGAAGCATTATTCTTCCATGTCCTCGTTTGCACGTGCCTGGGCGGACGGGGGCAGCAGGCGGCGCTCCTGGAGCCGGCCGAACCACTTGCGGAACATGTCCTCGGTGTCGATGCAGGCGTGGAAGCCCGCCTGGCGGATCTTCACCGAGCTCATGATGACCGGCGCCAGCGGCCCCTCGCGGCCGTGGTTCATCTGGAAATCAGCATAGGCCGCGCCCTGGCCGATGAAGGCCGTCAGATCGCGTGGCGCGGCGAGCTGGTACTTGTCCACGATGCGTTCCCACGCTTGCTGCTGGGTGGGCAGCAGCGCGGCCAGCGACTGTGGCTCGGGCGCGCCCGCGGGCATGCCCAGCGCGTCGGCGATGGCGGGCCAGACGTTCTGCCAGACGAACACGTCGCCGTTGTCCAGGTTGAAGGTCTCATTACGCGCATTGGGCGACTCGGCGGCCCAGGCGCAGGCCTGGGCGATCAGGTCGGCGTCGATGGCCTGGTTCACGCGCGCCGGGCCGCCGGGGTAGGCCAGCGGCAGGCCCTGTTCGTGGCGCAGCCAGGCGTAGACGCCGATGGCGGGGATGGGGTTCATGTGGCTGCCCAGGGCGTCGCCGAAGACGATGCGCGGGCGCATGATGGTGAAGTGCCATGCGCCGCTCTGCGCCTGCCGCTCGCGCAGGAAGTCTTCCTGCAGCCAGTAGAAGTTCTCGTGCGCGTCGCGCGGCCAGCGCTCGCGCGCAGGCACGGCGATCTGCGGGTGGATGTGCACGCCGTAGGCCTTGCCGCCCTGCATGATGGTCACGTGGCGCAGCGCGTCGCCGGGGCGGGACAGGGGCTCGACCACGTTGCGCAGCATCGTGAGGTTGATGCGCATCTGCTCCTGATCGCGCCAGCCGCCCACCAGGCCGCCGGGCTGCTCGTAGACGGCGGCGTAGACGACGTGGGTGATGTCATCGCGCGCACCCAGCGCGGCGGCGCAGGCGGCGCCGTCCTGCAGGTCGAGCTGCAGGGCCTGCGCGCCGGGCGGCGGCGTGATGGCGCGGCGCGCCACGCCGATGGCGTTCCAGCCGGGCAGGCTGGCGAAGTGGCGCAGGCAGGCCTGGCCGACGACGCCCGTGGCGCCGACGATGAGGGCCGTGCTCATTTCTTCACCAGCGGGCACTTGGACTGGGGCAGCGGCAGGAAGGCCTTGTCGCCCGGCACGGTGGCGACGAGCTTGTAGTAGTCCCACGGGTACTTGGACTCGGCCTGCGTCTTCACCTCGAACAGGTACATGTCGTGCACCATGCGCCCGTCTTCGCGGATGCGGCCGTTCTTGGCGAAGAAGTCGTTGATGGGCGTGGCCCTCATCTGGGCCATGACCTTGGCGGTGTCGTCGGTCTTGGCGGCCTGCACGGCCTTGAGGTAGTGCATGGTGGACGAGTAGGCGCCCGCCTGGCTCATGTTGGGCATCTTCTTCATTTTCTCGAAGTAGCGCTTGGACCAGGCGCGCGTGGCGTCGTTCATGTCCCAGTAGAACGCCTCGGTGAGCATCAGGCCCGCGGCGGTGCGCAGGCCGATGGCGTGCACGTCGTTGATGTACATGAGCAGGCCGGCCAGGGTTTGCTTGTTCTTGCCCTGGGTCAGCCCGAACTCGCGCGCGGCTTTGATGGTGTTGACCGTGTCGCCGCCCGCGTTGGCGAGGCCCACCACCTGGGCCCTGCTGTTTTGCGCGCTGAGCAGGAAGGATGCGAAGTCGGTCGCCCCGATCGGGTGCTTGGCCGCGCCCAGCACCTTGCCGCCGTGCGCCGCCACCACGGCGCCGGCCTGCTCCTGCAGGCTGTGGCCGAAGGCGTAGTCGGCGGCGACGAAGAACCAGTCCTTGCCGCCGCGCTCGGTGATGGCGCTGGCCGTCACGTTGGCCAGGGCGTAGGTGTCGTAGACGTAGTGCACGGTGCTGGGCATGCACAGGTCGCCCGTCAGGCGGTCCAGGCCGGGGCCGTTGAAGATGATGACCTTCTGCTTCTGCTTGGCGATCTCCAGCACCGCCAGCGCGGGGGCGGAGACGGCCACGTCCATGATGGCGTCCACCTTGCCGGTGTCGAACCATTCGCGCGCCTTGCTCGATGCGATGTCGGCCTTGTTCTGGTGGTCGGAAACGATCAGCTCGATCTTCCTGCCGAGCACCTGGCCGCCGAAGTCGTCGATGGCCATCTGGATCGCGGCGGCGCTGCCGGGGCCGGTGATGTCGGCGAACGGGCCGTTCAGGTCGGTGAGGATGCCCAGGCGCACGACGTCGTCGGAAATCCGCGTGTCCTGCGCGCCGGCCGCCGTGGCAAGCAGGGCGAGGCCGGCGCACAGCGCGCGGCAGGCGCGGCGGATGGGGGTGGAAGATGGGTGCATGGTTGTCTCCTGATAGTAGTGATGGTCAGAGCGTGGCGATGGGGGTGACGGGCGAGCCCACGGCGCCGGGCAGGCGCAGCGGCGGGGCGGTGAGCAGGAAGCGCGTGCGGCCGCTGGCGTGCAGCCGGTCGGCCAGCTCTTCGAGGTACCAGAGCTCCCCGAGCGGTAGCCCCAGCTTGAACAGGCAGTGCTCGTGCAGCGGCAGCACGGGGTAGGGCGCGCCGTCCTCGGGCACGCGCCGGGGCGGGTGGCGCTCCACGGCGTAGTTGTCGGCGATGAGGGCGGCGATGCCGCTGTCGGTGATCCATTGCAGCAGCTTCTCGTCGCCGCCGTCCAGCGCCGCGCAGCTGTGGTGCAGGCGGTGCGCGTCGGGCTGGCGCTGCATGGACAGCACCAGCCCGGCGAAGCCCGTGCGCAGCAGCAGCATGTCGCCGGGCTCCACAGTGGCGCCGCCGCGCTCCATGGCGCGCATGAGCTCGTCGTAGCCGATGTCGCGGAAGTCCATGCCGTAGGCGCGCGCCAGGTCCACGAGCACGCCGCGCCCCTGCATGCCCTTGACGGCGAGGTGCTCCACGCCCAGCGCGAGGGCCACGCTCTCGTCGCTCGCGCGGCCCTCGCAGCACACGGGCTGGTAGCGCGCGGGCGCGCCGTCATCGCCGCGTGCGGGCAGGCCGTGGTCCTGCGGGCCCAGGATGTGCTCGTGGCCGCGGTAGCCGTTGTAGTACACGGTGCGCAGGCGGCCGTCGCCCTCGGGATCGAACAGCGCGCCCACGTGGGCCAGAGAATCCCACTGCGTGGAGTACTGCAGCGACAGCAGCGCCTGGTCGTCGCTGATCACGTCGGTGGCGCCGGTGTACACGTGGCCCAGCGGGAAGTTCACGTAGGGCACGTCGCCGCGCCGCGTGGGCCGCAGCACGGGCGGGTGGCGGCGCGGGTTCAGGCCGTTGCCGCCGGGGTAGTCCAGCGGCAGCGAGAGGCACAGGCTCACGCCCTCGCGCACCTCCAGCGCGCCCTTGCGCACCTGCTCGGGGCCGATCAGGTTGGCGCGTCCCAGCTGGTCGTCGGGCCCGAAGTCGCCCCAGTTCGAGCCTTCGGGGCGTTGTCTCCATCGCATGTGTATGTCTCCCGGGCCGCTCGTGCATGCGGCCTCGGGGGCAATGGTGTTGGGCGCGCGCGTGGCGCGTCAAACGCGGTGGCGAAAGTTTCGAGGACTGAAATCGCGCGTCGGGAAAACCCTGGCGCGGCGGGCGCCCGGCGCGCCCCGCCCTGCGTGGGCCGTGCGGCGCGGTGTTTCGCTGGCCGAAACCGGCTCAGCGCCCGGCGAGCACGCGCGCGAAGACCTCCGCGTCCACGTTGCCGCCCGTGAGCGCCAGGCCCACGCACTGGCCGCGCAGCCGTTCGCGCTCCTGCATCGCGGCGGCGAGGGCCGCGGCGCCGGCGCCCTCGGCCACGTTGTGGGTGTCGGTGAACAGGGCGCGCATGGCGGCGGCCACCTCGTCGTCGCCGACCTGTACCAAGTGGTCGAGCGCGGGCAGCAGCACCGCCAGCGCATCGGGGTCGGCCACGCGCACCGCCATGCCGTCGGCCAGCTGCGTGCTGACGGGCGCGGCCACCACGTGGCCGGCGGCGAACGAGTCGGCATAGGTGGTGGCGTGGCGGCTGACCACGCCCACGATGCGCACGCGGTGGCCCAGGGCCTGCCTGGCCGCCACGGCGGCGCAGGCGCCCGAGCTCAGGCCTATGGGCACGTAGGCCACGTCCATGTGCGGCACGGCGCGCAGGAATTCCCACCAGTAGGTGGCCACGCCGCGCACCAGATGGGGGTGGTAGCTGGGCACCATGTGGGCGCCGCGCTCTTCGGCCAGCTGCAGGGCGTGCTCGCGCGCGGCCTGGAAGTCCTCGCCGTGTTCCACCAGGTTCACGCCCAGGGCGCGCATGGCGGCGTTCTTTTCCACCGAGTTGCCGCGCGGCACGACGATGGTGCAGGCCACGCCGTGGCGGCGCGCGGCCCAGCCCATGCTCTGGCCGTGGTTGCCGCGCGTGGCGCTGATGACCTCGCGCGGCAGCCGGCCCTGGCTTGCCAGCTGGTCGAAGTAGGTCAGGCCGCCGCGGATCTTGAACGCGCCCACGGGGTTGTGGTTCTCGTGCTTGACCCAGCATTCGGTGCCCAGGCGGTCGGCGAGCAAGCCCCAGCGGTACTGGGGCGTGGGCTGGAACTCCCGGTAGACCCGTTGCGCGGCGGCCTCGATGTCGGCCAGCGAGGGCAGGGTGGTGTCGTGCGTCACAGCTGCACCTCCCCGTGCACGCAGGTGACCGAGTGGCCGCCGATCCAGATGTGCTCGCCCTCCTGCTCCACGTGCACGCGCCCCGCGCGGCCCAGCGCCGTGCCCTGGCTGGCCACGTAGCGCGCGGGCGCCAGGCCCGCGCCCATGAGCCACTGCGCCAGCGCGGCGTTCAGGCTGCCGGTGACGGGGTCTTCGGCCAGGCCGTTGTTGCCGGGGAAGAAGGCGCGCACCTCGAAGGCGATGCCCTCGGCATCGCTCGCGCCCACCACGCCGACCTTGCCGCGCGGGCCCACCACGCCCACGTCCAGCCCGGCCAGCACCGCGGCGTCGGGTTTGAGCCGCAGCACCTGCTCGGCCGAGCGCAGCATCACGCCGCGCCAGT
Organism: Alicycliphilus denitrificans K601; assembly: GCF_000204645.1. NCBI lineage: Bacteria > Pseudomonadati > Pseudomonadota > Betaproteobacteria > Burkholderiales > Comamonadaceae > Alicycliphilus > Alicycliphilus denitrificans. Next base: position 4,436,545 of record NC_015422.1, on the reverse strand, counting down.
TCGGGCCGTTGTCGCACCAGGCGTGCGCGATGATGTCCTCGCGCGCAATGCCCAGGCCGCGCGCGATGAGGCGCACGTCGTCCTCGGCCAGCGGGCCGCTGCGGATGAGCGGCGGCGCGGCGAAGGCCAGGCGCTCGTCGTCGCGCCTGAGCGTGACCAGGCCCACGCCGCATTCCTGCACGATGCGGCCGGCCGCGCGCGGCCGGCCGCCGGCCTGCAGCCAGGCGTGGCAACTGCCCAGCGTGGGGTGGCCGGCGAACGGCAGCTCGCGCCCGGGGCAGAAGATGCGCAGCCGATAGTCGGCGCCGGCGGCGCGGCCCTCGGGCGTGGGCGGCAGCACGAAGGTGGCTTCGGACAGGTTGGTCCAGTGGGTGAACCGCTGCATGTCCTCGGTGGTCAGGCCCTCGCCATCGAGCACCACGGCCAGCGGGTTGCCGAGGTAGGGCGTGGCGGTGAAGACGTCGACCTGCTGGAACGGGCGCTGGCGCATGGTCAGGGCCTTCCTCAGGCGGCCGTTTCGCGGATGGCGGCGGCCAGCGCGGCGACGGCGGTCTGGATCTGCTCCTCGGAGGCGGTGACGAACGACAGGCGCAGCGTGCGCTCGTCGGCCTGCTGGGCGTAGAAGGCGGCGCCGGGCACGAAGGCCACGTTGCGCTCTACGGCGCGGGGCAGCAGTTCAAGCGCGCTCATGCCCTCGGGCAGGCGCAGCCACAGGAACATGCCGCCGTCGGGGCGGTTCCAGGTCACGCCCAGGCCCTGCATTTCCTTCTCCAGCGCGGCCACCATGGCCTGGCACTGCCGCTTGTAGAGCTGGCGGATGGTGGGCACGTGGCGGTCCAGGAAGCCGTTCTTCAGCACCTCGGCCACCAGGCGCTGGTTGAAGCTGGGCGTGTGCAGGTCGGCCGCCTGCTTGGCCTGCAGCAGCTTGGGATACATCTGGCGCGGCGCGACGAGGTAGCCCAGGCGCAGGCCGGGCGCCAGCACCTTGGAAAATGATCCCATGTAGAGGCAGCCCTCGGGGTTGCGCGCGGCCAGGGGCTTCGGGGGGGCCTTGTCGAACCACAGGTCGCCGTAGGGGTTGTCCTCGATCAGCGGCAGGCCCAGCTCGGCGGCGCGGGCGGACAGGGCCTCGCGGCGCGCCTCGCTCATGGTGCGGCCCGTGGGGTTCTGGAAGTTGGGCAGCACGTACAGGAAACGCGCCTTGTCCGCCCCGCTGCCGGCCTTGGCGGCCAGGTCGTCGATCAGCACGCCCTCGTCGTCGCTGGCCACCGACACCACCTGGGGCTCCATGGGCGCGAAGGCCTGCAGCGCGCCCAGGTAGGTGGGCGTCTCCACCAGCACGCGGCTGCCCGCGTCGATGAGCACCTTGGCCGCCAGGTCCAGCGCCTGCTGCGAGCCGGTGGTGATGAGCACCTGGTCCGGATGCACGTCCCAGGGCAGGAACCCGGCGATGGCCTCGCGCAGCGGCGCGTGGCCCTCGCTGGCGGCGTATTGCAGCGCCGACGCGCCTTCGTTGGCCAGCACCGAGGCGGCCGCGGCGGCGAAGGATTCGATAGGGAAGGTCTTGGGCGAGGGCAGGCCGCCGGCCAGGCTGATGATGCCGGGCTTCTCGGTGACCTTGAGGATCTCGCGGATCACCGAGGGGTTCATCTTGGCGGCGCGTGCGGCCAGGGTCCAGTTCGTCATTCGTTCATCTCCAAAGGCGTGCGGGTGTTACGCCATCCATCACTCAAAAAAATGCCGTTGTGCGGCGGTGCGCGGCCCTGCGGGTAAGGGCAGCGCGCGCAGCATAACGTAACGTCAATTCCCTGCCGGCATGCGCCTGCCGACGGCCACGGTGGCCACCACCGCCGCGGCGAAGCCGAGCGTCACCATGTCCAGCGGCTCGCCCAGCAGCGGGATCGCCGCCAGGATCGAGAAAAACGGCTGCAGCAGCTGCGTCTGGCTCACGCGCAACGCGCCACCCAGGGCCAGCCCGCGGTACCAGGCGAAGAAGCCGGCCCACATCGAGAACACGCCCACGTACAGGAACCCGCCCCAGGCCGAGGGCGCCACGGGCTGCGTGGGCCACAGCCACAGCGTGGCCGGCAGGGTGGCGGGCAGCGCCAGCAGGCAGACCCAGCAGATCACGCGCTCGGCACCCAGGGCGGGGGTGATGCGCGCGCCGTGGATGTAGCCCACCGAGGCCGCCACCACCGCGCCCACGAGCAGCGCGTCGGCCGCCTCAAGGCTGAAACCATGGCCTTGCTGCCAGCCGCGCAGCAGCGAAAACGCCACCACCAGCGCGCTGCCCAGCACCGCGCAGACCCAGAAACCCAGGCGTGCGCGCTGGTGCAGCACCAGCGCGGCCACGCCCGCCGTGACCAGCGGCAGCAGCGCCGTGACCACGGCGGCGTGGCTGGCCGTGACGCTGCGCAGCGCATACGCCAGCAGCAGCGGGTAGCCCAGAACGTTGCCCAGCACGGCCCAGCCCAGGTGCCTGAACTGGTGCGGCAGCGGGCGCGGCGAGCGCGTGGCCAGCAGGAAGGCTGCCGACAGCAAGCCGGCCAGCGCGGCGCGGCCCAGCGTGACGAACCAGGGCGAGAGCTGGGGCTGCTCGGCCGTGCCGGTGGCCAGCCGCGTGGCGGGCAGGGTGATGGCAAAGATCGCCACGCCCAGCACACCGAGCCACAGGCCCAGGGTTTCGGCCTGGCGCACGGGGTGCGCACCCCGAGTGGCGGCGGGGGCGGTCATGCGGCCACCATCCACAGGGCGGTGGCCACCAGTACGCAGGCCATGGCGCGGTTGAACCACAGCAGGCGCCGCCCCTGGGCCAGCCAGCGGCGCAGCAGCGCGCCCATGGCAGCGTAGGCGAGGTTGCTGGTGAAGGCGAAGGCCAGCATCACGGGCAGCACCACGGCCATGCGCGCATGGCCGTCCTCGTGGCCGACGATCCAGCCGGCCACGATGGTCAGCGCCAGCAGCCAGGCCTTGATGTTCACGAACTGCAGGGCCACGCCCTGCCAGAAGCCCACCGACAGGCGCGCCGCGTCGGCCTCGGACAGGCGGCCCGACTGCGCTAGCTTGAGCGCCAGCCACAGCAGGTAGCCGATGCCCACGGCCTTGATGGCCCAGCGCAGCGCCGGCACCGCCACGACGATGGCGCCCAGGCCGGCCGCGCACAGCAGCAGCAGCGCGCTCCAGCCCACGGGCACCGCGACGACGAAGCGCATGGCCGCGGGCAGGCCGCGGTTGGCGGCCAGCGCGGTGGACAGCGTGGTGTTGGGGCCGGGCGTGAAGCTCATGGCGGTGGCCAGCACCAGCAGGGCGGTGAATTCAACCAGGGGCATGAAAGACGGGGGCGACGGTAGGGAAGGCCGCACTGTAGGGGTGAATGCCATTACAGTGCCGGTACAGTCTGCCCCACACATGCATAAACTGTGCAGGTCTTTCCACTGACACAGTCGCCATGCTCACCCTGACCGAACAGCTCGCCGAGCGCTTCGCCCAGCGCATCCGCACGCGGCTTCTGCCCGCCGGGGCGCGCCTGCCCTCGGTGCGCGAGTGCGCGCGCCAGCAGGGCGTGAGCCCCTACACCGTGGTGGCGGCCTACGACAAGCTGCTGGCCCAGGGGCTGGTGGAGGCGCGGCGCCAGCGCGGCTTCTATGTGCGCGACATTGCGCAAAAAACGCCCCCAGCACAGGAGGGGCAAGCGTCTGCAGCTATTCCTTTGGGAGCAAAAACGGCCTCGCCGCTGGGCACCATAGGCGTGCGCATGTCGGGCTCGCAGATCAACGCCACGGCGCTGATGCGCGGCATGTTCTACCAGGCGTCGGCGAAGCCCCAGCCCGGCGCGGGCGTGCTGCCCGTCGGCTGGCTGGAGGAGGCGCGCTTCCTGCCCGCCGCCGTGCGCAAGATCACCGCCAGCCCGGCGCTGCAGGGCGGCTCGCTGAGCTACGGCGAGCCCATGGGCGACGCCGGCCTGCGCGCGGCGTTGGCGCGGCGCATGGCCGGCATCAGCATCGCCGCGCAGCCCGACCAGATCATGACCACCGTGGGCGCCACGCACGCGCTGGACATCGTGAGCCGCACGCTGCTCAAGGCGGGCGACCCGGTGATGGTGGAGGAGCCGGGCTGGAGCGTGGAGTTCGCGCGGCTGGACGCGCTGGGCATGCGCGTGCTGCCCGTGCCGCGCGGCCCCGAGGGGCCCGACCTGGCCGTGATGGCGCGCTACTGCGAGCTGCACGCGCCCAAGCTGTTCGTGAGCGTGAGCGTGCTGCACAACCCTACGGGCTACAGCCTGCCGCCGGCCAGCGCGCACCAGGTGCTGCAGCTGGCCGAGCGGCACGGCTTCTACGTCGTGGAGGACGACACCTACGGCCACATCGCGCCCGAGTATGCCGTGCGCCTGGCGGCGCTGGACGGGCTGCGCCGCACCATCTACGTGAACGGCTTCGCCAAGATCCTCGCGCCCAACTGGCGCGTCGGCTACCTGGCCGCGCCGCCCGGGCTGGTCGAGCGCATGCTGGACACCAAGCTGCTGTCCACGCTGACCACGCCTTCCATTCTGGAGAAGGCGCTGGCGCTGTGCATAGACCAGGGCCAGCTGCGCCGCCACGCCGAGCGCATCCGCCAGCGCCTGGCCCAGGCGCGCGCGCGCAGCGTGCAGCTCGCGCTGGAGGCGGGCTGCAGCTTCGCGGCCGAGCCCGCGGGCATGTTCGGCTGGGTGGAGACCGGCGTGGACACCGACATGCTGGCCCAGCGCATGCTCGACGAGGGCTACCTGATCGCCCCCGGCGCACTGTTCCACGCCACGCGCCAGCCCTGCACGCTCATGCGCATCAACTTTGCCAACACGCAGGAGCCGGCGTTCTGGCGCACCTGGAAAAATGTGGTCAAAACGGGATAAAACGCCCGTTCATCAAGCGCTTGCAGCTATTTTTTTGCATAGCTTTCACCGCGCGAGCTGCGCCGCCGCCTCGGCGGCGATGCGGCGCACGCAGTCGGCGGCGGGCTCCACGCCGGCGATGCGGTCCACGCCGCGGCCGGCGTAGAGGGCCATGGCCTCGAAGTCGCCGGTCATGGAGCGCAGCGGCGAGTCGGTGCTGAACAGGTGGATGGGGCGGCCCTCCTCCTCGCCGATCACCGCGGGGCCGGTGGCGGGCGCGGGGCCGAACGGGTCGCCGCGCTCGCCGCGGGTGACGCTGTTCCTGAGCACGCGCACGGCGGCATGGGGCGGCCAGTTGACGTGGAAGTCCTCGGTCAGCAGCGTGTCGCTGGCGCGCGCGGCCACCAGGCGGCGCTTGTGGTAGTCGTGGGCGAAGGATTCGTGCGTGGCGATCAGGGCCGTGCCCAGCACGGCGGCCTGCGCACCGGCCGCCAGCACGCGCGCCACGTCGCGCCCGTCGGCCAGCCCCCCGGCGGCGGCCACGGGGACGCGGGCCGCGGCCAGCACGCCGGCCAGCAGCCCGGCCAGCGGCTGGCGCCCGCGCACGTGGCCGCCGGCCTCCACGCCCTGGGCGATGAGCGCCTGGGCGCCGGCCTCCTGCGCGTCCAGCGCGTCCTGCACCGATCCCACCTGGTGCACCACGGTGATGCCCGCGCCGCGCAACCGTTCGACCACGGCGCGGTCCACGTCCCAGAACAGGCAGACCACGGGCACGCGCAGCGTGATGCACAGGCCCACCTGCTCGCGCAGCAGCGGCGCGGGCGTGGCCGCGGGGATCAGGTTCACGCCGAAGGGCAGGTCGGTGCGCGCGCGCACCTGGGCCACCTCGCGCTCGATCAGCGCCAGCGGCTCGCGCACCATGCCCAGGAAGCCGAAGGCGCCGGCCCCGGTGACGGCCGCCACCAGCTCGGAGCGCGCCACGCCGCCCATGCCCGCCAGCAGCAGCGGCAGGCGGCAGCCCAGCAGGCGGCACAGGTCGGTGGGGGGCAGGGTGTCGTGCATGGGGGGCTCCAGTCTGGCGATGCGGTGGCCATGATGCGGCGCCGCCCCTGCACGCGCAAGCAGCCGCGGCACGGACGGCAAGGTCTTTGCTGGCAAAAAAGATAGCTGCCGGCGCTTGCATGGTGCGCCCTGGTGCCAGAAGCAGCTAATGCGCGGCGGCGGGCCGGTCCACGGCCACTTCGGAGAGCACGCGCAGCAGGCTGCGGTTGACGTACTCGATCTCCAGCTCGTGCGTCTCGCACAGCTGGCGGATGGCGCCCGCGTCGTCGCCTTCGAGGGCGCAGGCCAGCTCCAGGCTGGGGGCGTAGGGGCCGGTGCGCAGCACGGCGGCGTTGTACACGCGCTCGGACAGCGGCAGGCGGCGCAGTATGGTGCCCAAGGGTTCGCGCAGCAGCTCGTCGAGCTGCGAGAACAGGCCGCTCAGGTAGACCTCGCGGCGCAGATCCTTGCCCGCGCCGGATTCGAGCAGCTGCTCGGTCAGGCGCGCGCGCAGCACCATGGCGGTGCGTATGGGGCGCAGGTCGGGCTCGGTGCTCGCGTGCGGCAGCTGCTCGGCCAGCCAGCGCCCGAGCGAGCCGTAGCCCATCATCACCAGGCCGCGGCGCAGCGAGTCCACGCCCGTGCGCAGGCCCAGCGCCGCGGAGTTGGTGTAGGTCATGAAGCGGTAGGCCAGCAGCGGGTCCTCGCCCAGGATCTGCTCGAAGCGGTCGATGGACTGGTCCTCGTCGATGGCCTTGAGCAGCCTCTGCACCACCTCGTGCGCGGGCTGCTGCGGCTGGTGGCGCAGGGCGTGGAGCACGTCCTCCATGGGCCAGCCGGCCACGGCCAGGGCGCCGCCCTGGTCCAGGCAGTGCGCCAGCAGCGCGCGGCTGGCCACGTTGTCGTACATCTGGCCGGTGATCAGCGGGCTGCGCTGCGCGGCCGCGCCCGCCTGCAGCGCGCGCACGGCGTCGCCGCTGGACAGGTGCAGCAGGCTGTTGTCGAACAACCGCGCGGTCTCGGTGTCGGGCAGGTGATCCAGGGCGCCGCTCCACACCAGGCGCAGGCCCCGGGCGTGGGCCTGGCCGGCGCGCTCGCGCACCGCGGGCAGGGCCATCCAGTCGCCCGGCACCTCGATCCAGGGCGCGCCGCGCGGCGCATGCGCCAGCAGGTCCATGAGCAGCGGCTGCGAGCGCGGCGACAGCAGTAGCGGCGGCGAGCCGGCGCTCCACAGCTCCTGGATGGTGCGCAGCAGGTGCGGCGCGTCCACCATGGCAGCGCCCTGGCCGTGCACGTACAGCTGCACGCCGGCCAGCTTGCGCGCGGCATTCCACAAGGGGCGGTAGCCCAGGACGAGGCTGCCAAGAACGGATTGGACCATGAAGGGTGGACGAGAATGAAAGGCAATCGCCATTGTCGGGCCGTGCGCCGCCCCGCAGGCGGCGAGAAAACCCGCGTCAGCTCATGAAGTTGAACAGCGACAGCTTCTGTACCATGGCGTAGGACTGGAGGGCGGCCTGGTAGCCCACCTGGGCATTCTGGAAGCCCGAGATGCCCTGGACCATGTCCAGATCCTCGGCGCGCGAGCGGTCGGCCTCCAGTTGGATGGAGCGCTGGCTCTGGTCGCCCGTGATGCGGTCGGCGCGGTTGAGCAGCTCGCCCGCGTAGCCGCGCATGTTGTTCAGGCGCTCCATGCCGGCGTCGATGTTGGCCAGCGCCTGGCCCACGGCCTGCGTGGCGGCATTGTTGTTGGCCGCGCCGCGGATGCCCTCGATGGCGCTGTCAATGGTGCTCATCAGGCTGGGGCTGGGCTGCAGGGTCACGGCGTCGCCCGCCGCGGGCGTGCCGCTGATGCTGAACGTCATGCCAGGCACTCCGGTGACGGCGATGGTGGCGGGCTTGTCGGACGCGAAGTCGGGCACCGTGACCGGGGCGGACGTGACGCCCGTGGTGGTGTTGGTGATGGTGTAGGTGGCCGTCGTGGTGCCCGGCGTGGCGCCCGGGCCCACGGCCGTGAAGTCGATGCGGTAGCCGTCGCCCGTGATCTGGTTGCGGTCCACCGCGGTGATGGCCGAGGTCGTCAGGCTGCGGTCGGCCGGGATGGTGCTCACGCCGGCCTGGTACACGCCGTCGCGCCGTGGGTCGAACATGAGGGCGGAATGCCCGTCCAGCGTGGTGGCGATGGCCGTGCCGCTGCTGCTGGCCTGGCCTGGCAGGCCGGCGAACAGGTAGTCGGGGCTGCCGCTCAGCGGGCCCGCGAAGGGCTGCAGCGCGCTGCCCAGTGCGCCCAGCAGCGGTATGCCGTTGGTGTCCTTGCGGTTGATCACGTCGGTGAGCTGCTCGCGCAGGCTCTGGATCTGGTCGGCGTAGGTCTTGCGGTCCTCGGGCTTGAGCGCCCCGCCGCCGGCGGCCACGACGAGCTGGCGTATCTCCTGCACCAGGCCGATGGCGTCGCCCAGCGTGGACTCGGCCTGCGCGATGGCGTTGCGCTGCACCTCCAGCGCGCGCTGCTCGGTCTGGATGCGGCTGATGCGCGTGAGCGCGCGCTCGGCCTGCGCGGCGGCCACGGGGTCGTCGCTGGCGCGCACCACGCGCTTGCCCGAGGTCAGGTTCTCCTGCAGGTCCACCAGGCTCTTCTGCCGTGCGTTCAGGTTGCGCAGCGTGGCGTCGTGCATGTTGGCGGTGCTGACGCGGTAGAAGTTCGTCATGTCATCTGCCCATGGATTGGATGAGGTTGTCGAAAATGTTCTGCGCGATCTGCAGCATCTTGGCCGAGGCCTGGTAGGCCTGCTGGTACTGGATGAGGCGGGCGGCCTCCTCGTCCAGGTTCACGCCCGAGACGGCCGTGCGGCTGGCCTCCAGGTTGGAGGCGATGGAGTCCGACAGCTTGGCCGCGTACTGCGCGCTCTGCGTGCGCGTGCCCACCTGGGCCATGAGGCCGGCGTAGCCGTCGGACAGGGTGGACTCGTCGAACATCTTCACGTCGCGCAGCCGCATGAGGGCGCTGGCGTTGCCGGCGTTGCGTGTGTAGCCGTCGCCGTATTGCGGATCGAGCGCGTTGCCCACGGTGACCGTGTCGCCGTCCTGGGGCGTGCCCTGCAGGGTGATGGACCAGCCGTCGATCTGGATCGGCTGGCCTGGCGTGTAGCTCTGGCCTGTGGCGACGGTGGTGGGCGGGGCGGCGCCCTGGTTGACCACGTCGAAGGTCGCTGGCGGGCCGGCATGGAACTGCAGCTGGATGCCGCCGGGGAAGGCCGGCGGGGTGTTCGCCGTGTCGCCGTCGGGCGGCAGCGTGAGCGTGGGGCCCTCCGCCTTGAGCTCGGCGAGCTGCAGCGTGCCCGTGTTGGACGTGCCCATGGCCGCGTTGACGGGGTTGGCGGCGGCCAGGTCGCGCGGCGAGTACACCAGGGACTGGATGTTGGCCGCGGCGCTGGCGAAGGGCTTGAACAGCACGCGCTCGCCCGCGGCGCCCGCGGTGGCGAAGTCGAAGGTCAGGCCGTCGATCTGCTGGCCGCGCAGGTCGTTCAGGTCGGTGAAGGCAGTGGTCTTGCCATCCGACAGCCGCACCACCTGGCCGGCCGGCGGCGTGGTGAAGCGCACCTCGTAGTCCGAGGCGGCGAACTTCGTGGGCGAGAACTTGCTGCTGTCCGTCAGGTCGATGCTGCCCTGGGCCGTGCCCTGCGTGTAGCCCTGGACGGAGGAGGGCGTGGAGAACAGCGGCTTGCCGGGCTGGCCATCCAGCGTCAGGCCCTGCGTCTGCTGGTAGTTCATCGTGGTGCCGATGGCCAGCGCCATGCGCCCCAGCAGGTTGCGGCCCTCGGCCAGGTCGTTGTTGACGAAGCGCAGCAGGCCCGCCACCTCTCCGCCGCCGAGCATGCCTTCCTCCAGCTCCACGGGCGTCGCGCCCGGGCGGTTGAAGAGCAGGCGCATCTGGCCGCTGCCCGGGAACAGCTGCGATTCGTCGACGGAGACGGAGGTGGCCGTGCTGCCCAGCACCAGCGCCTGGCTGCCGCCCACGAACACGCCCACCGAACCGTCGTCGGCTGGTATCTGCGTGGTCTGTATGTACTGGTTGAGCTCGCGGATCAGCTGGTCGCGCTTGTCCAGCAGATCGTTGGGCGACTGGCCGTTGCCCCTGACGCGCGCGATCTGCTCGTTCGCCTCGGCAATGCCGCTGGCCAGCTGGTTGATGCGCGTGGCGTCGTTTTTCAGCTGCTCGGTGACCGAGTACTGGATCTCCTGCAGCTGCTCGGCGCTGCTGCGCATGCGCGCGGCCATCTCGTTCATGCGCGTGAGCGTGACGGTGCGCGCCGTGATGTCGTTGGGCGAGGCCACCACGTCGGCCAGCGAGTTGAGCATGTCGGTGATGGCCGCGCCCAGGCCGCTGGTGCTGCCCTGGAACACGTCCTGCAGCTGCGATAGGCGCTCGGCGCGCACCGAGTCGCCGGACTGCACCGCCTGGGCGGCGGCCGCCTGGCGCGTGAGCAGCTCGTTGTGGTTGCGCAGGATGGTGGCCACGTTCACGCCGTTGCCGATGTAGCCCGATCCCGTGAACTGGCCCTGCACCGTCTGCATGGCCACGCTCTGGCGCGAATAGCCGGCCGTGCTGACGTTGGCAATGTTGTGTCCCGTGGTCTGCAGGGCCACCTGGTTGGCGAGGAGGGCGCGGGCGCCGACGTTGAGGAGGCTCATGGTTCAGTGCTTCAGGCTTGGGTGCCGGGCGCCTGGGCCACGACAGGGTTGCGCGCCACGGACTGCGTGCTCTGGATCGCGCGCGCGAGCTTGGTGGCGTACTGCGGGTCGGTGGCGTAGCCGGCCTTCTGCAGCTCGGCCGCATAGGCGGCGGCGGAATGGGTTTTGGCGCGCGCCTTCTCGTAGCGTGGGTTGTCGTTGATCAGGCGGGCGTAGTCGCGGAACGACTCCTCGTAGGAGCCATAGGCGCGAAAGCGCGCGGTGACCTTGCGCGGCTGGCCGTTCACGTATTCGGTGGTCGTCACCTCGGCCACCTTGCCGGTCCAGCCCTTGCCGGCCTTGATGCCGAACAGGTTGAAGGCGTTGCTGCCGTCCTTGTTGCGGATCTCGCTCCTGCCCCAGCCGGTCTCGTGCCCGGCCTGGCCCAGCATGAAGCTGGCCGGAATGCCGCTGTCCTGCGCCACGCGCTCGGCCGCGGCGCGGTGGTGCTGCACGAAGTTCTCGCGTCCCTTGGGGGCGCTCGCGCGCGGGTTGTCGGCGGGCGCGGCCTTGCGCAGCGTGGCGTCCAGGCTCAGCGTGGAGCCGGCGTCGATGGTGGTCTGGCCGTCGCCGCCGAGCTGGCGCGAGAGCTGGCGCTGTATGGCATCGGCCAGCCCGCCGGGCCGGCCCGACATCTGCACCGACAGCTGCTGGTCGAACAGGTCGTTCGCCAGGTTGCCCTCGGCGCCGTCGAGCAGGCCGGATTTGGCGGTCGCCTCGCGCATGCTCTTGATGAGCTCGCGCATGAACAGCGATTCGAGCTGCCTGGCGGCCTCCCGCGTGGCGTCCCTGGTGGCCTGCGCATCGCCCTGGCCGGCCTGCAGCTTCAGGGCGTTGAGCGAGCGGCCGTCCACGGCCAATGCCTGGCGGGCGGCCGCGGTGCCCGCGCCGGAGAGGCTGGAGAAGGCCATCAGATCACCTCCAGCTCCGCGTTGAGCGCGCCCGATGCCTTGATGGCCTGCAGTATCGCCAGCAGGTCCTGCGGCGTGGCGCCCAGGGTGTTGAGCGCGCGCACCACGTCGGCCAGCTGCGGCGATGCCGGCACCTGGATCACCTTGCCGCCGTCCTGCTTGAGCTGGATGTCGCTCTTTTGCGCCACCACGGTCTGGCCCTGCGACAGCGGCGCGGGCTGGCTGATGACGGGCGTGCTGCTGATGGTGATCGACAGGTTGCCGTGGGCGATGGCGCAGGGCCCCAGCGTCACGGCCTGGTTGAGCACGATGGAGCCGGTGCGCGCGTTGATCACCACCTTGGCGGCGGGGGTGGAGTCGGGCAGCGGCAGTTCCTCCAGCTCGGCGATGAAGTTCACGCGGGAGCCCGGGTCCATGGGCGCGCGCACCTGCACCGTGCGCCCGTCCAGCGCCGTGGCCAGGCCACTGCCGATCCGGGTGTTGATGGTGCTGGCCACCTTGCGCGCGGTCTGGAAGTCCGAGGCGTTCAGCCCCAGGGTGATGGTCTCGCCGTCGTGCAGCGGCGTGGGCACCGAGCGCTCGACCTGCGCGCCGCCCGGAATGCGGCCCGCGCTCAGGTGGTTGATCTGCACCTTGCTGCCGCCGGCCGAGGCGCCCGCGCCGCCGACCACCATGTTGCCCTGGGCCAGCGCGTAGATCTCGCCGTCGGCGCCGCGCAGCGGCGTGGCGATCAGCGTGCCGCCCTTGAGCGACTTCGCGTTGCCCATCGAGGCCACGCTCACGTCGATCGCCTGGCCCGGCTGGGCGAACGGGGGCAGCTCGGCGGTCACGATCACCGTGGCCACGTTCTTGAGCTGCGGCGCCGTGGTACCCGCCGGCAGGCTGATGCCCGCCTGCTGCAGATAGTTCTGCATGGCCTGCGTGGTGATCGGCATCTGCGTGGTCTGGTCGCCCGTGCCGTCCAGCCCCACCACCAGGCCGTAGCCCGTGAGCTGGTTGCTGCGCACGCCCTGCACGGCGGCCACTTCCTTGATGCGCAGCGCATACGCCGGCAGCGCCGCGGCGAGCGCCAGCACCCCGAACGCGGCCAGCCGCCGCAGCGCGCGGGCGCCAGCCGAAGATGGGAGCAGGGGGACGGTGATCATGGCGATGATTGTGGGTCGCCGTGCGCGTCCCGAATCGCCGAAAAGACGGCCCAAATCCCCTCAATTGCGGGACATGGGGTTTGAAGGGGAAAAGTGCCTCCAGCGCTTGTCCATCAAGCGTTGGCAGCTATCAATATTGAATAATCGCGCGTGCGCAGGGGCGAACCCCTCGCCCCGGCCTTTCCCCGGAGGCCTTAGAACGGCGCGACCGAGTTGAACGCCCGCGACAGCCAGCCCATGGCCTGGGCCTCGCTCTGCGCGCCGCGCCCGCGCGACTGCAGGCGCGCGTTGGCCACCTGGGTGGATGCGACCACGCTGCCCGGCTGCAGCGAGCGCGGGTCCACCGTGCCCGAGAAGCGCAGCACGTCCACGTTCTCGTTCACGCCGATCTGCTTCTCGCCCGCCACCACCAGGTGGCCGTTGGGCAGCACCTCGATGACGGTGGCGGTGATGGTGCCGGTGAAGGTGTTGCTGCTCTCCGTGCCGCCCTTGCCCGAGAACTGGTTGGCGCTCTTGGCGCCCAGGTCCAGCTTGCCCAGCTTGCCCGCCCCGATGAACGGGAAGGCCGAGATGCCGGCCGAGGTGTTGGCGCTGCGGTCGATGCTGGAAGTGGAGTTCTGCTTGGCCGTCACCTGCTCCACGATCTGGATGGTGACGATGTCGCCCACCATGCGCGCGCGCCGGTCCTCGAACGCGGGGCGGTAGCTCGCGGCATGGAACAGGCTTCCCGTGGCCGGCCCCGTGGGGCGCGGCGTGGCGGCCACGGGCGGCGGCGCGGTGGGCAGCAGGTCCACGGGCGGCGGCGGGTTCAGGGTGGCGCAGCCGGTGGCCAGCAGGGCCAGGGCGGCGGGCGCGACCAGGCGCAGGGAGGCGGTCATGGCGCGGCCTCCCATCACAGCTGCGACAGCTTGGCCAGCATCTGGTCGCTGGTCTGTATGGCCTTGGAGTTCATCTCGTAGGCGCGCTGGGTCTGGATCATGGTGACGAGCTCCTCCACCACGTTGACGTTGGAGGTCTCCAGGAAGCCCTGCTTGATGACGCCCAGGCCGTTCGTGCCCGGCTGGCCCTGCTGCGGCGGGCCCGATGCGGCCGACTCCTTGTACATGTTCTGCCCCACGGGCTGCAGCCCCGCGGCGTTGATGAAGCTGGACATGGCCAGCTGGCCCAGCTGCTGGGGCTGGGCGTTGCCGGCGATGGTGGCGCTGACCACGCCGGTCTCGCTGATGCTGATGCTGGTGGCGCCCTGCGGCACGGTGATGCCGTTGGCCACGGGCAGGCCGCCGGAAGTGACCATGCGCCCCTGCGCGTCGAGCTGGAACGAGCCGTCGCGCGTGTAGCCTATGGTGCCGTCGGGCAGTTGGACCTCGAAGAAGCCGTTGCCGTTGATGGCCACGTCCAGGCTGTTGCTCGACTGCTGCAGGCTGCCCTGCGTGAAGTTGCGGCTGGTGGCCACGGTGCGCACGCCCAGGCCCAGATGCAGGCCCGTGGGCAGCTGGTTCTCCTCGGTGGTCTGCGCGCCCACCTGGCGCAGGTTCTGGTAGATCAGGTCCTCGAACACCGCGCTGTTGCGCTTGAAGCCCGTGGTGGAGACGTTGGCCAGGTTGTGCGAGATCACATCCAGCTGGGTCTGCTGGGCGCTCATGCCGGTCTTGGCGATCCACAGGGAATTGATCATGGTGAGTCCTTTCTGGAAGGCGCATCAGCCGTTCAGGCTGAGCAGCTGGCTGGCCGTCTTGTCGTCGTTCTCGGCGGTCTGCAGCAGGCGCATCTGCTGCTCGAACTGGCGCGCGGCGGCGATCATGCCGACCATGCTCTCCACGGGGTTCACGTTCGAGCCCTCCAGCGCGCCGGCCAGCAGCCGCGCCGCGGGGTCGCTGGCCATGGGCTCGCCCGAGGCGGTGCGGAACAGCCCGTCGTCCCCGCGCTTGAGCGGATCGTCCTGCGCGGGCGTGGCGAGCTTCAGGCGCCCGACGGTTTGGGGCTGCTGCCCGGGCACGCGCGCGGTGACGGTGCCGTCCGCGCCCAGGGTCAGCTCGGCGCCCTGCGGCGCCGTGATGGGCGCGCCGCCGTCCGAGAGCACGGGCAGGCCGGTGGGCGTGACCAGCTGGCCCGCTTCCGTGACCTCGAAGCTGCCGGCGCGCGTATAGGCCTCGGTGCCGTCCAGGCCCTGCACGGCGAACCAGGCGTTGCCCGCGGCCATGGCGTCCAGGTTGCGGCCCGTGCGCTGCACCGGGCCGGGGGTTTCCACGTGGCCCGACGTCGCCTCCAGCGCGAACACGCGCGTGGTCGATCCGCTGCCCTGCAGCGGCACCGAGCGGAAGCTGGACATCTCGGCGCGAAAGCCGTAGGTGGAGACGTTGGCCAGGTTGTTGGCCAGCACCGCTTGCCGGTGCGCGGCGGCGCTGGCGCCGGTCATGGAGGTGTAGATGATGCGGTCCATGGCGTGGTCTCCGGCTCAGACGGCGTCAGCGCAGGTTCACCAGGGTGGACATGACCTGGTCCTGCGTCTTGATCGTCTGCGCATTGGCCTGGTAGGCGCGCTGGGCGGTCATCATGTTCACGAGTTCGGCCGTCAGGTCCACGTTGGAGTCCTCCAGCGCGCCCGAGCGCAGGGCGCCGAACGCGCCCTCGGTGGCCACGCCCATGACGGGCTGGCCCGATTCGAAGGTCTCGACCCAGAGGTTGTTGCCTATGTCGGCCAGGCCCTGCGCGTTGCGGAAGCTCGCGAGCGCGATCTGCCCCTCGGCGCGCGTCACGCCGTTGGAGTAGCTCGTCATGATCGTGCCGTCGTCGCCGATGTTGATGCCCGTGAGCTGGCCGGCCGTGTAGCCGTCCTGCGTGAGGTCGGACACCGCGAACTTGGCGCCAAACTGCGTCACGCCGTCGAGGTTGACCTGTACGGTGTAGGCCGGCAGGTTGTTCGGGTTCGGCGTGGGCGGAGCGATGGTGATCGGCAGCTGGAAGCCCGTGGCCGGCGGCGTTGCGGCCGGGCCGGTGATCTGGCCGTTGTTGTCGAAGGTGATCTGCCCGATGGGCGTGGCCACGACGGGCGGCGTGGCGTTGGGGTCGTCGAGCCTGTCGTAGACGTCCCAGGTATTGGCCGTGCCCGTTTTCTGGAAGTACAGGCTCACCGGGGTGGCGACGCCCTGGCTGTCGTACACATTGAGCGACGTACCGTAGGTGGAGCGCGGCGTGGCCGCGATGGGCGGCGTGGCCGATGGGTTGCCCGCGGCATCGGGAGCGCGCGCGTCCAGGTTGAACGTGGCCTTGATGCTCGTGGTCTGCTTGGCCGGAATGGGGGCGCCCGTGGGGAACACGAGCGGCTGGGGGGTGCTCGCGGTGCGGGTCTGGGTGATGGGGTCCATCGGGTAGCCCATGACCTTGCCTCCATTGTTCGTGATCACGTTGCCCTTGTCGTCGAGCTTGAAGTTGCCCGCGCGCGTGTAGGCGAAGCTGCCATCGGGCTGCTGGATCTTGAAGAAGCCGTTGCCGTTGATGGCCACGTCGAGATTGTTGCCCGTGACGGTGATGTTGCCCTGCGTGAACTGCTGCGCCACGGCCCCGACCTGCACGCCGATACCGGCATTGCCGGTGCTTGCCGTGCCGATGGCGGTCGCCACCATCGAGGCGAACTCGGTGCGCGACGCCTTGAAGCCGACGGTGTTGGAGTTGGCGATGTTGTGGCCGATCACGTCCAGGTTCTTGCTGGATGCGTTCAGGCCCGAGAGACCTTGCTGGAAACCCATGGTTTTCTCCTTGTCGGTGGGTGTTGCGCGTGCCGCTCAGAGCACGCCCAGGACGTTGGCGTAGTTGACGGTGCTGCCGTTGTCCAGCGTCAGGGTCAGGGCGCCTGACTTGGAGCCCGTGGCCAGGACCTGCGACTGCGTCAGTGCCGTGGCCTTGACGGCGGTCTCGCCGTTCGTGGCGGTGACGCGAAAGCGCAGGTCGGAGGTGCTGCCCTGGTATTTGCTGGCATCCCATTCGACGCTGTGGCGGCCGCCTTCCTGCGCGCCCATGTCGATCGAATCCACCACCACGCCGCCCGCGGTCACGATGTCCACCTTCACATTGGTGGCCGCGCCCGCCAGGTCGAACATGCCCTTGCCGGTTCCGTCGGCGAAGCTCATGCGGTCGCCCTCGGAGAGCACCGATCGCCCGATCAGCGAGATGCCCTGGATCTGCTGCATGGTGCTGAACTGCTCGGCCATGGTCTGCATGGTCAGGTTCAGCGTCTGCAGGCCCGTCACCGTGTTGATCTGGGCCATCTGCGTCGTCATCTGGGCGTTGTCCAGCGGATTCATCGGGTCCTGGTTGTTCAGCTGGGCCACGAGCAGCTTGAGGAAGCGGTCCTGCATCGCGCTCGGGTCGGTGGACGAATCCCGTGTCGTGGAAGTGGTGGTGGCGCCGGCATTGAGCGCGCTCGTGTCTATGGGGGAAATGAACATGCAATGCTCCGGCGGTTATTGGCCCATCTGCAGGGTCTTGAGCAGCAGCGACTTGGCCGTGTTCATGACCTCCACGTTGTTCTGGTACGAGCGCGAGGCCGAGATCATGTTGACCATCTCCTCCACCGCGTTCACGTTGGAGTGGGTCACATAGCCCTCGGCATCGGCCATGGGGTTGGACGGATCGTGCACGCGCCGTCCCGGCACGCCGCTTTCCTGGATGGTGGACACGCGCACGCCGGCCGAGCTGTCGGGGCCCATGGGCGCGGTCTGGAACACCACCTGGCGCGCCTTGTAGGCCTGGCCGTCGGGGCCGGCCACGGCGTCCACGTTGGCCAGGTTGCTGGCCACGACGTTCAGCCGCTGCGACTGCGCGCTGATGGCGCTGCCCGAGACGTTGAAGATGGAGAACATGGACATGGCGGGGCTCCTTATTGACCCTGGATGGCGCTCAGCATGGTCTTGGCATTGCCGTTGATGAAGCGCAGCGTGGCCTCGTAGCGCACGGCGTTGTCCACGAAGGCGGCGCGCTCGCGGTCCATGTCCACGCTGTTGTTGTCCAGGCTGGGCTGGGTCTGCAGCGCATAGCCCAGCGCGCCGCCCGACTGGCCGGTGCTGGCGGCCGGCAGCGGTATGTGGCGCGGGTCGCTCACGCTCTGCTGGCGCATGCCGCCGGGCGCGCGGGCGCCTTCCGCGGCGCGCAGGGCGTCGGCGAACTGGAAGTCGCGCGCCACGTAGCCGGGCGTGTCGGCATTGGCGATGTTGCTCGCGATGGCGCGCTGGCGCTCGGAGCGCAGCAGCAGCGCGTTGCCGTGAAAGTCCAGCCGCTGGGTCAGCTTGTCGAGCATGGTTCCTCGGGTCGTGGAATGGTCGGGTGCCGCGGCGCGGAGGCTTTGCGGCGTGCGTCGATTATGGAAACCGCCTGTTTTTGCGAAAGCGCGAAGAGCGCGGGCATTGGCCCGCTGTTCGGCGCTTCCAGCGGGAGGGCCGCGGCCTACAGTGCCGTCTCATGCAAGTCGGAACCGAAGCCATGCCGCATTCCCCGTCCCGCCCATCCCGTGCCGCCCGCGCGCGCCGCCTGCTCTGGGCGGCGCTGGCGCTCGCCGCCGCCCTGGCGCCTGCGGCGCGCGCGCAGAGCGAGGCCGGGCAAGAGCTCTCCGCCATCGGTCAGCGCTGGCTGGACAAGACGCTGGCGCAGACCCAGGGCGGCGCGCTGCCGCTGCGCATGGAGGTGAGCGTGGGCGCGCTGGACCCGCGCCTGCGGCTCGCCCCCTGCGCCCGCGTCGAGCCTTACCTGCCCGCAGGCGCGCGCCTGTGGGGCCGCACGCGCCTGGGCTTGCGTTGCATGGACGGACCCACGCGCTGGAACGTGTTCCTGCCCATCACCGTCAAGGCTTTCGGGCCTGCCTGGGTGCTGGCGGGCAACGTGGCCAGCGGCGAAGTGCTGAGCGAGGCCGACGCGGTCGAGGCCGAGGTGGACTGGGCGGCGGAGCCCGCCGCCATCGTGGCCAACCCCCAGGCCTGGGTGGGGCTGATCGCCACGCGGCCGCTGGCCGCTGGGCAGGCGCTGCGCCAGAACATGGTGCGCGCGCCCGATCTGTTCAAGGCGGGTTCCCCCGTGCGCGTGGTCGTGCAGGGGCCGGGTTACGCGGTCACATCGTCAGGCCAGGCCATGAGCGCCGGCGCGCAGGGGCAGAATGTGCGCGTCCGCATGGCCAATGGCCGTATCGTTGCCGGTATTGTGCTTGAGGATGGGACAGTGGAGGCCGCTTTGTGAGCGCTTTGTCTGCACAAAGCGCTAAAGTCTGCTCCCTGCCGGCCGAAAGCATGGCTACTGGCCCCACATCTCACAGGGGTGGTGGAGAGTGCGATGAAGATTGGAAACAACCCGGATATTGCGAGCACCTTGTCGCAGGCCGCTGCCGCCCGGCAGCAGGCCAAGGCAGCCGCGCCCGCGCCCGCCGCCGAGGCAGCAAGCCAGAGCGCATCGCGCGCCGCTGTCGGCGTGCCCGTCACGCTGTCCGCCACGGCGCGCGGCGTGGAGGCTGGCCGCAGCACGGCCGACTTCGACGCGGGCAAGGTCAAGGCCGTCAAGACGGCCATCGACAACGGCAGCTTCAAGGTCGATGCCGAGGCCGTGGCCGACAAGCTGCTGGCCAACGCCTACGAAACCCTGTCCCGTTCCCGCGGCTGACCGCCGTCTGGGGCGGACGGCCATAGATTCGCCCCATGCCGCTCGACGACACGCTCTCCTCCATCGAGGCGCAGCTGCAGGACATGCAGGCTGCGCTGCTGTCCTCAGACCCCCAGACCCTCGAACGAACCGCCGCGCAGCTGCGCCAGGCGGCAACCACCCTCGTCCAGGCCCTGGGCCCGGGCGTGCCGCAGGGCGCGGCCGAGCGCGTGCAGGCCATCGCCCGGCGGCTGAGCCTGGTGCGCGACCAGCTGGCGCGCGTGCTGGCGCTGACCGAGCGGCAGGCGGCGTCCCTGCTGCCGCCGGCGCAGGGGGTGACCTATGGGCCCTCCATTGCGTCGCCGGGGGCTCGGATCTACCGGGCGCCGGGGTGAGGTTCAGGTGGTTTTTTGAGCGTGGCTGGCCGCTCGCACATCCCGGCTAGCGACACCTAACGCCAAAGCAATTACCCGAAAAAGATAGCTGCCAGCGCAATACCACAGCGCGCCAGGGGCCAAAAAGCCTTAATGTCCCCGCATCTTGGTCCGCAACCGCGCAATCGCCTGGCTGTGCAGCTGGCACACGCGCGACTCGGTCACGCCCAGCACGGCGGCGATTTCCTTGAGGTTCATGTCGTGCTCGTAGTACATACCCATGATGTGCTGCTCGCGCTCGGGTAGCTGCTTGATGGCCGCCACCAGCGAGGTGCGCAGGCGCTGGTCGCGCAGCACGGCCATGGGGTCGGCGCCCTCGTCGGCCACGTGACGGTCCAGGAAGCCTTCCTCGCCCTCCTCGCCGCCGCCCATGTCCTCCAGGTACACGAGCTGCGTGCCGCGCACCTTGCCCAGCAGGGCCTGGTAGTCCGCCAGGTCCATGCCCAGCTCGGCCGCTATCTCGGACTCCATGGGGCTGCGGCCCAGGCGCTGCTCCACGCGGTGCAGGGCCTGCTCGATCTCCTTCTGGCTCTTGCGCGCGCCGCGGCTCATCCAGTCGCCGTCGCGCAGCTCGTCGAGCATGGCGCCGCGGATGCGCTGGCTGGCGAAGGTCTCGAACTGCACGCCCTGGGCCGCCTCGTAGCGCGAGAGCGCGTCGGTCAGGCCGATCATGCCGACCTGGACCAGGTCATCGAGCTCCACGTTGGGCGGGAGCTTGGCGATCATGTGGTGCGCGATGCGCCGCACCAGGGGCAGGTGCTGGTGAAACAGCGCGTCCCGGTCGAGCTGGCCTTTCGCTGTGTACATAGGGGTCAGTGGCTCCGGTCCAGGGGAGAGAGGGCGGTGCAGCCCTGCGCGTGCAGCAGGGGCAGGGCGGCGTCCAGGGTACCGGCATTTTCCAGCAGTTGCAGGGCCAGGCGCTGGATGTCCTGCGCGCGTGCGGCGGTCACCGTGGTGGTGTGGATGGGCAGGCCCAGGTGCTTGTGGGCGCTGCGCTGCAAGGTCGCCAGGGTCTGGGCGGTCTGCTGCGGCTGCGGGGCGACGCCCGGCGGCACGATGGCGGCCACGGTGCAGCGCACGCCCGCATGTAGCGCCATGTGCTTGAGCTGGCGGTAGCAGCGCACCATGCCCTGCGTGCCGGGGCCGGTCATGATCAGCGGCATGCTGGCGCTGCCGTGCAGCAACGGCGCGAGCCGCTCGGGCGGCGCGTGCAGCACCACGAGCGCATAGGCGCGGAACAGCGGGTGCAGGCGCCGCAGCGCGGCCGTGCCTTCTTCTTCCGCCTGGGCCTGCTCCGCCAGCCAGGCCAGGCCGCGGGCGGCAGGCAGCACGGCCAGCGAGGCGCCGGCGGCCGCCGTGTCCAGCGCCCCGGCGCCGGGCCAGGGCGCGGGGCCCAGCAGCTGCGCGAGCCCGGGGGCGTGCGGCTCTTCGCGCGCGGTGCCGTCCAGCACCACCACGGGGTAGCCCAGGCGCTGCAGGTGCGCGCACAGCTGCCACAGCATCTCCAGCCAGGGGCCGCCGTCGGGCTGGCTCAGCACGGCCAGCAGGCGCAGGTCACTCTGCGGGGTGAGGCTGTGCAGGCCCATGGCCTGGTGCATGGCGGTGTCAAGCAACATCGGCCAGTCCTTGTTCGTGGACCGCCTCGGCGGCCGGCGAGAAGAAGAAGTTGAGCTCGCTGACCTTGGGGTCGAAGGCCGACTTCACGTTCGTGCGCATGGAGGCGCGCACGAGCTTGTGCGCGTCGGCGGCCTCCCAGTCCTCGGGCACGCGCTGGCCGTTGGTTACGCCGCGCAGCACCATCTGGTGGCGGATCAGCGCGTCCAGGGCCGGGCCGAGCTTCACGGCCTCGTCCACCTTGGACAGGATGGCCTGTTGCGAGCCGTCGGTTTTGAAGCCGGTGAGCACGTCGTCCAGCGTGTCGCCGTGGCTGCTGGCGTTGAGCACCAGCAGGCGATGCACGCCGGGGAGTTGCAGCACGTCGAGCAGCTCGCGCTTGCGCGGGTCGCGCGGGGCCACGCCCGTGGTGTCGATGAGCACCATCTTCTTGCCGGCCAGCAGGCCCAGCAGGTCCTGCAGCGCGGCGCGGTCGTGCGCCAGGTGCGCCACCACGCCCAGCATGCGGCCGTAGGAGCGCAGCTGCTCGTGCGCGCCTACGCGGTAGGTGTCCAGCGTGATCAGGCCCACGCTGGCCGGGCCGTGGATGCGTGCGCACAGCGCGGCCAGCTTGGCGGTGGTGGTGGTCTTGCCCACGCCGGTGGCGCCCACCATGGCGTAGATGCCGCCTTCCTCGTACAGCGGCAGCGCCTGCGCGTCGGTGTGCAGGTTGCGTTCGAGCACGTCCATGAGCCAGCGCACAGCGTCCTGCGCGCCCAGCTGCTCGGGCAGGTGTTCCAGCACGGCGCGCGAGAGCGCCGGCGAATAGCCCGCGCGGATGAGCTTGAGCATCAGGTTGGACTGGATCGGGTTCTGGCGCGCCTGGCCCAGCCAGGCCAGGGTGTTGAAGCGGTCCTCGATCAGGTCCTTCATGGACTGCAGTTCCTTCATCAGGTTCTGCTGTCCCAGCCCCGCGGCCAGCGTGGGGGCGGCGTTGGCCGCCGGGGCGGGCGCTTCGCCGCGGCGCGGCGTGAGCTGCTCGGCCCCCAGGGCCGCGTGCATCGTGCGCAGCGGGTTGTGGCGTGCCACGGGGGGGCTCGCGGGGGGCTGCGCGGGCAGCTCCGGCGCCGCGTGGCGTTCCAGGGCCGCGCGCTCGCCCAGGGGCGCTGCGGCGCCCGTGCCGTGCAGGGCCTCGTGGCGGCGGCGCAGCATGCGCTCGCGCACGTAGTCCTGGAACGACAGCGTGCTCATGGCCAGCTGCTCCGTGTCCTTGGCGACGGTGCCGCGTGCCTCGGTGCCGGGCTGTGCCGCACCGGGCGCGGGGCGGGGCAGTTCCTTCTGCGCGCGCATGGGCTGGCTTGCGGCCATGTCGTCGGCGCGCTCCTGCAGGCGGCTGGGCGCGGGCTCGGCGCCGCCGTGCAGGCTGCTCGACAGGCTCTCCTCGGCCGTGGCCATCACCTCCACGCCATCGGCCGTGGGGCGGTTGGACAGGATCAGCGTGCCCTCGCCGAAGGCCATGCGCGCCTTGGCCAGGGCCTCGCGGGCGGTGGGGGCGGTAAAGCGTTTGATGTTCATGACGATGCACCTTGGAGGATGGGGCCGATGCGGATGGTGTGGGTTTCAGGGATCTCGCTGTGCGCCAGCACCTGCAGGCGCGGCGCCACGCGGCGCACCAGGCGCGCGATGGCGCTGCGGATCGCGTCGGGCACCAGCAGGCAGGCGGGCATGCCCATCTCCTCCTGCTTGAGCGCCACCTCGGCGGCCTTGCGCGTGAGCAGGTCGGCCACGCCGGGGTCCAGTGCCGGGCCGTTGGCGTTGGAGAGGGCCTGCACCAGCAGGCGCTCCAGGCCGGGCTCGATGGCGATGACGCTGAGCTCGCGCGTGGGGCCGTAGATCTGCTGCACGATGGCCGGCGAAAGGGCGATGCGCACGCGCCGCGCCAGCTCGGCCGGGTCCTGCGTGCCGCCGGCATGCTCGGCCAGCGTCTCGATGATGGTTCGGATGTCGCGGATGTGCACGGACTCCTCCAGCAGCAGCTGCAGCACCTTCTGGAACGTGGTGATGGAGACCATCTTGGGTACGACTTCCTCGATCAGTTTGGGTGCCAGCCGGGCCACATGCTCGACGAGCTGCTGCGTCTCGGTGCGGCTCAGGAGCTTGGCGGCGTGCACTTGCATCAAGTGTGACAAATGGGTCGCCATCACGGTTTCCGAATCAACCACGGTAAAGCCCGCCATTTGTGCCGCTTCCTTCTGGGCCGCGTCGATCCAGTGCGCGGGCAGGCCGAAGGCCGGGTCGGTCGTCGGCGTGCCGATCAGCGGCGTGGAGATGCCGCCGGGGTTGATGGCCAGGAACATGCCCGGATGCGCCTCGCCCTCGCCCACCACCACGCCGCGCAGCAGCACGCGGTAGCTGCTCGGCTTGAGCTCCAGGTTGTCGCGCACGTGCACGGCCGGCGGAAGGAAGCCCACCTCCTGCGCGAACTTGCGGCGCACGCCCTTGATGCGCGTGAGCAGGTCGCCCTGGCGGTTCTTGTCCACGAGGGCGATCAGCCGGTAGCCCAGCTCCAGGCCCAGCAGGTCCACGGGCTGCAGGTCGTCCCAGCTGGCCTCGCCGTCGCCCACGGGGGCGGGCGGCGCCTCGGGCTCCACGGCCGCCTGCTTCTGGCGCTGCAGCAGCAGCCAGGCGGCCCAGCCCAGGCTGCTGCCCATGAGCAGGAACACCGCGTGCGGCATGCCCGGGATCAGGCCCAGCAGCACCAGGATGGCGCCCGCCATGCCCAGCACGCGCGGCGACATGAACAGCTGCTGCACGATCTGGCGGCCCATGTCCTCTTCCTTGCCCACGCGCGAGATCACCATGGCCGCGGCCACCGAGATCAAGAGCCCCGGGATCTGCGCCACGAGCGCGTCGCCCACGGCCAGCAGGATGTAGCTGTTGGCCGCGTCGCCTGCCGACAGGCCATGCGACAGCATGCCGATGGCGAAGCCCCCCACGATGTTGATGATCAGGATCAGGATGCCGGCGATGGCGTCGCCGCGCACGAACTTGCTCGCGCCGTCCATGGAGCCGAAGAAGTTGGCCTCCTCCTGCACCTCGGCGCGGCGGCGCTTGGCCTCCTTCTCGTCGATCAGGCCGGCGTTCAGATCGGCGTCCACGGCCATCTGCTTGCCGGGCATGGCGTCCAGCGTGAAGCGCGCTGAGACCTCGGCGATGCGCTCCGCGCCCTTGGTCACCACCACGAAGTTGATGACCACCAGGATGGCGAACACGATCAGGCCCACGGCGAAGTTGCCGCCGATCAGGAAGTGGCCGAAGGCCTCGATCACCGCGCCTGCCGCGCCCGGGCCCGTGTGGCCCTCCAGCAGCACCACGCGCGTGGAGGCCACGTTGAGCGACAGGCGCATCAAGGTCGTGAGCAGCAGCACCGAGGGGAAGGCTGCGAAGTCCAGCGGCCGCACCATGTAGGCCGCCACCATCATCACCATCAGCGCCACGGCGATGTTGAGCGTGAAGAAGGTGTCGAGCAGCCACGCGGGGATGGGCAGCACCATCAGCGCCAGGATGGCCACCACGAGCAGCGGGGCCGACAGCCCCTGCAGGGCCGAGCCGTGGACGCCGGCCCATTGGCGCATGGAGTGGAGGGGGGAGGGCGTGCTCATGCGTTACCTGGGGCCGTGGCCGGCTTGTGGTGCGGGTCGAGTTCGGGCGGAATGTGTGCGTCGGGCACGGGCTGGGCCTCGGGCATGGGGCCCGCGCCGCGCAGCGCGGCCTTCAGGCGGTACACATAGGCCAGCACCTGGGCCACGGCGGTGTAGAGCTGCGCGGGGATGGGCTGCTCCAGCTCGGCGTGGGCATACAGCGCGCGCGCCAGCATGGGCGACTGCAGCACCGGTACGCCGTGCTGCTGGGCCAGTTC
Organism: Alicycliphilus denitrificans K601; assembly: GCF_000204645.1. Classification (NCBI taxonomy): domain Bacteria; kingdom Pseudomonadati; phylum Pseudomonadota; class Betaproteobacteria; order Burkholderiales; family Comamonadaceae; genus Alicycliphilus; species Alicycliphilus denitrificans. Next base: position 4,411,286 of record NC_015422.1, on the reverse strand, counting down.
GCGGATCCTGAAGGCCAGCAGGTCCGTGCCCTTGGAGACCACCTGGGGCGCGCCCATGCTGGCCTCGTCGTACTTCAGGGCCACGGCGTAGTGCGTGGGGTTCATGACCACGAAGTCGGCCTTCGGTACCGCGGCGATGCTGGCGCGGTCGGCGATCTCGCGCGCGCGCTGGCGCTGGCGGCCCTTGAGCTGCGGGTTGCCGTCCGACTCCTTGTGCTCCTGCTTGACTTCCTCGTGGCTCATCTTCAGGCGCGATTTGAAGAAGAATGCCTGCAGCGGCACGTCGATCACGGCGAACAGGAAGACCACGAGCAGCAGCAGGCTCATGCCCGAGACGATCCACTGCCCCGCGTGGCGCAGCGACAGCGGTGAGGGCTGCAGTACCAGCGCGGCCATCTGCTCGATGCTGCGGCCCATGAAGTTCCAGGCCACCGCCGCGAGGATGCCCGTCATCAGCACCATCTTGGCCACGTTGGCCATCTGCTGCTTGGAGAACAGGTTGGCGAAGCCCGACAGCGGGTTGAGCCGGTTGAACTGCGGCGTGATGGGCTTGAGGCTGAAGATCCAGCCGCCCGCGCCGATGGCGCTCAGCAGCGCTGCCCCGCTCGTCAGCAGCGCGAACGCGGCGCTGGCCAGCAGGCCCACGCCGGCCATGGTGCGCAGGCGCGAGAGCATCTCGCCCGGCATCTGCACGGTGGCGGCGTTGAACACCAACTGCTGGCGCAGGGCGCGCTGCAGGTATTCCACGAACCAGGGCGCCAGCACCAGCAGCGCCAGCGCACCCGTGCCCAGGATGGCCAGGTGCGACAGGTCCCGCGAGCGCGCGGCCTGGCCGTCGCTGCGGGCCTTCTGCAGCTTGCGCTCGGTGGCGGGTAGGTTTTTGTCTTGGCTCGAACTCATGGCGGCATGACGTCAGGGTCAGGCCATTGTCGGGAGCCGAAGGGAAAGAGAAAGCCCGAATAAAGGGGCTGGGGCGGCGCTATTCAGGGCGGGGCTTCAGAACCCCAGGCTGGCGAGCAGGTCGTCCACCTGCGACTGGCTGGTTACCACGTCGGGCGTCGATTCGGGGTTGACCACGGGGCCTTGCAGGTGTTCGCGGCGCGGCTCGGCGGGCGGCTGCGGGGCCGCCTGCGGCGGCGCGGTCTGTATCAGCAGCTGCACGAGCTGCTGCTCGATGGTGGCCGCCAGGTTCACCACGCGCGCGATCACCTGGCCGGTGAGGTCGTGGAAGTCCTGCGCCATCATGATCTCGGTGAGGTGGGTGTCCGCTTCCTTGGTCACGCGTTCCACGTCGGTGAGGAAGTTGAAGATCTCCCCCTTGGCCACGGCCGCCACCGGGTCGGCCACCAGGGAGGCGACCACGCGGCGCGTCTCGCTGGCGATGTAGTCGTGCTGGGCCTTTGCCTGTTCCACGCGCGAGAGCACCTTCTCTGCCGCCTCGCCCGTGAGACGCGCGATGTAGGACAGGCGGCTTTGCGCGTCGGGCAGCTCGCCCATGCTGCCGCGCAGCTGGTCGGCGTAGCCCAGCTCGTTGAGCGCGTTGTGCAGCTGGCGCGTGAGCAGGCCGATCTGGTTGTGAATGGGGCCCGCCGCGCTGGGCGCAACCGCATCCTGGTCCTCTGCCTGCATGCTCACAGCCCCATTTTTTTCAGGATCAGCGCAACCTTCTCCTCAAGCGTGGCCTTGGTGAAGGGCTTGACGATGTAACCGGCCGCGCCGCCCTGGGCCGCGGCCACGATGTCTTCCTTGCGCGCCTCGGCCGTCACCATGAGCACCGGCAGGTGCTTGAGCGTGTCGTCCTTCTTGATCTCGGTGAGCAGTTGGAAACCGTTCATGTTGGGCATGTTGATGTCCGAGACCACGAAGTCGAACTTGCCGTTGCGCAGCTTGTTCAGCGCCACCACGCCGTCCTCGGCCTCGTCGGCCTCGGTGTAGCCGCTTTCCTTGAGCAGGTTGCGGACGATGCGCCGCATGGTGGAGAAATCGTCAACGATCAGAAAGCGAAGGGCGGAGGACACGAAGGACCCTTTCGGTGCAAGTGGGGGGACTATGGTTGGACGGTTGTCGGCAATGCGACATATTGTTACTTATTTTTGGGGGGGAGGCGTCGGATTGTCCTGCTTTTCGGCATCGGCCGGTGGCAGGGGGAATGCAACGTTCTTCTTGCCCATGAGCCGCTCCTCGGCCTCGTGCGTGAGTACGGTGATCGTGATACGGCGGTTCACCGGCGCGCGCGGGTTGTCCGGCTCCAGCAGGTCGCTGGCCGCCAGGCCCACCACGCGGCCTAGCCTGGCGTCGGGCATGCCGGCGGCCACCAGCTCGCGGCGCGAGGCGTTCGCGCGATCGGCCGACAGCTCCCAGTTGCTGTAGCCGCGGTCGCCATTGCCGTATGGCGCGGCGTCGGTGTGGCCCGCCAGGCTGATGCGGTTCTCCACGCTCCCCAGGGCCGCGCCGATCTCGCGCAGGATGTCGCGCATGTAGGGCTTGACCAGCGCGCTGCCGCTGTCGAACATGGGGCGGTTCTGGTCGTCCACTATCTGTATCTGCAGCCCGTCGGGCGTCACGTCGATGCGGATCTGCGAGCGGTACTCGTTCAGTCGCGGGTTCTCGGTGATCATGGCGTCGATCTTGGACTGCAGCGCCTTGATGCGCTGCGCGTCCAGGCGGGCGCGCTCGGCGCGCACCGTGTCGATGCTGCGCGTGCTGGTGTTGCTCTCGGAGTCGGAGCGGCGCACTTGGCCATGCACCTTGGACAGGTCGTTGCCGCCGCCCGGAATCACGCTGGAGCTGTTGCCCGCGCCGTCGCCGCCCTGCATCGCCACCTTCAGCGGCGACGCGAAATACGCCGCGATGCCCTGCAGCTCGCCCTTGGCCGTGGAGCCCAGCAGCCACATCAGCAGGAAGAAGGCCATCATGGCCGTCACGAAGTCGGCGTAGGCGATCTTCCAGGCGCCGCCATGGGCAGCGTGGCCGCCCTTCTTGATGCGCTTGATGATGATCGGCTGGAGCTTCTTTTCGGCCATGGTCGCCTGCCCGGGCTGTTACTTCTTGCCCTTGACGTGGCTTTCGAGCTCTGAAAAGCTCGGCCGGTCGCCCGAGAACAGGACCTTGCGGCCGAACTCGATGGCCGTGGACGGGTTGTAGCCCTGCATGCTCGCCAGCAGCGTGGACTTGATGCAGGCGAACTCCTTGCCCGCATCCTCGGCCTTCTGCTCCAGCAGGCCGGCCAGCGGCTCCACCAGGCCATAGGCCAGCAAGATGCCCAGGAAGGTGCCCACCAGGGCCGAGGCGATCATGCCCCCCAGCACCGCCGGCGGCTGCCCCACCGAGCCCATGGTGTTCACCACCCCCAGCACCGCCGCCACGATACCGAAGGCCGGCAGCGCGCCGGCCAGCCGCGTGAGGGCAGCCACGGGGGCATGCGCCTCCTGGTGGTGGGTGTCGATCTCGCTGTCCATCAGCGCCTCGATCTCGTGCGCGTTCAGGTTGCCCGAGACCATCATGCGCAGGTAGTCGGTGGTGAACTCCAGCACATGGTGGTCCGTGCCCACGGTGGGGAATTTCTTGAAGATCTCCGAGTCCTGCGGCGACTCCACGTCCGCCTCGATGGCCATCAGGCCCTCCTTGCGCGCCTTCTGCAGGATCTCATAGAGCATGGCCAGCAGCTCCATGTAGCGCGCCTTGGTGTATTTGTTGCCCTTGAGCACCTGCGGCAGCATGGCCATGGTGGCCTTGAGCACCTTGGGCTGGTTGTTCACCACGAAGGCGCCCGCAGCGGCGCCGCCGATGGTGATCATTTCAAAGGGCAGAGCCTCCAGCACCACCTTGATGTTGCCGCCATGGGCGATGAACACGCCGAAGACGCAGCCGAAAGTGACGAGGTAGCCGAGGATGACGAACATGGGTCTTCAGGGGCCTATTGGCGGGAAGATGTCGCGCTCCGAACGCAGGCGGAGCAACGGCGGGAAGCGAATCGTATCAATGGTATCGGATGGCGTTCGGCGCATTTGAGCAGGAATCATGGCTCAGTTGGAGGCTTTGTTCCGGGCCTGCCTCCGGCTCTGCTTTTTGGCTACCGTGGGGAGGCTCCTGAAGTCGGTAATTGGCGGGTATTTCATCCGCCTTGCAGGCTTTCACGCCTGCGAATTGAACTTATCCTGCTGCGGTAGGCGAGTCGTTCTTAATCCAGAGAAAAGTGCGATTCCGATGGTGAGTCAAAAACGGTGCGCAAGGTGGCTTGTCGGTTTTGCCAAAGGCTGGTGGGCAGATGTGCTTCAGCAGCTTGGTGCACTGTGGGGCCGAATGCGAGGTTCGTCGATGGAATTGGGAGTGGTTGACTTAAATAAAGGTGTCGGCGGAAGGCTCTTGGTTAGGCGAAGCCCGGAAACTGGAGAGATCTCGTGCTGTTAATTTTGTGTTCTTGTGGCTGAATCCATTGTGTATTCAATGCTAGGTACTTGTGCATTAATCTCAATGTGTGTGAAAAGGAATTTAATATGAAGATAGTTGCTTTTGTTCCTGCCAAGGGTTACAGCGAACGGATCAAGAATAAAAATTTGTCTATTCTTGATGGTGAGTATCTCTTCAAGAGAAAGTTGCGCCAACTGCTGGAGTGCACGAAGATTGATGAGGTTTACTTGGATACTGATTCGAGTGAGTTGATTTCTCTTGTGGATGATCTTCCTGTAAAAATATTAAAACGCCCTGTCGAGCTGGCGAGCAACCAAACGGATGGGCATGAGCTTTTTGCTTATGAATGTTCTCAAGTGACTGCTGATGTATATATTCAGGTTCTTTGTACTGCGCCGTTTGTTGGTGCGGCAACTATAGATCGAGCTTTGTCATGTTTTCTTGAGTCTGGTGCAGAGTCGCTGGTGGCGATTCGCCGCGAAAAACAATACATGTGGAAAGATGGTGTGCCAGATTATGGATGGGGGCGAATTCCTAATAGTGTGGATCTTCCTTCTATTGATATAGAGGCTATGAGCCTATATATGGTCAAGCGGGGAGGGGTGCCTGTCACTCGGCGCTTCACGGCTTCTCCATATTTCTTTGAGTTGAGCCCAGAGGAGAGCGTGGATGTCAATTGGCCAGCCGATCTGCTGCTTGCTGAGAGCATATCTGCAGGGAGGCGTGCTCAAGAAAACCTGGCTATGCAGGCATTGAAGCCGTATCTATCGTCGGCAATGTTGTCGGATATTACCCGTGAAATGGGTATGCAATGCTCTCTGCCCGAATATCTGCAACCTAATATTCGTCGGAAGATTTTTGGCAGGGCCAAGACCATGCTTCTCGATAAGTGCCGCCCTGGTGAGTGCTGGGAAAATATTTATGACGCACTTGATAGCTATGATTTTGTCCGTCCTGGTGATATTGTCGTTGTAGATAACATGGTGCCGGGTTGTGCATATTTCGGCGGACTTAATGCCGGGCTTGCGGCACGTGCGGGGGCGGATGGGGCAATCATTAATGGATTGACACGCGATGCCGAGGCGGTGGGGGCGCTGGATTTTCCAGTATTTGCGCGTGGGTTTTATTGTTCTGATATTAAATATCGTGGAGTAGTTCGCTCAATGAACAAGCCACTTCACATGGCAGGGGTTGATGTCGTTAATGGCGATTATGTATTTGGCGATGTGGATGGCGTAGTCGTCATTCCGCAGCGTCACTGGAGTGCTGTGCAGGCAGCGGTGATGTCGGGAATCGATAAGGAGTGGCGTGTTGGACGAGCGGTGGCAATGGGTATGCCTGCAAAGGATATCCTTCGGTCGATAGGGGAATTTTGATGCGCTGTCTCTTATATCTGGAGCCATTTATTGAACGACAAAGCCCTTCTTGGAAAACTGGATGGCTGGACTTTGCGGCGATATTTAAAAATTCTTTGAGTGGTGTTGGTGCCGACTTCCGTGTGTTGCTCGGGGAGGCTCTGCAAGAGGCTGCGCAAGATCGGGGGATTTCTGGCGATGCAACTTTCATTGCCAATTACCAACCATTGATAGAGAAGGCTGGAAGAGATTATTTGGATATAACATCGCGCTGGTATTTTGGTGAATTGGGTGCGGTTCAGGACGTATTTTCGGAGCACTTGAAGAGGCTGTTGGGGGCATGGAAGCCTGATGTGATTCTCTCCTTTTCTCCGGTGCCATTTTTGCAGCGTTTGTTTCCGGAGGCGCGTGTTCTTCATGTTGAGGTGGGAATTTTTTCCCGCAAACCTTTTCCTCTCACATTGTATTTCGATCCTTGCGGCATGTTCAAGGATAGCCTTTTATGCCGTCAATCGGACCGCATCCTTGCCTTTCGTGCTAGCCAGGAAGAATTGGCCTTCGTAGATAAGTTGCGTCACATCTACATTGAGCAAGGAGTAAGCAGGCTACTACCTCGGGCGCGGGAGATCTATGGAGCGCGGCTCAGTGGGTTTAGAAAAAAAGTGCTTTTGCCCTTGCAATTTTCTGGATATTATGCATTTGATGCGAACTGCCGATTCGGCTCGCAATTTGACTATTTGCAAGAAGTGCTGGAGAAGGTGCCTCAGGACATAGCTGTTGTGGTGACGGAGCATCCGGATAATCCTTCGGTGACAGATGATGTTGCACGTTACCTGGCGAGGAAGTATCCGCATTTTGTCTGGAGCGCGCAAGGTCGGGATATATATGCCAGCTCTCAGGTGTTGATGCTCATGTGTGACGCTGTGATCACGGTGAGTTCGGCTGTTGGGATACAGGCTTTACTTTATGAGCGTCCAGTGATATCCATTGGAAATTCATACGTGACACCATTTGCCGATGGGCATTGCTTATCTAATGTTGTCGATGTATTGAATGATGGCTATAAGTCGGAGCGTTCGCATGTGCTGTATTGGCTGCTTAGCCGATACTATGTTGGCATAGATTCTGTTTGCAATTCTGCGTGGTTCGAGCGTTTCTGCAGGGAATCGTCTTCTGGCGCTGACGATGCTATTTTGTATTCGTTGGACGATTTGTGCCAAATGTATTTGGCCACTGGATCGCCTGACTTGAATGGAGTTCTGCGAGGCTGCACCAAAGATGCAGTAATTGATGCATCTGCTGATCCGGCAAGGACTGATGCCAAATGCGGCGTGAGGGCTATCGCATTCCATCTGCCTCAGTTCCACGCCATCCCAGAGAACGATGCCTGGTGGGGCAAGGGCTTCACCGAGTGGGACAACGTGCGCCAGGGGCAACCGTTGTTCGACGGCCACTACCAACCCCGTGTCCCGGCGGAAATGGGCTACTACGACCTTTCCGACGTCCGCGTGCTGGAGCGTCAGGCCCGGCTTGCGCGCGAGCATGGAGTCGAGGGGTTCTGCTTCTATTACTACTGGTTCGATGGCCAGCGCTTGCTTGAGAAGCCTGTCGATCAGCTTCTGCGCCATCCCGAGATCGACCTGCCGTTCTGCCTGTGCTGGGCCAACGAGAATTGGACGCGCCGCTGGGACGGTGGCGAGCAGCAGGTGCTGATGCGCCAGAGCTACTCGCCCGAGCTCGATGAGCGCTTTGCGCTCGATTTGCTGCCTTACCTGCGTGACGCGCGCTACATCCGCATCGATGGCAGGCCGCTGCTGGTGGTTTACCGGCTCGACATCATTCCTGAGGTGGCCCGCGCGGCCGCCGTGTGGCGCGAAGTCTGGCGGCGCGAGGGCATAGGCGAGGTGTACCTGATCGCGGTGGAGAGCTTCCGCTCGGTGCCGCCCGATGCGGCCGAGTTCGATGCTGCCTGCGAATTTTTGCCGCACCAGGTGAATTTCGCGGCGCTGGGGCCAGATATGCCCCTGCATCATCTGCGCGACAGCTCCATGAATCTGGCGGACTATGCGCAATTGGCAGAGTTCTGGCTGGACAGGCCGAGCCCGGCCTACAAGCGCTTTCGCGGCATCGTGCCTGCTTGGGACAACGCAGCCCGCAGGCGCAAGGGCGGCGCGACCGTGATCCATGGCTCCACGCCGCAGCTCTACGAGAAATGGCTGCGCGGCACCGTGGCGCGCACCCTGGAAGAGCGCGAGGGGGACGAGCGCATCGTCTTCATCAATGCCTGGAACGAATGGGGCGAGGGTTGCTACCTGGAGCCCGATGAAAAATTCGGCCATGCCTATCTGGAGGCCACGCAGCGTGTATTGCGCGATCCGCCGCAGGCGCTTCTCGAAGATTTGCGGCGCGAGCGTGCTGCTGTTGCTGCGCCAGCCGACACCTTTGCGCAGTGGCTCCAGCGGCGCGATCCCGAGGGCGCCCGTGCCCGCATGGCCGGGGAGGAGGGCCAGGGGGCTGCCTCCATCCACGTCGTGATCGAAGGCGACGATGACGAGGCCATCGAAGCCACGCGGCGCAGCCTGCTTGGCCCCGATGGGCGCAATCCGCGTGGCCTGGCCGTTTCGGTGCTGCCTGCCGGAAATGGCTGCGGCCCCCTCCAGGCGCTCATGGCGCGGCATGCCCAGCCGTGGTGGCTGCGTGTTCCGGCAGGCGTGGAATTCTTGCCTGCGGGGTTGGAGATGGTGCTGCAGTCGCTGCAGCGGGCACCGGCGTACCGGGCGGTGTATGCGGATGAAATGGTGCGCGACCCCGCAGGGGCGCTACTGCCCATACTGCGGCCAGACTTCAATCTCGACCTGCTGCTGAGCTTTCCGGGGGCGATGGCGCGCCATTGGCTCTTCCACCGCGATGCCCTGGCGGCCGTGGGCGGCTTCGTCCCTGAAGATGGCGGCGCGTTCGAGTTGGGCGCTTTGCTGCGCATGGCCGAGGACGGCGATTTCTCCAGCCTGTGCCACGTGCCGGAGCCTTTCCTGGTTGCGCCCTTGGCGGTTTCCGCCAGCGAGGATGCGCGGCGGGTGGCGCTCGACCACTTGCGCCGGCGCGGCTATGCGGACGCGGATGTGGCCAACGGCGCGCAGGGCACGTTCCGGGTGCTCTACGGGCATGGCCGGGCGCCGCTGGTGTCCGTGATCATTCCGACCAAGGATCAGCTACCCCTGCTCCAGCAATGCGTCGAAACCCTGCTGGAAAAGACCGCGTACCGCAATTTCGAGGTGCTCATCGTGGACAACGGCAGCAGCTCGCCTGAGGCATTGGTATGGCTCGATGGCATCGAGCGCATGGGGCTGGACCAACTGCGTGTGCTGCGCTATCCCCTGCCGTTCAACTATTCGGCCATGAACAACCTGGCCGCCCGGCAGGCCCGGGGCGAGTACCTGCTGCTGCTGAACAACGACACGGCGGTGCTGCAGGGCGACTGGCTCGACGGCATGCTCAACCATGCCCAGCGTCCCGAAGTGGGCATTGTCGGTGCCAAGCTGCTCTATCCCGACGGGCGCATCCAGCATGCGGGCGTGGTGCTGGGCCTGAACGGCCCGGCCGACCATCCCCACATCGGCGATCCGCTGAATACGCCGGGCCACATGCACCGGCTGCTGGTGGACCAGGACCTGAGCGCTGTCACCGGCGCCTGCCTTATGGTGCGCAAGTCGCTGTACGAGGAAGTGGGCGGGCTTGATGAAGAAGCCTTCAAGGTTTCGTACAACGACGTCGATTTGTGCCTAAAGGTGCGACAGGCCGGCTATCTGGTGGTCTGGACGCCGCATGTGCTGGTGATGCACGTGGGCAGCGTGAGCCAGAAAAGCGTGGACAAGGCGACGGACGAGGCCAAGCATGCGCGCTTCGCGGCCGAACAGGATGCGATGTATGCGAAATGGTTGCCGGTGCTGGCGCATGACCCCGCCTATCACCGCCACTTCGCCCTTGACGGCCAGGGCTACCAGGTCGAGCCGCATTTGCGCCTGCCTGCAGGGGCTCCTGCGCGGGGTCCCAAGGTGCTGGCGCATCCGGCGGATGGCTTCGGGTGCGGGCATTACCGGGTGATACAGCCCTGGCGCGCGCTGCATGCCGAGGGGCGGATCGAAGGGGCATACGCCGGGCACCTCCTGCGGCCGCCGGAACTGGAGCGCTACGCGCCGGACGTGATCGTGCTGCAGCGCCAGCTGACCGAGGTGCAACTGGCGTCCATGCGCCGCATGCATGCCTTCTCGCAGGCTTTCAAGGTGTACGAGCTGGACGATTATTTGCCGAGCCTGCCCGTGCAAAGCGCGCACCGGCAGGAGATGCAGCGCGACGTTTTCAAGGCGCTGCGGCAGGGGCTGAAGTACGTGGACAGGTTCGTCGTCTCCACCGAACCTCTGGCAGAGGCATTTGCGGGCATGCATCCCGATATCCGGGTCGTGGAAAACCGTCTGCCTTTGCCGTGGTGGGGTTCGTTGAATCCATCCAGGCGCCGTTCGGCCAAGCCACGCGTGGGCTGGGCCGGCGGCGTGGGCCATGCGGGCGACCTGGCGCTGGTTGCCGATGTGGTGCGCGCCTTGGCGCAGGAGGTCGAGTGGGTGTTCTTTGGCATGTGCCCGCAGGAGCTGCTGGAGCATGTCCATGAATGCCACCTGGGCGTCCCCATCGACCGTTACCCAGGGCGGCTGGCGTCATTGGGGTTGGACCTGGCCATCGCGCCGCTGGAAGACAACATGTTCAATGCCTGCAAGAGCCAGCTCAAGCTCCTGGAGTACGGGGCGTGTGGCTACCCGGTGGTCTGCAGCGACGTGGGTCCGTACCGGCGCAGTGCACTTCCAGTCACGAAGGTGCGCAACCGGTTCAAGGATTGGGTGAACGCTATCCGCGGGCATATCCACGATCTGGATGCCTCTGCGCGTGCGGGCGCGGCCTTGCAAGAGGCGGTGCGGCGGGATTGGATGCTGCAGGGGGTAGCACTCGACGCATGGCAGGCGGCCTGGACGGGGCGGTAGATGCGGGTGTCCTGGCCCTGTGGGCTGTCGTGCGCAGCGAAAATAATAGCTGCAAGCGCAGTACAAGCAAGCCTGCAACCCTGATTTGCAAACAAAAACCGCCCGAGGCCGGGCGGTTTTTTTTTATTGTGCGCCCCAGCAGGCGCGCGCGGTGCCTGGTGTCACTTGAGTAACGACAGCACCCCCTGCGGGATCTGGTTGGCCTGGGCCACCATGGCGGTGCCGGCTTGCTGCAGGATCTGGGTGCGCGACAGATTGGCGGTTTCGGCCGCGAAATCGGCATCCTGGATACGGCTGCGCGAAGCCGACATGTTTTCCGACGAAACGTTCAAATTGGCGATGGTCGTCTCGAAACGAGACTGCAGGGCGCCGAAATTGGCGCGCTGGCCGTTTACCGCCGCGAGGGCCGAGTCGATGATCTTCAGCGCCTTGGTCGAGCCCTCGACCGTGCTGACGTCGATGGTGTTCACCGAGTTCAAGGTGGAAGGGCCGCCCGCGCCGATGAAAGTGGAGCTGCCCCCCAGCGAGAAACCCTTGTCCGATGCGAACTCGACCGTGCCGCGCGATACGCCGGTTCCTCCATTGGCGGCAACGGCCAGCGGGGTTGCCACAAATTTCAACGACCCGTCGGTCGCTGCCGCGGTGGCCACTGCGTCAAGCGATGCCATCGTCAGTGCCCCTTGGCCTGTTGCGCTATTGTTCGTGATGTCGATATTGGCGCCCGAATCATTGATCAAGAGGAGGCCGTCGCCGCTGGCGTTGACCTTGGCGGTGATGCCGGTCTTGGACGACACATCGTTGAACGCCTTCACCGCCCCGGCAAGGTCCTTGGCGTCGGTCGCGTTGAAGGTGATGGTCGATGCCGTGGTCGTGTCGTCGCCCTTGACTGCCAACGCGAACGAGCCAAACGTGGTGAGCTTGAGTTCCGTCACGTTGCGTGCCGAAGCGGTCACGCCCGTGGTGTCTGCCACGGCATTGACCGCCGCGGCAATCTTCGCCGCGGTATCGGCGGCATCGACGTTCACGGTCTTGGACTGCAGGCCGTTCACGATCACCGTGGCAGCGCCCGAGGCAGGCGCTGTTGCCGTGGCCTGTACGCTGGCGGATGCCGAAAGCTGCGCGCCGTAGATCGTCGTGCGGAAATTGGCCGTGGTGGCGGTGATGGTCTGGTTGGCATTGGCGCCCACCTGGAAGGTGGCCGAGCCGAAGGAGCCGTCCAGCAGCTTCTGGCCATTGAACTCGGTGGTCACGGAGATGCGGTCCAGTTCGGACAGCAGCTGGCCCACCTCGGCCTGGATGGCCTTGCGGTCGCTGGCCGAGTTCGTGGCGTTGGCCGACTGCACGGCCAGCTCGCGCACGCGCTGCAGGATGTTGCCCGAGCCTGCCAGCGCGCCCTCGGCCACTTGGGCCAGGGAAATACCGTCGTTGGCATTGCGTGCCGCCTGGTTCAGGCCGCGGATCTGGCTGGTGAAGCGTTCGGAGATGGCCAGGCCCGCGGCGTCGTCCTTGGCGCTGTTGATGCGCAGGCCCGAAGACAGGCGCTGGATGGAGGTGTTGAGCGAATTCTGGCTGACGCCCAGGTTGCGCTGGGCGGTGAGCGAGGCGACGTTGGTATTGATGGTCGATGCCATGGCGGAACTCCTGCGTGGCTGAATGGAAAAACTTCTGCCGGCTCAAGCGTTGCCCCTGCGGCCGACGGTAAGGGAACGATGAGCGGATTGTGGGCAGCCGCCATCAGGGCGTTGGCTGGATAAACGGCGCGAAAACCATCCAATCCACGGATTCGCCCCTAAAGTTTTTCAAGCACGTCCCGAAAACACATTCAACGGGCCGTTTGAAACAAGAAGTGACGACCCGCCGTTCAACAGAGGGCCCGCCAGGGCACTGTGAACCCTGAGGCCAGACGGTTCTGGGCCCAGTAGGCGGCAACGCCATATCCAGTCGGTTCTTTTCAGGAGATTTGCCATGGCATCGACCATCAATACCAACGTCGCCTCGCTCACCGCCCAGCGCAACCTGGGCGTCAGCCAGAATTCGCTCAACACCTCCATCCAGCGCCTGTCTTCGGGCCTGCGCATCAACAGCGCCAAGGACGACGCCGCGGGCCTGGCCATCTCCGAACGCTTCACCAGCCAGATCCGCGGCCTGAACCAGGCGGTGCGCAATGCCAACGACGGCATTTCGATGGCGCAGACGGCCGAGGGCGCGCTCAAGGCCTCGGGCGACATCCTGCAGCGCGTGCGCGAACTCTCGGTGCAGTCGGCCAACGCCACGAACTCGGCCAGCGACCGCAAGGCCATCCAGGCCGAGGTGGGCCAGCTGCTGTCCGAACTGGACCGCATCTCCGTGACCACCGAGTTCAATGGCCAGAAGCTGCTGGACGGCTCCTTCGGCTCGGCCACCTTCCAGGTGGGCGCCAATGCCAACCAGACCATCACCGCCACCACGGGCAACTTCCGTACCACTACCTATGGCACCAACCTGGCCCAGTCCGCCAACCAGGCGGCGGCTGCCACGGCGCCTGCCTCGGGCGCTGCCACGGTGATCGTGAACGGCCTGCAGGCCAAGACCGTGAACGTCGATGCCGCCGATACCGCGGCGAAGATTGCCGCGGCGGTCAATGCCGTGGCAGACACCACGGGCGTGACCGCTTCGGCACGCAACGTGACGGAACTCAAGCTCACCGCATTCTCGGGTTCGTTCCAGCTGGAGGTGAAGGGCGACGACACGACCACGGCATCGACCATCACCTTCAACGCGACCGACGCCAAGGACCTTGCCGGGGCGGTGAAGGCGTTCAACGATGTGTCGTCCAAGACCGGCATCACCGCCAAGGTCAACGCCAGCGGCGACGGCCTCCTCTTGATCAATGATTCGGGCGCCAATATCGACATCGCCAACAAGAGTGCAACTGCTGCGTTCACGATGGCTGCGCTGGATGCGCCGACCACGGCGAGCCAGACGGATGGTTCGTTGAAGTTCGGTGCCGCGCTCACCGTGGCGGCTTCTACGGGGACGGGCGTGACGCGCGGCACGGTGGAGTTCTCGTCCGACAAGGGCTTCTCGATGGGTGGTACTTCGGCGTATGTGTCGGCTGGCGCCTCGAAGCTGAACTCGGTCAACACCATCGACGTCAGCACGGTCGAGGGCTCGACCAAGGCGCTGAAGATCATCGACTCGGCCCTCGCGGCGGTGAACGGCCAGCGCGCCAGCTTCGGTGCCCTGCAGTCGCGCTTCGAGACCGCGGTGAACAACCTGCAGACCTCGTCCGAGAACATGTCCGCCTCGCGCAGCCGCATCCAGGACGCCGACTTCGCGTCCGAGACCGCCAACCTGTCGCGCACCCAGATCCTGCAGCAGGCCGGCACCGCCATGGTGGCCCAGGCCAACCAGCTGCCCCAGGGTGTGCTGTCGCTGCTGCGCTGATGCAGCGCCAGGGGCCGCGCCGCAAGGCATGGCCCCCGTGATGGCCCCGGGCGCGCGGCGGCGAGTTGTCTCGCCGCCGCGTCGTGCCTTTCAGCAAACGCAGCGCCGGCATCGGCGATGACGCGGGAGATTGAAGGCTTTCTCCCCTATTTATCGGCGCGATGCCATGGCCCTGCGAAGTCGATAATTTCTGGCGTCACGGAATTGGCCGGCGCGCATACGGAGGTAAGGCATGGCAAGTTTTTCATCGATCGGCATCGGCCTGGGCGGCAACGTCGATGTCAATGCGCTCATCAAGGCCTCGGTCGATGCGGTGAAGCTCCCTATCACCAAGACCGGCGGCCTGCAGCAGCAGGCGGCCGTGACCAATGCCAAGGTGTCGGCCTTCGGGCAGTTCAAGTCGCTGGTGTCGGCGCTGGCCGATGCGGCGGGCAAGCTCAACAGCGTCACGGGCTGGAATGGGGTGAAGGCGTCGTCCTCCAACACCGACGCCGTTTCCGTCAGCGCCGTGGGCGGTGCGGCCGCAACCTCCTTCAGCGTGCAGGTGCAGAACCTGGCCACCGCGCAATCCTCCATTTCGGCGGCGCTTCAGCCGACCAAGCAGCCCGTGGGCGAGGGAACGCTGACCGTGGAGATCGGCTCCTGGGCGGGCGATCCCAAGGCGTTCACCGCAGGCAGTGCCACCGCCGTGAGCATCGACGTGAGTGCCACCGACACCCTGGCCGACGTGGCCAGCAAGATCAACGGCGCCAAGGCCGGCGTGACGGCGACCGTGCTCAACGACGGCACGGGCGAGCGCCTGCTGCTGCGCAGCAATGCCACGGGCGAGGCCGCGGGCTACCGCCTGAGCGTGGCCGACGCCGACGGCGGCAATGACGATGGCGCCGGCCTGTCTCGCCTGGTGGCGGGGGCCACGACGGAGTACGCCAGGAACGCCAACGCCACGGTCAACGGCATTGCCGTGAGCTCGCCGACCAATGCCTTTGCCGATACGGTGGCGGGTGTGACCTTCACGGCCGCCAAGGTGACGACCGAGCCGGTGACGGTCACCGTGGAGAAGGACAGCTCGGCCGTCAAGAAGAACATCGAGGCCTTCGTCGCGGCTTACAACGCCGTCAACAGCGCCTTGAACGAGTCGACGAAGTACGACAAGGAGACCCAGACGTCCGCGCTGCTGCAGGGCGATTCCACCGTCATGACCCTGCAGAACACCTTGCGCATGGCGCTGCAGTCGGTCAACGGCTCGGGGGTGCTCAGGAACCTGTCGGCCGTGGGCGTGGTGTCGGCGGGTGGCCTGGGCTCGGGGAACCTGTCCCCGGACGGTTCCCTGGAGCTCGACGCCACCAAGTTCAACAAGGCCATGGAGGACCCCGATGCGGTCAAGGCGTTCTTCCGCGGGCCCGATGACGGCGACGGGACGGAAGGTTTCGCCGGTAAATTCAAGGCCGTGACAGACAAGCTGCTGGCCAGCGACGGCTTCTTCGCCACCAAGACCAAGACCTACGACAGCGCGCTCAAGCTCAACGCCAAGGAGGTCGAGCGCATCAACGACCGGGCCGACCGGCTGGAGAAGAGCCTCACGCAACAATACACGGCGCTGGACACGAAGATGGCTTCCCTGAACGCGCTCAGCACCTATATAGCCCAGCAGGTGACCACCTGGAACAAGTCCTCGTAAAAGGCTTCAGTTCGGCGGCGCAGTGCCGATAAATTGAATAGCAAGCCAAGCTCAAGGACCAATGCCATGTTCACCGCCATGAACCCCCGCGCTGCTTCCGCATACCAGCGCATCAACGTCGAGACCAGCATGCACACCATCGACCAGCACCAGTTGGTCAGCCTGCTGTACGAGGGCGTGCTGAACGCCATCGCCACCGCCCGCGGCGCGCTGGCGCGCGGTGACGTGCCGACCAAGTGCAACAGCATCGCCAAGGCGGTGCGCATTCTGGAAGAGGGACTGATGACGGCGTTGGACCGCAAGGGCGGCGGCGCCTTGGCCGAGAATCTGGGCGCCGTGTACGACTACAGTCTGGGCCGCCTGATTCAGGCCAATGTACGCAACGACGATGCCCTGCTGCAGGAGGTGGCGCGCCTGATAGCGCCCATTGCCCAGGGCTGGAACGAGATGAAGAAAAGCAACGCCGCGGCCAATGACATGGCGCAACCCGCGCTGATGGAGGCCTGAGACATGCCAGAAATGCTGATTGACTACTACAAGGCCATCGAGAACAGCAGCGCCAAGATGCTGGAGGCCGCCCGCCTCAAGGACTGGGACGAGGTGGTGCGCTGCGAGGGCGCCTGCGCCGTGCTCATCGAGCAGCTGCGCTACCAGTCGCAGCAGCAAGAACTGGAGCCTGCGCAGCGCAAGGAGAAGGCGCGCATCATGCAGCGCATCCTGCGCAATGATGCGCAGATCCGCGTCCTGGCCGAACCCTGGCTGACGCAGTTCGAGCATTTGTTTGAGGGCCAGCTGCAGGTGATGCACTGATGCATGCCGCGGCGTGGTGGCGCCGCGTTGGACGAGTCCAAGGCTGGAGAGCCGGCACCGCGAGGTGGCCGGCTCTTTTTATTCCTGGCGCGATGCCATGCGGACCCCTTTTCCTCCGAGGGATGATGGGGGTGGGGGAATTTGGATAAAAGTGGCTGTAGCGCTCATGGATGGAGCGCCTGCAGCTATCGAATCAGGAGTCCCCTGGATGGGCCTCACACCTGCATGTTCATGATGTCGGTATAGGCCTGCACCATGCGGTTGCGCACGTGCAGCGTGGCCTGGAAGCCGATCTGCGCCTTTTGCATGGCGACCATGGTTTCCTCGATGCTGACCTTGGGGTTTTCCAGCTGCACCTCGCGCTGCAGGTCGCTGGCGCGGTCCTGGGCGGCGCTCACCGACTGCAGGGCGTTCTTGAAGGCGGAGGAGAAACCCACTTCCTGCGTGCCCTCCTGCGGCGCGGCGGCGCGGCGCGCCACCTGGGTGCCGGTGAGGGGGAACTGGTTGCTGGCGATGCGCAGATCCATGGCGGGTGGGGACGGGGGTGGGAGATGGTGCGATCGTAGGCGCCCGGGGCCGCGCCGGAGTGGGGAAATGATGGCCAAAGGCGCGCCTTATCCGGCGAACGCAGGGGCGGGGGCTTTTGATAATCGCTGCACCGCCAAAGTCCCATCTGGCGCCCGCCCTCTTGTGGAAAGCACGATGTCTGCAGTTGCCGAAGTCCCCGTTACCCCGCCCCCCGCCGCCAGCGCCGGCTGGCAGCAGCGGCTGACGTCGCTCGACCGCGGCGCGCGCCTGCGCCTGGGGGCCGCGGCCGCGCTGCTGCTGGCGGTCCTGGTGGCCGTTTTCTTCTACGGCCGCCAGCCCGAGTACCGGGTGCTGTTCTCGGGCCTGAACGACAAGGACGGTGGCGCCATCGTGGCCCAGCTGGCGCAGATGAACGTGCCCTACAAATACACAGAGGGCGGCGGCGCCATCATGGTGCCGGCCGAGCGCGTGCACGACGTGCGCCTGCGCCTGGCCACGCAGGGCTTGCCCAAGGGCTCGGTGACGGGCTTCGAGCTCATGGAGACGAACCGCTTCGGCGTGACCCAGTTCCAGGAGCGGCTCAATTTCCAGCGCGGGCTCGAGGGCGAGCTCACACGCTCCATCCAGGCGCTGGCCTCGGTGCAGAGCGCGCGCGTGCACCTGGCGTTGCCCAACCAGAACGGGTTCTTCCGCGAGCAGCAGAAGCCCTCGGCCTCGGTGCTGCTCACCCTGTACCCGGGGCGCATCCTGGATAGGACGCAGATCGCGGGCATCGTGCACCTGGTGGCCTCCAGCGTGCCCGAGCTCGCGCCCTCGGCCGTGAGCGTGCTCGACGACACGGGCAAGCTGCTGTCGCAGTCGCCCGACGGGGGCGCCGGCAGCGGCGTGGACGCGCAGCAGCTCGCCTACGTGCAGCAGATCGAGCAGCAGTACACGCGCCGCATCCTGGACCTGCTCGAACCCGTGGTGGGCAAGAACAACGTCAAGGCCCAGGTGACGGCCGAGGTGGATTTCAGCCAGACCGAGTCCACCTCCGAGCAGCACCGCCCCAATTTGTCGCCCGACGCGAGCGCCGTGCGCAGCCAGCAGATCGTGGAGAGCGGCGCGGCGCCGGCGGCGCAGCCGCCCACGGGCGTGCCCGGCGCGGTGAGCAACCAGCCGCCGCAGGGCTCCACCGCGCCCATCAACGGCGCGAACCCGCCGCCCACGGCCGCCAACGCGCAGCAGGCGGGCCAGCAGGCCGGCGGCAAACGCGAATCCATCACCAACTACGAGGTGGACAAGACCACGCGCGTGACGCGCGCGGGGGCCGGCGCCATCAAGCGCGTGAACGCGGCCGTGGTGGTCAACTACCAGAGCGTGAGCGAGGCCCCGGGCAAGCCGGCGGTGAACAAGGCGCTCTCGCCCGAGCAGATCGAGCAGATGACGGCACTGGTGCGCGAGACCATCGGCTTCAACAAGGAGCGCGGCGACTCGGTGAACCTGATGAATGCCCCCTTCCTGGTCGAGGACACGCCCAGCGTCGATCTGCCGCTGTGGAAGCAGCCCGAGGTGGTGGAGCTGGCCAGGAACCTGGGCTGGCCCGTGGGCATCTCGCTGGCCGTGGCCCTGCTGCTGCTGGGCCTGGTGCGGCCGCTGCTCAAGGCGCGCCCGCGGGGCGTGCCGGCCATGGGGCCGCAGGAGGGCGGCGGGCAGCTGAGCGCCATCGCCGCCGAAGAGCTGGAGCGTCCCGCGCTGCCGGCGCCGGTGCAGCCGCAGGACCTGCAGCCCACGGCCGAGCAACTGCGCCTGGAGGATGCGCGCAAGCTCGCGCGCGACAACCCCGTGGCCGTGGCCAACATCCTCAAGACCTGGGTCAATGGCGAATGATCCCGACGAATCAGACAAGGGTGAACCGGTATGGATGAGCAGGGCCTGAATGACGCGGCGATCATGCTGATGTCCCTTGGCGAGGAGGAAGCCGCCGAGGTCTTCAAGCACCTGTCGCCCAAGGAGGTGCAGCGGCTTGGCGAGACCATCGCCCGCATGCGCACCGTGTCCAAGGAGAAGGTAGACGAGGTTCTCAATCGCTTCACCAACGACGCGGCGGCGCAGAGCCTGCTGGTGTCCGACACAGGCAACTACGTGCGCGCCGTGCTCAAGCGCGCGCTGGGCGACGACAAGGCCGCGCTGCTGATCGACCGCATCCTGCAGGGCGGCGACGTCTCGGGCATCGAGAGCCTGAAGTGGATGGACCCGCTATCCGTGGCCGAGCTGCTGCGCAACGAGCATCCGCAGATCGTGGCAGCCATCCTGGTGCACCTGGACCCGGAGCAGTCCTCCGAGATCCTGGCGCAGCTCACCGAGCGCCAGCGCGGCGAGATCATGCTGCGCATCGCCACGCTGGAGGGCATACAGCCCACGGCGCTCAAGGACCTCAACGAAGTGCTGTACAAGGTGCTGGCCGGCGGCGACAAGGTGCGCAAGAGCTCGCTGGGCGGCATCAAGACCGCGGCCGAGATCATCAACCTGCTGGGCTCGGGCATGGACGCCTCCGTGCTCGACGCCATCCGCAACCACGACATCGACCTGGCGCAGAAGATCATGGACAAGATGTTCGTCTTCGACGACCTCGCCAAGCTTGACGGCCGAGCCATACAGACGGTGCTGCGCGAGGTGGCCTCGGAGACGCTGGTGGTGGCACTCAAGGGCGCGCAGCCCGAGGTGCGCGAGAAGATCCTGGCCAACATGTCCTCGCGCGCCGCCGATGCCATGCGCGAGGATCTGGAGTCGCGCGGGCCCATGCGTCTGTCCGAGGTCGAGGCGCAGCAGAAGGAAATCCTCAAGACCGTGCGCCGCCTGGCCGACGAGGGCCAGATCGCGCTCAGCGGCGGCGGCGACGATGCCTTTGTCTGATGACTGCGGCAAGGTAGACCCATGACACGAGCCAACCGCCACTACGCCCGCTTCATTCCGCGTGAGGAGGTGGGCGACGTCAGGCAATGGGATTTTGGCGACGTGCATGGCGCCGATGCGCTGCGGCCCCTGGTGGAGCAGGCGGACGTACCCGAGCCCGAGCCGCTGCCCGCCATGGACCATGCGGAGCATCAGGCCCTGGTGCAGCAGGCGCATGACGAGGGCCATGCGCGCGGCCTGGCCGAAGGGCGCGAGCAGGCGCGGCTGGAATGGCAGCAGCGCATGGACGAATATGTGGCCGGCCAGGGGCGCGAGGCCGCCGGGCGCCTGGCGCGACTCGCGCAGGCCATGGAGGACAGCCTTGCCGGCATGCAGCAGGCCATGGCCCGCGAGGTGCTGCAGCTTGCGTGCGACATCGCCCGCCAGGTGGTGCGCCAGGAGATCGGCGTCAACCCCCAGGCCATGCTGCCCGTGGTGCGCGAGGCGCTGGCCATGCTGGTCGGCGAGGGGCGTGCGGCCACGGTGCGCCTGAACCCCGCCGACTGGGCGGCGCTGCAGCAGCCGCTGCGCGAGGAGTTCGGCGCGGGCGGCATCCAGTGGCTGGCGGACGCCGCCGTGGAGCCCGGCGATTGCCTGGTGGAATCCGCCGGCATGGTGGTCGACGGCACGCTGGACAAGCGCTGGCGCCGCGCCATCGCGGCCCTGGGCCTGACGGGTGGCTGGCGGGAGGAAACCGATGCCGATTGAGCCGGCCGGCGCCTGGGGCGACCTCATGGACCAGGCGCGTGCGCGCATGGCGCAGGAACTGCCACTGGAGACGCGCGGCACCCTCACGCGCCTGACCGGCCTGGTGCTGGAGGCCGCGGGCCTGCGCGTGCCCGTAGGCGCGCAGTGCCAGGTGCGCATGGCCGGGCAGGAGCCCGTGCTGGCCGAGGTGGTGGGCTTTGCCGGCGACAAGGCCTTTCTGATGCCCGCGGGCGACATCCACGGCCTGTCCAGTGGCGCCAGCGTCACGCCGGCCGCGGCCTACGTGCCCGTGCCGCGGCTGGGCGGGGCCGGGCATGACCCCGAGGCCGCCGGCGCGGGCGTGCTGCGTCTGCCCATGGGCGACGGCCTGCTCGGGCGCGTGGTGGATTCGCAGGGCCAGCCGCTGGACCATGGCGGGCCGCTGGAGCGCGTGACCGCGCTGCCCATGGACCGCAGCCCCATCAATGCCATGGAGCGCGACCCGGTGCGCGAGCCGCTCGATACCGGCGTGCGTGCCATCAACGCGCTGCTCACCGTGGGCCGGGGCCAGCGCCTGGGCCTGTTCGCGGGCTCGGGCGTGGGCAAGAGCGTGCTGCTGGGCATGATGGCGCGCTACACGCAGGCCGACGTGATCGTCGTGGGCCTGATCGGCGAGCGCGGGCGCGAGGTCAAGGAGTTCGTCGAGGACATCCTGGGCGAGACCGACCGCGGCCGCGCCGTGGTGGTGGCCGCGCCGGCCGACGCGCCGCCGCTCTTGCGCATGCAGGGCGCGGCCTACGCCACGGCGATTGCCGAGCATTTCCGCGACCAGGGCAGGCACGTGCTGCTGCTCATGGACTCGCTCACGCGCTACGCCATGGCGCAGCGCGAGATCGCCCTGGCCATCGGCGAGCCGCCCGCGACCAAGGGCTACCCGCCGAGCTGCTTCGCGAAGCTGCCGGCGCTGGTCGAGCGCAGCGGCAACGGCCTGAACGGCGTGGGCTCGATCACGGCCTTCTACACCGTGCTGTCCGAGGGCGACGACCAGCAGGACCCGATCGCCGACGCGGCGCGCGCCATCCTGGACGGCCACATCGTGCTCTCGCGCGCCCTGGCCGAGAGCGGGCATTACCCGGCCATCGACATCGAGCAGTCGGCCTCGCGCGTGATGCACAACGTGGTCTCGCGCAGCCATTTCGACATGGCGCGGGGCTTCCGCGCCATCTACTCGCGCTACCAGAAGAGCCGCGACCTGATCCAGGTCGGCGCCTACATGAGCGGCTCCGATCCCCTGCTCGACGAAGCCATACGCCTGCAGCCGGGCATGACGGCCTTCCTGCAGCAGGACATGTTCGAGGCCGCCTCCATGGACGATTGCCTCGCGGCCATGGGGCAGGTGCTCGAAGGTGCATGAGATGACGCCCCCTCTTTCACGCACAGCGTCTGAAGCGGAAAGGAACGCCGCATGTCGTCGCTGAAGGCCTTCCAGGTGGCGGCGGAGCTGGCCGAGCGCCAGCGCGACGCTGCGCGCCAGACGCTCAAGGACGTGCAGGCCGCGCTCCAGGCAGCGCAGGCGCAGCTGGAGCAGCTCGCGGGCTATGCGGGCGAGACCCAGGGCCGCTGGGGCATGAGGGAGGGCGCCGAGGTGCAGCCCGAGGTGATGTACCACCACTATCAGTTCATGGGCCGGCTGGACCACGCGATCTCGCTGCAGACGGGCGCCGTGTCTGCCCAGGACGCCCGCGTGGAGCAGGCCCGCCAGGCGCTGCTGGCCGCCGAGCTGCGCCTGGCCAGCCTGCGCAAGGTGCTGGAGCGGCGCCGCGCCGAGCTGGCGCTGCTGCAGCAGCGCCGGGAACAGAAACAGACCGACGAGCGCGCCGCGCTGCGCGCCGCCCGCGCACAGGGCGCCATGCCGGATCAGGAGCATTGACCATGGAAAAGGCACGCATTTCTTCCCCCGCCCCGCAGGCCACGCACGAGGCGCGCGGCGCCCGCGCCGCCGCAGGCAAGGCAGGCGCCGCGCAGGCGCATGACCAGACCGACGCTCAGACCGCGGGCTTTGCGCTGCTGCTGGCGGCCCTGGATGGCGGCGAGGGTGCTGGCGTGCTCACGACGGCCCTGGACGGTGGCGGTGACGGCGCCGAGGGTCTGCAGGGGGATCCGGCGGACGCTGCGGCGCAGCCCCTGGCCGGACAGCCGGACGCCGCCGCGCTGGCGGCATGGGTGGCCGGGCTGCAACCCGGCGTTGCGTTGGCCAAGGCCGTGGAGGGTGTGGCGGATGGCATGAAGGGCAGAACGGTGGGCGGTGTGGCGGGCAGTGTGGTGGGCAACGCGATGGGCGGTGTGATGGGCGGCGAGGCCGATACCCTCATGGGCCGCGTCGGTCTGGGCCTGCTGCGCCACGGCCAGGACAGCCTGGTGGGCCAGACGGCACTGCTCGATGGGGCTGCCGAGACGGCCGCCCTCAACGGCGTGCCGCAGGGGCCGGCCGGCCGCGCGGGCGCGGCGCGTGCACTGCCCGCGCAGGACGCCGCCGGTGCGGGTGGCGGCCACCGGGCGTTGCGTGCCGGGGCGGCGCCCGTGCAGCCGGCCATGGAGCAGATGGCGGCGCAGGCCGTGCCTGCGGCCCAGGCCGCAAGCGCCGCGCCGGCCGAGCGGCGGGACGCCTCGCAGGCCCTGGCGCCTGCCCTGGCACGGCCCGAGTTCGACCCGGTGGTGCCCGCCATGTCGGCCGGCGCCATGGCCGGGGCGATGGCGGGCGCGGCACCGGCTGCGCCGCGCGAGGGCGAGTCCCGGATTGCGGGAGCGGGCGAAACGCAGGGGGCACAGCCGCATGCGCCCGAGGCGGCGGCGGACGCAGCGCAGGCCCCGGCCGATGCCGCGCAGTCCGGCATGGGCAGCGCCGAGGACCAGCTGGCCGAGCAGGTGGCCTACTGGGTGCACCACAAGACCCAGAACGCCGCGCTGACGCTCGACGGCGATGGCCGGCCCGTGGAGGTGCGGGTGGCGCTGACGGGCGACGAGGCCCATGTCACCTTCCGCAGCGACCAGGCCGAGGCGCGCCAGCTGCTGGACGCCGGCTCTGCCGAGCTGCGCGGGATGCTGCAGCGCGAGGGGCTGCACCTGGCCGGCGTGACGGTGGGCACGGCCGGGGGTGACGGCGCGCCGGCGCGCCAGGGTGCGCGCGAAGGCGGGCGCCAGGACGCGCGCCAGGCCACGGTGCAGGCCGCGGCCCCGGCGGACGGCGCCGCAGCCCGGGGACGCGGCGTGGGAACGCGTTCGGTGGACATCTTCGTGTGAGCCTCCCGGCGCACGCGCCGCCAAGCGTCCGATAGCCGGGGGTTTGGGCTTTTATTTCGCCGATCATCGGGTGGCCCGCATTGAATAATCGGCCACACAAGCAGGTGATGGCCCCAGGGTCTTTCGCCTGCGGCCCTCCCACCTGCCGCGCAAGAAAGCACCGACGTGTCCGATACCACTGCTGCCCCGGCCAAGAGCAAGAAACTGATCATCATCGTGGCGGTGCTGGCCCTGCTGCTGGTGGCCGGCGGCGCCGCCGCATGGCTGCTGCTGGCCAAGCGCCACGCGGGCGACGAGGAAGAGGCGCCCGCGCGCACGGCCCAGGTCGCCTCGCCCAAGACCCCGCCCACCTTCCTGCCCATGGAGAACATGGTGGTCAACCTGGCCGACCCCGGCGGCGACCGCTTCGCCCAGGTGGGCATCACGCTGGAGCTGGCGGACGCCAAGACGGCCGAGCTCGTCAAGACCTACATGCCCAGCATCCGCAGCAGCGTGCTGCTGCTGGTGTCGCAGCGCACTACCGACGAGCTGCTGACGCGCGAGGGCAAGGAGAAGCTGGCCCTCGACGTCCGCCGCGAGGTCTCGCGCCCGCTGGGCTTCACGGTCCCGAAGCCGCGCAAGCGCCCCGCCAGCCGCGACCCCGAGGACGAGTACGAGGACGACGAGGATGCGCCGCCCCGCCCCCGGGCGGACAACAACCCCGTGCGCCAGGTGCTGTTTTCCAGCTTCATCATTCAGTGAGCCATCATGAGTGAGTCCTTTCTGTCCCAGGAGGAGGTCGATGCCCTGCTGGAGGGCGTGACCGGCGAGAGCCAGAAGACCGTCAAGGAGGAGATCGAGGGCGGTGTCGTGCGCGACTACGACATCTCCAGCCAGGAGCGCATCGTGCGCGGCCGCATGCCGACGATGGAGATCGTCAACGAGCGGTTCGCGCGCAACTTCCGCATCGGCCTGTTCAACATGATCCGCCGCAGCCCCGAGATCTCCGTGGGCACGGTGGGGGTGCAGCGCTACAACGCCTTCCTGCGCGAGCTGGTGGTGCCGACCAACTTCAACATCGTCGCCATACGGCCGCTGCGCGGCAGCGGCCTGATCGTGTGCGAGCCGTCGCTGCTGTTCGGCATCATCGACACGCTCTACGGCGGCGTGGGCAAGCTCCAGACGCGCATCGAGGGGCGCGACTTCTCGGCCACCGAGCTGCGCGTGATCCAGCGCCTGGTGAACCTGATCTGCGAGGAATACAAGAAGGCCTGGCAGGGCATCTACCCGCTGGAGCTGTCCTACCAGCGCTCGGAGATGCAGCCGCAGTTCGCCAACATCGCCACGCCCAGCGAGATCGTCGTGTCCACGGCCTTCCAGCTGGAGATCGGCGACCTGTCCGGCGCCATCCACATCTGCATGCCCTATGCGACGCTGGAGCCGATCCGCGACGTGCTGTACTCGTCCGTGCAGGGCGACGCCATCGAGGTGGACCGCCGCTGGGTCAAGGTGCTCACGCGCGAGATCCAGGCCGCCGAGGTGACGCTGGTGGCCGAGCTGGCCCGCGCCGACGCCACCGTGGAGCAGCTGCTGGCCATGAAGCCGGGCGACTTCATCGAGCTCGACCGCGAGCCGCGCATACGCGCCTCCATCGAGGGCGTGCCGGTCTTCGAGTGCCAGTACGGCACGCACAACGCCAAATACGCGATACGCATCGAGCAGTGCCTGCGCGGCGCCGATGCACATTGGATGGGAGAAAAGAATGTCAACTGAATCCGACCACGACGCCGGCCAGCCTGGCGACGGCGCGGCGGCGGACGATCCGTTCGCCGGCTGGGCCGAGGCGCTGGAGGAGCAAAAGAGCGCCGACGCGCGCACCATCGACGCCGAGCAGGGCGGCCCGCTCTCGGGCGAGCCCGCGCGCGCCTTCGCGGGCGGCGGCGACGCGCCGGTGCAGGACATCAACATGGTGCTGGACATCCCGGTGCAGCTGTCGGTGGAGCTGGGCCGCACCAAGGTGCCGATCAAGTACATCCTGCAGCTGGCCCAGGGTTCGGTGGTGGAGCTCGACGCGCTCGCGGGCGAGCCCATGGACGTGCTGGTCAACGGCTACCTCATCGCCCAGGGCGAGGTGGTGGTGGTCAACGACAAGTTCGGCATCCGCCTGACCGACGTGGTCACGCCGTCGGAGCGGCTGCGCCGTGTCAGCCGTGGGTAACGCGGGCATCATGACCCAGACGCTGCTGCTGGTCGTGCTGTTCGTGGCCGCCCTGGCGGCCCTGCCGTGGCTGATCCGCCGCCTGCAGCAGCAGCGCGCGGGCTTGCAGGCGGGCGCGGGCGCCGGTTCGCGCGTGCTCTCGGCCGTGGCCGTGGGGCCGCAGCAGCGCGTGGTCACGGTGGAGGTGGGGCCGCCGCAGCAGCGCACGCTGCTGGTGCTGGGCGTGACGGCGCAGGCGGTGAGCTGCCTGCACGTGCTGCCGGCCGCTGCGGGCGACGCGGCCTCGTTCGCATCCGAGATGTCGGCCGCGCGCGCGCAGGCGGTCCGGGGCGCAGAGGGCGGCCATGCGTAAGTGCATACGCCTGACGGCGGGCCTGGCCTGCCTGCTGCTCGCGGGCGCGGCCCTTGGGCAGCAGCAGGGCGGCGCCGGCACGCTGCCGCTCGTGGTCGGCTCGGGCGCGGGCGGGACCAGCTATTCGGTGCCGATACAGACGCTGCTGTTCTTCACCGCGCTGTCGTTCCTGCCGGCGGTGCTGCTCATGATGACGGGCTTCACGCGCATCGTCATCGTGCTGTCGCTGCTGCGCCAGGCCATAGGCACGCAGCAGGCGCCGCCCAACCAGGTGGTGGTGGGCCTGTCGCTGTTTCTCACGCTGTTCGTCATGGGGCCGACGCTGGACAAGGTGTACCAGGAGGCCTACGTGCCCTACACCACCAACGCGCTGTCGTTCGAGCAGGCGCTCGCCAAGGCCGAGGCCCCCATGCGCGGCTTCATGCTCAAGCAGACGCGCCAGTCCGACTTCGCGCTGTTCGCGCGCCTGGCCAAGCTGGACGAGGGCGTGACGGCCGAGACCGCGCCGCTGCGCGTGCTGGTGCCGGCCTTCGTGACCAGCGAGCTCAAGACGGCGTTCCAGATCGGCTTCATGGTCTTCATCCCGTTCCTGATCATCGACATGGTGGTGTCCAGCGTGCTCATGTCGCTCGGGATGATGATGCTCTCGCCGGTGCTGGTGGCGCTGCCGTTCAAGCTCATGCTGTTCGTGCTGGCCGATGGCTGGAACCTGCTCATCGGCTCGCTGGCCGCGAGCTTTGCCACGTGAAGGATTTTTCATGACCGCCCAGTTCGTCCTCACCATGGGCCGCGACGCGCTCACCCTGTTGCTCATGATCGCCCTGCCGGTGCTCGGCGTGGTGATGGCCGTGGGCCTGCTGGTGAGCATTTTCCAGGCCGTGACGCAGATCCACGAGGCCACGCTGGCCTTCGTGCCCAAGCTCATCGCGGCCATGGTAGTGTTCGCCATCGCCGGGCCGTGGATGATCTCCACGCTGGTGGACTTCCTGCGGCGCACGATCGAGTCCATCCCCTCCGTGGTCGGATGATCACCTTCTCCGAGGCGCAGATCATGGCCTGGCTCTCGCCGGTGCTGTGGCCGTTCCTGCGCGTGCTGGCCCTTTTCACCTCCGCGCCGGTGTTCTCCATGCGCGCCATTCCCGTGCGCGTGCGCATCGGCCTGGCCTTCCTCGTGGCCCTGTGCGCGCAGGCGGCGCTGCCCGGGCAGCCGGTGATAGACCTGGGCGGCCGCGAGGCGGCCGGCGCGGTGCTGCAGCAGGTGGGCGTGGGCCTGGCCATAGGCTTTGCCGTGCGCCTGGTGTTCGTGGCCGTGGAGCTGGCGGGCGAGGTCATCGGCCTGCAGATGGGCCTGAACTTCGCCTCGTTCTTCGATCCCGCGAGCAACGCCCAGGTGAGCGCCGTGGCGCGCTTCTTCGGCAACATCGCCATGCTGTTGTTCGTGGTCGTCAACGGCCACCTGATGGTGCTCATGGCCGTGGTCAAGAGCTTCGAGAGCTTCCCCGTGGACGGCCACTTCCTGCAGGCCGTGGCGCAGATGCGCCTGCACGAGCTGGGCGCGGCGGTGTTCGCCAGCGGCCTGTGGATCGCGCTGCCCATGATTGCGCTGCTGCTGTTCGTCAACCTCACGCTGGGCGTCATCTCGCGCGTGGCGCCGCAGATGAACATCTACGCCGTGGGCTTCCCGGTCACGCTCACCGTGGGCATGCTGGGCATCACGGCCACGCTGCCCATGCTGGAGCAGCCCATGCTCACGCTGCTGCAGCAGGCGATCGATATCTTTCAAAAGTGATAGCTGCTACCGCTTGCTGTTACTGGTTTTCGACGTGAAAGAATATTGAAAATAGCTTCCATCAAGCGGTAGCAGCTATGGTTTTCATACCAACCGGTTGCGTATCGCGTACACCGTCAGCTCCGCGTTGTTGGCGAGGCGCAGCTTCTCCAGCACGCGCGCGCGGTACACGCTCACGGTCTTGGGGCTGAGCATCAGCTCCTCGGCGATGTCCGACAGGCGCTTGCCCGAGGCGATCTTCACCAGCGTCTGCAGCTCGCGCTCCGACAGCGACTCGTGCGGCAGCTCGGGCGTGGGCTGGGCCAGGCTGTCGGCCAGCAGCTGCGCGACCTCGGGCGTGAGGTACTTGCGGCCCTGCATCACGGTGTGCACGGCGGCGATGAGCTGCACCGGGTCGCCCGCCTTGTTGGCGTAGCCGTGCGCGCCGGCCTTCAGGCAGCGCAGCGCGTACTGGTCCTCGGGGTACATGGAGACGATCAGCACCTTGATCGCGGGGTGCGACTCCTTGAGGCTGGCCAGCACCTCCAGGCCGCTGCGCCCGGGCAGGTTCAGGTCCAGCAGCAGCACGTCGCACGCGGCCGTGCGCAGCACCTCGCGCAGCTCGGGGTAGCTGCCCGCCTCGCCGGTCACGCAGATGTCGGGCGACTCGGTCAGCGTGTCGCGTATGCCGCGCCGCAGTACGGCGTGGTCGTCGCAAAGCACCACTTGGATCACGGCTCTCCTCCTGCATCACAGCCATCCGATGTTAGCGGCACGCTCATGATCACCGAGGTGCCCTGGCCGGGCCGGCTGCTGATGTCCAGCCAGCCGCCGGCGCGGCGCGCGCGCTCCTGCAGGCCCCTGAGGCCGAAGGACCGGGGCTTTTGCAGCATCTCGGGCGCGATGCCGCGGCCGTCGTCGCTCACCTCCAGCGTCAGCACGCCCTCGTGGTCGGACAGGTCGATGTGCACGCGCCGGGCCTGGGCGTGCTTGTGCACGTTGGTCAGCGCCTCCTGCGCCGTGCGGTAGGCCACGAGCTGCAGCGCGGGCGGCATGTCCATGGCCTCGCGGCTGGCGCTCACGCGCACGGGCACGCGCGTGCGGCGCTCGAACGACTCGGCCAGCCAGCGCACGGCGGCCACCAGGCCCTGGTCCAGCACGGGCGGGCGCAGGTTCATCATGAGGCGCTGGCTCGCGTCTATGGCGTGCTGCAGCATCTCGGTGGCGCTGGCGGCATGCGTGCGCTGGCCGTCGTCCTGGCTGTGGCGCGCGAGCCACGCCAGGTCGAACCGGACCGCGGCCAGCGCGCCGCCGATGTCGTCGTGTATCTCGCGCGCGATGGCGGCGCGCTCCTCCTCGATCGAGGTCTGCAGGTGCTCGGCAAGGTCCGCCAGGCGCTGCTGCGAATCGGCCAGCTCGGCCACGGCCTGCTCGCGCGCGCGGCGCGCCTCGGCCACCTCGATGGCGCGCAGCAGCACGTGCGGCAGGCGCGCCATGTCGTCCTTGAGCAGATAGTCGGCAAAGCCCAGGCGCATGGCATCGACCGCCGCCGCCTCGCCGATCGCGCCCGACAGCAGCACGAAGGGCGGGTGGTCCGGGCGCTGCTCCGCGATGCGCCAGGCATCGAGGGCGGTGAACCCGGGCAGGCGGTAGTCCGCCAGGATCAGGTCGAAGCTCTCCTGCTGCAGCCACCGTGCGAACTCGTCGAGCGTGTCCACGTGGCGCATCTCGTGCGGCAGGCCGGCGCGGCGCAGGGTCAGCCGCGCCAGCGCATGGTCCGCGGCCGAATCCTCAAGATGAAGTACGCGCACGGGTCTTTTCGGAGTGTCAGGTTCGGTAGGAATAGGTATCATAGGATACACATTGGAACAAGTTGGGCTTGGTGCACCCCGCAAAGGGGCCGAGGCCGGCGGTGATGGAGAAACGATGCAATCTACGCTCAATATGCCGGAAGGGCCTGCGGTGCAGGTCCCCGTCATGGTGGCCGCCGAGTTGCAGGATTGCCTGCTGATGGTCATGCACGACCTGCATCGCCTCGAAGGCTTGCTCGACCACGCCACGGAGAACCTGCTCGCGCGTTTCGGCGAGGCCAATGCGTCGCTCACGGACGCGGTGATCGGCGGCTCCCCCGAACTGGCCACGCTGCGCGGCGCGCTGCGCAGCGCGGTGACCGAGCTGCAGTTCCATGACATGGCGACGCAGCTGCTCAGCCACAGCGGCAGGGTGCTGCAGTCCTGCGCCTTCCGCCTCGCGGCCGAGGTCATGGGCTCCGAGGAGGGCGAGGAATCCGCGCCGCTCGAAGGCATGGCTCCCGAACGCCCCAATCCCGTGACGCAAAGCGAAATGGCCGCAGGCTCGGTGGAGCTGTTCTGAAGGCCCCGCCGCCGTTTCATCCATTCATTCATTCAAGTCAGAAGTCGTTGGAGCTTTCCATGCAGTCCATTCTCGCGGTCGATGATTCCCCGTCCATGCGGAAAATGGTGTCCTTCACCCTGACGGGTGCGGGCTATCACGTGGTGGAGGCGGTGGATGGCCAGGACGCCCTGGAGAAGGCCGAGACCCACGACATCGACCTGGTGCTGGCCGACCAGAACATGCCGCGCCTGGACGGCATCGGCCTGACGCGCAAGCTGCGCGCGCATCCGCGCTTCAAGAGCACCCCCATCCTGATCCTCACGACGGAGTCCAGCGACCAGATGAAGCAGGCGGGCCGCGCCGCGGGGGCCACGGGCTGGCTGGTCAAGCCGTTCGACCCCACGCGCCTCGTCGAGGTCATCCAGAAGGTCATCCGCTGACGAGCGGCGGCCACACATCACCCATTCACGCAGCAAGAACACAGGAATCCGGAACCATGGCGGACACCCATCAAGAAGGCGCGGGCACGGGCGCGGACTTCGATCTCAGCCAGTTCTATCAAATCTTCTTCGAGGAGGCCGGCGAGAACCTTGACCAGATGGAGCAGATGCTGCTGGACCTGGACCTGGATGCCGCCAACGACGAGGAGCTCAACGGTATCTTCCGCTGCGCCCACTCCATCAAGGGCGGCGCGGCCACCTTCGGTTTTGCCGACGTGGCCGAGCTGACGCACCAGATGGAATCGCTGCTCGACCGGCTGCGCCGCCACGAGCTACAGGTCATTGCACCGATGGTGGACGTGCTGCTGGAGTCGGCCGACGCCTCGCGCAGCCTGCTGGCGCGCCACCAGGCCGGCGGCCAGGGCGAGGCCATGTCCACCCAGGATCTTGTGCGCCGCATCAGCACGCTGGCCGCGGGCGGCGTGCCGGCCCCGGTCGCAGCGCCCGCGCCGGCCGCGCCCACCCCGCTGCCCGCCCCGCAGGAGGCACAGGCTCAACAGGGCCAGGCCGACGCCGACGGCACGCGCGCGCTGGAAATCCACATCGGCCCGCTCGCCCAGCCGGCCCTGGCCGAGGCCATCAAGGACCTGTTCCGCGACATCCCCGGCCTGGGCAGCATCGACGACCTGCCCGACGGGCGCCCGGGCATGCGCCGCTTCGCCGTGCGGACCGCGTCCACCGACGAGGACCTGCTGGACCTGTTCGCCTTCCACGTCGCCAAGGAGCAGGTGGCCATCCACGCCGCCGGCGCCCCTGCCGCCGCCGCGCCGCAGGCGGCGCCCCAGGCTCCGCCGGAGCCCTACGGCTTTTTTGCCGGCGCCCCGGGCGTGCCCGTCGACGAGGTGGCCGCCGCCGCGCTGGCCGCGCCGGCCCCGCGGCCGGCGGCCCCCCGCGCGGGCGCCGAGCCCAAAGCGGCGAGCCAGGCGTCCATGGAATCGTCCACCATTCGCGTGGCCGTGAACAAGGTCGACCAGCTCATCAACCTGGTGGGCGAGCTGGTCATCACCCAGGCCATGCTGGCGCAGAACAGCCGCGGCCTGGACGCGGGCCTGCACCAGCAGCTGCTGGCCGGCCTGGCCGACCTGGACCGCAACACGCGCGACCTGCAGGAATCCGTGATGTCGATCCGCATGATCCCCATGTCGATCGTCTTCAACCGCTTCCCGCGCATGCTGCGCGACCTGGCGGGCAAGCTGGGCAAGAAGGTGGACTTCGTCACCCACGGCGAGGCGACCGAGCTCGACAAGAGCCTGGTGGAGAAGATCACCGACCCCCTGACCCACCTGGTGCGCAACAGCCTGGACCACGGCATAGAGCTGCCCGACGACCGCATCGCCGCCGGCAAGGCCGAGCACGGCACCCTGAGCCTGTCGGCATCGCACCAGGGCGGCTCCATCGTCATCGAGGTGCGCGACGATGGCAAGGGCCTGTCGCGCGAGAAGATCCTCAAGAAAGCGCGCGAGCGCGGGCTGGACGTTTCCGACGCCATGCCCGACGGCGAGGTCTGGAACCTAATCTTCGCGCCGGGCTTCTCCACGGCCGACGTGGTGACCGACGTGTCGGGCCGCGGCGTGGGCATGGACGTGGTCAAGCGCAACATCACCTCGCTGGGCGGCTCGGTGGAGATCGACTCGGCCGAGGGCTACGGCATGCGCGTGTCCGTGCGGCTGCCTCTCACGCTGGCCATCATGGACGGCATGTCGGTGGGCGTGGCTGACGAGGTCTACATCCTGCCGCTGTCGTCGGTGGTGGAGTCGTTCCAGGTGAACGCGGACGACGTGAACACCGTCGCACAGGGCTCGCAGCTCGTCAAGGTGCGCGACGAATACATGCCGGTGGTGTCGCTGGAGCGGATCTTCGACGTGCCGCGGCCGAACGCCGGCGAGGGCAGCAGCATCATGGTCGTGGTGGAGGCCGACGGCAGCCGCGTGGCGGTGCTGGTCGACGAGCTGCTGGGCCAGCACCAGGTGGTGGTGAAGAACCTGGAGACCAATTACCGCAAGGTGCCCAACGTGTCGGGCGCCACCATCCTGGGCGACGGCACCGTGGCGCTGATCCTGGACACGGCCGCCCTGGTGCGCCGTGCACGCCATTGACAGTAACAAACGCCAAGCAACGAGGAGCGAGCGCATGAACGTGGTGGACAAGGGCATAGAGGCCGTGGCGGCCGGCGCGAGGGAGTACCTGACCTTCCGCCTGGGACAGGAGGAGTACGGCATAGACATCCTCAAGGTCCAGGAAATCCGGGGCTACGAGGCTCCCACGCGCATCGCCAACGCGCCGCCCTTCATCAAGGGCGTGATCAACCTGCGCGGCACCATCGTCCCCATCGTGGACATGCGCCTGCGCTTTGCCTGCACGCAGGCCGAGTACAGCAGCCTGACGGTGGTCATCATCCTGAACCTGCGCGAGCGCGTGGTCGGCATCGTCGTGGACTCGGTCAGCGACGTCATGGAACTGGCGCCCGAGCAGGTGCGCGTGGCGCCGGATATCGACAGCGCCATCGACGCCCAGTGCATACGCGGCCTGGGCTCGGTGGGCGAGCGCATGCTCATCCTGCTGGACATCGAGCGCCTGATGTCGGGCACGGACATGGGGCTGGCGGCGGCCTGATGCCGATGCGCGGGAACACTCTTGCAGCGGCCCAGGCCGAGCGCCACGCGCATGCGCCCCTGGGCCTGGTCCGGCCAGTGGAGGACCGCGCCGCGGGCCAGGAAGGCGAGGGGCGCGAGTTCGCCTGGACCACCGCCGATTTCTCGCGCGTGAAGTCCCTGATCTACCAGCGCGCCGGCATCAGCCTGCACGACGGCAAGCACGCCATGGTCTACAGCCGGCTGTCGCGCCGTCTGCGCGACACCGGCCATTCGAGCTTCCACGATTACCTGGGCTGGCTCGAAAGCAGCGACGGGCCCGAATGGCAGGAATTCGTCAACGCGCTCACCACCAACCTCACGGCCTTCTTTCGCGAGCAGCACCATTTCGAGATCCTGGCCACGCTGCTGCGCAGCCGTCCGGCAGGGCCCTGGAATGTCTGGTGCAGTGCGGCCTCGACGGGGGAGGAGCCCTATTCCATCGTCATGACCGCGCTTGAATCGCTCGGAGCGCAGGCCTCGTTCAAGCTGGTGGCGAGCGACATCGATTCGCGCGTGCTGGCCACGGCGGCGCGCGGCGTGTACCGGCTCGACAGCCTCAAGGGCCTGAGCCAGGAGCGGCTGCAGCGCTTTTTCCTGCGCGGCAAGGGCGCCAATGCCGGGCTTGCGCGCGTGCGCCCGGAGCTGCGCCGCGCCATTGAGTTCCTGAGCGTCAACCTGATCCGCGACGACTGGCCGTTCCGCGAGCCCTTCGACGCCGTGTTCTGCCGCAACGTGATGATCTACTTCGACGCGCCCACGCAGCGGCGCGTGCTCGAGCGCATCCACCGCGTGCTCAAGCCGGGCGGCATGCTGTTCGTGGGCCACGCGGAAAACTTCGGCGATTCGCGCGATCTCTTCACTCTGCGCGGCAAGACGGTCTACGAGCGCCTGTGAGCGGATGGCCCCATTCATGAGCGTTCCAACAAGACCTGATGCGCGGCCCGCGGGGGCGCCAGGCGGCCTGCCCGAGCGCAGGCACGTGCCGCGCATCGCGCCCCTGGGCGTGGACGTGCGCGCCCCGGACGCGGCGCCCGAGGTGTCGCTGCAGGAGCTCAAGGCGCGCGCGCGCAAGCCCGGCGAGGCCTCGTTCTTCTTCTTCGACCACCACTTCCAGCACAACGCCGTCAAGGTGCTGCCGGGCGAGTTCTTCGTCGCCCGCGAGCGCATCGCCATCATGACGGTGCTGGGCTCGTGCATCGCCGCCTGCCTCTGGGACAGCCGCGCGGGCGTGGGCGGCATGAACCATTTCATGCTGCCCGAAGGCGGCAGCGCCGACACCTCGGGGCGCTACGGTTCCTATGCCATGGAACTGCTGATCAACGAGATGATGAAGCTGGGCGCGCGACGCGAGACCCTGCAGGCCAAGATCTTCGGCGGCGGGCAGGTCATGCACAACTTCACCACCATGAACGTGGGGGAGCGCAACACGCGGTTCGTGCAGAACTACCTGGCCACTGAGCGCATTCCCGTGGTGTCGGAGGACGTGCTCGACATCTATCCGCGCAAGGTGGTGTTCTTTCCCGCGACGGGCAAGGCGATGGTCAAGCGCCTTGCCCACGCACACCCCGAGTCGCTGGCCCAGGAAGTGCGGGGCAATGCGGCCACGGTGGCGCGGACCACGAGCGGCGGTTCGGTCGATCTTTTCTGACGCCGGATGCCTGGATGCAATCAGAACGACACAAGGATGCGAGGGTATGAGCGGCAAGATCAGGGTGATCGTGGTGGACGATTCGGCGCTGGTGCGCAGCCTGCTGTCGGAGATCATCAACCGCCAGGGTGACATGGAGTGCATAGGCACGGCCAATGATCCGCTGATCGCGCGCGAGATGATCCGCGAGAGGAACCCCGACGTGATCACCCTCGACGTGGAAATGCCGCGCATGGATGGCATCGACTTCCTCGGGCGACTCATGCGCCTGCGGCCCATGCCGGTGGTCATGATCTCCACGCTGACCGAGCGCGGGGCCGAGGTGACGATGAGGGCGCTGGAGCTCGGCGCCGTCGATTTCGTGGCCAAGCCGCGCGTGGGGTTGGCCGGCGGGCTCAACGACCTGGCCGCGCAGATCGTGGACAAGATCCGCGTCGCGGCATCGGCCCATGTGCGGCGCATGCCGGTGCGCAGCGCCAGCGCCATAGCGCACCCTGGCGGCGATGCGCCGGCAGCGCCGCCGCCATCCGCCGCGTCGGCGCCGCTCGGGCGCCTGTCCACCGAGAAGCTCATCTGCATCGGAGCCTCCACCGGCGGCACCGAGGCCATCCGCGAGGTGCTGGTGCACATGCCGGCCGACTCGCCGGCCATCGTCATCACCCAGCACATGCCGCCGGGCTTCACCACCAGCTTCGCGGCGCGGCTCAACAGCCTGTGCCAGATCACGGTAAAGGAGGCGGTGAACGGCGAGCGCATCCTGCCGGGCCACGCCTACATCGCGCCGGGGGGCCGGCAGTTCCACCTCGCGCGCAGCGGCGCCAACTACGTGGCCGTGGTGGACGACGGCCCGCCCGTGAACCGGCACAAGCCCTCGGTGGAGGTGCTGTTCAAGTCGGCCGCCGCCGTGGTGGGGCGCAATGCCTACGGCATCATGCTCACCGGCATGGGCGCCGATGGCGCCGCCGCCATGCGCGAGATGCGGGATGCGGGCAGCTACAACTACGTGCAGGACGAGGCCAGCTGCATCGTCTTCGGCATGCCGCGCGAGGCCATCGCCCACGGCGCGGCCGACGAGGTGCTGCCGCTCACGCAGATCGCGCCGGCACTGATCGCGCGCCTGCGCGGCTCCACCGACCGGCTGCACCACCGCATCTGAGCTTCAGGCCGACAGCTCGGACCAGCGCTCCAGCGCCTGCATCAGCAGGTCCTCGATTTCGCCATCGCGCTGGTGCAGCGCCGCGGCGCGCGCGCCGTCGCGCGCGTACAGGCTGCCGTCGGCCAGTTCGTCGCGGATGGCCTTCTGCTCGGCCTCCAGTGCGTCGATCTGGCCGGGCAGCTGTTCCAGCTCGCGCTGCTCTTTGTAGCTGAGCTTTCTTTTTTGTAGCTGCTCGCGCTTGACTGGTGTGCCCTTGGGCTCATTTTTGCTTGAATTCTTGGCGGCTGCCGGCGCGGCACTCGCCAGCTCGCGGCTGCGGCGCGACTGCGTCAGCCAGTCCTGCACGCCGCCCTCGTACTCGCGCCACAGGCCATCGCCCTCATGGGCGATGGTGCTGGTGACCACGTTGTCCAGGAAGGTCCGGTCGTGGCTCACCAGGAACACCGTGCCGTCATACCCCTGCAGCAGCTCCTCCAGCAGGTCCAGCGTGTCGATGTCCAGGTCGTTGGTCGGCTCGTCCAGCACCAGCACGTTCGCCGGGCGCGCGAACAGCCGGGCCAGCAGCAGCCGGTTGCGCTCGCCGCCCGAGAGCGAGCGCACGGGGGAATGCGCGCGCGCCGGGGAAAACAGGAAGTCGCCCAGGTAGCTCTTGACATGCTTGCGCTGCGCGCCGATCTCTATCCACTCGCTGCCCGGGCTGATGAAATCCTCCAGCGTCGCATCCAGGTCGATGGCGTGACGCATCTGGTCGAAGTAGGCCACCTGCAGATTGCTGCCGCGGCGCACGCTGCCGCTGTCGGGCTCCAGCTCGCCCAGGATCAGCTTCAGCAGCGTGGTCTTGCCCGCGCCGTTGGGGCCGATCAGGCCCACCTTGTCGCCGCGCAGGATGGTGGCGCTGAAGTCGCGCACTATCGTCCTGTCGCCGAACGCCTTGTTCACGCGCGTGAGCTCGGCCACGATCTTGCCCTGGTAGCTGCCCTGGCTGCCCGAGGCAATGTCCATCTTCACGCTGCCCAGCGCCTCGCGCCGCGCCGCGCGGTCGGCGCGCAGGGCCTGCAGCCGGCCGATGCGGCTCTGGCTGCGCGTGCGCCGGGCCTCCACGCCCTTGCGGATCCAGACCTCCTCCTGCGCGAGCAGCTTGTCGGCGCGGGCGTTGACGACGGCCTCCTGCGCCAGCTGCTCCTCCTTCTGCACGAGATAGCGCGCGAAGTTGCCCGGGTAGGAGCGCAATTGCCCCCGGTCCAGCTCCACGATGCGGGTGGCGATCCGGTCCAGGAAGGCGCGGTCGTGGGTGATGGTGACGATGCCGCCCTTGAACGCCTGCAGCAGTTCCTCCAGCCATTCGATGGAATCGAGGTCCAGATGGTTCGTAGGCTCGTCGAGCAGCAGCACGTCTGGCCGCGCCACCAGGGCCTGGGCCAGTGCCACGCGCTTCTTGGTGCCTCCCGAGAGCGTGCCGATCACCGCCTGCGGAGCGAGATGCAGGCGTTGAAGGGTTTCCTCCACGCGCTGTTCCCAGTTCCAGGCGCCCTGGGCTTCTATGCGGGACTGCAGCGCATCCAAGTCCAGCCCGGGCGCGCCGGACAGATACTGCTCGCGCAGCGCGATGGCCTCCGACAGTCCCTGCGACACAGCCTGGAAGATCGTGTCTTCGGGGGCGAGGTCCGGCTCCTGCGCCACATAGGTGATGCGCAAACTCTGCTGGACGCTGAGCGTGCCATCGTCGGGCCTGGCCAGGCCGCCCAGAATCTTCAGCAGGGAAGATTTGCCGGCACCGTTGCGCCCGATCAGCCCCACACGCTCGGCCGGCTCCAGTGCGAAATCGGCATGGTCGAGCAGGGCCACATGCCCGAACGCCAGCTGGGCGTCCATCAAAGTAATCAGTGCCATGGCTGGAATTATCGGCCGGGGCGGCAAGAGCCCCTTGGACCTTCGGGAGAGGCATCCCACGAAAAAGTGATCCGGAAGACTTTTTAGGGGTAAACCCGCGCTATACTCCATGCTTCGCTGCAATGCACG